>CAMLSF010000038.1 GCA_946482615.1 uncultured Chromatiaceae bacterium | reverse complement strand
TGCCTGTTTAGGCTTGTCGCTGTTTTTAACTTTGTGCGCTTTTAATCAGCTTTCTGCTGTAGTCATGTTGTGGATTGTTGAATACTTCAAGGGTCAGCCCATAATCCAGCGCTTTGCCCTGATGCAACACCAGCATGCTGTCACTGATATGCCGCACCAGACGCAGGTGGTTGGTGATCAGCAGATAAGATAAACCGGTGTTTTTTTGCAGCTCCAGCAATAAGTTTACGATCTGAGCCCGCAGCGACGGATCCAACGCTGTTAAAGCTTCATCCAGTATCAACAGCTTCGGATCCATAATAAGGGCTCTGGCGAGCGCTACACGCTGTAATTGGCCGCCTGAGAACATATGAGGGTAGTAATCAGCGTGCTCTTCCATTAAACCTAATTGCTGTAAGGTCTGATGAATTTTATCCTGGCGCTGTTCCTCATCCAGTTGGGTGCTGTAGCGCAATACATCATCCAGCATTTGTCCGACTTTCTGATGCGGGTTCAGTGAGCGGGCAGGGTCCTGAAAGATGTAGCGGATCACGTGGTTGTACTTTTTATAGTCACTGATGGTCACCATCTCACCTTCCAGCAATATTTCACCGCTGTCTGGTGTTTCTATGCCTACCAGTAATTTTGCCAGTGTGCTTTTGCCTGAGCCGGTTTCACCGACAATAGCTAACGTCTGACCAGGGTACAGGCTAAAACTGATATCAGACAACGCCTGAATAGTTTTACGGCCAAAGATCCCCTGAGCTTTCTGGTAACTTTTATACAGCTGGCGGATTTCCAGTAAAGGCGTGGTCATGACTTCTTACCCTGCAGTGGAAAATGGCAACTGAAGTAGTGGTTTTGTAAGCGATCCAGCACTGGTGTTTTGACACATTCCTTACGCGCATTGGGGCAACGAGGCCCTAAACGGCAGCCTATAGGTAAATGCTGCAAGGTCGGAATACTGCCTTGCAGCGCGTACAAGGCTTGTTTACTGGCAAGTTGTGGCTGAAATTCAGGCACACTTTTAATCAGCGCATCTGTATAAGGGTGCAATGGTTGTTTCAAAATAGCTGCAGTTTCGCCAGCTTCTACCAACTGACCACAATAAAGCACACTTAAGGTTTGGGTATTACGGGCTACGGTTTCCAGCTCGTGGCTAATCAATAAAATGGACATGCCTTTGAGCTGATTAAAACTGGCCAACAAACGGAATAATTGCGCCTGAGTGGTACTTTCCAGTGCTGTGGTCGGTTCGTCTGCGATCAGAAGCTTAGGTTTTTTTGCAATCGCCATAGCGATCATGATCTTTTGACAAACCCCTTCAGGCAATTGATAAGGGTAAGAGTTAAAAATTGCCTGATGGTCGCGAATACCCACTTTATGCAGCAGAGCTATGGCTTTTTTCCGACGTTCGAAAGGACGACCCCACCAACTGCTTTCCAGTTCTGAATCCGGAATAGACTCAATAAGCTGTTCCAGAATAGGAGCGGTCGGATCCATACTGCGGCTGGGTTCCTGATAAATCATGGCGATATCCCGGCCTATGATTTTGCGCTGTTCCTCATAAGATAGCCGGAGCAAATCCTGACCTGCCCAGCTGAACCGATCTGCTGTGATATGCCATCTTTTATTCAGCACGCCTACTATGGCTTTGGCGATTAAACTTTTGCCTGAACCAGATTCACCCACCAGGCCACGGATTTCGCCTTCTCTTATGGTCAGATTGACTCTGTCGACAGCACGAATTAAGCCTTCAGGTGTTTCCAGCTCTATCGTCAGGTTTTTAATATCGAGCAAAATCATCAGTTTTCCCGCCGCTTTTTCATCGCTGTACGCAAGCCGTCACCTACCAGATTAACCGACAACACCGCAGCAAAAACTAAAATACCCGGCAAAGCTATGGCCCAGGGCGCCAGATAAATCAAATCCAGCGCATCGGCAATCATTACTCCCCATTCAGAAGTTGGGGCCTGTGCACCTAAGCCTAAAAAGCCCAAAGCGGCTATATCCAGAATAGCGGTTGAAAGCGCCATAGTCGCCATTACCGTTAAATGCTCCCATATATTCGGCAACACTGCATAACGCAATACCTGCCAGTTGGACGCGCCGTCCAGCCGGTAAGCCACCACATAATCCTGTTTTAAGGTGTCTTGTATGGCGTTACGTATCCCATGCACAAACTGGGGCAACAGCGCCAGCATAATGGCCCAGGTGGTATTCCACAGGCCAGGACCTAATACCGCTACTATGATGATTGCCAACAGCAGGGAAGGGATGGTTAATGCTAAATCCAGCACATGGTTAAAAATACTGGATTTAACACCTTTACTCATGCCTGCCATAGCCCCTAAAGCTAACCCCATCAGCAAAGAGCCAATCACAGTCACCAGTGCAATACCGAAGGTGTAAGTTGCCCCTTTCATCAGGCGGGACATTAAATCACGGCCTAAATCATCGGTGCCAAATGGATATTGCACTAAACCCTGGTCGCTCCAGGATGGTGCCAGTAACAGCAGATCCGGATTTTGCACATAAGGATTATGTGGAGTGATCAGAGGCGCAAACAGCGTCAGCAACAGAAAAAAAGAAAACATCACCAGACCAAACACCGCCGCATGCTGGCGCTGAAACTGCTGCCACAACTGGGTTAAAGGCCCGCGGTTTTGTTCCTCAAAATACAGCCGGAATTTTTTCATTTATGCTTTCCTGGCCAGCGGATTAAACAAGGTATGCAGAATTTCAGTCAGCATATTCACTACTATCACTAAACAGGACACCACCAATAAGCCGCCCTGAATGGCCGGATAATTACGCTGATAGATACTGTCCAACAGCCACTGGCCTATGCCGGGCCAGGAAAAGATCACTTCGGTAATCATGGCAAGCGTGATCAGGGTACTAAACTGTAAACCAATTTGCCGGATCACAGGTAGCAGCGCATTACGCAAGCCATGGTGATACAACACCTGAGCCCGGCTTAAGCCTTTGGCCCGGGCTGTTTTTATATAACTTTGATCCAATACGGCCAACATCGAATCACGGGTAAAACGGATCATCACAGTAGTTGGATAAGTGGCCAGCACTATGGCCGGTAACAACAAATGACGTAAAGCGTCCTGGATGGCTTCAGACTTATAGCTGATATCGGACAACCAGATATCCGGCAACATAAAACCTGTGGAGGTAGGGATATCAAATAGCACATTAATACGACCTGCTGTGGGCAATACCCCAAGCGTCAACGAAAACAACATGATAAGCAGCAGCGCCCACCAGAAAATAGGAATGGAGTAAGCCACCAGGGTAACCCCTGAAATCAGTTTGCCTAAAACACTATCGGCTTTGACTGCTGCAAACAAACCCAGAGGAATACCCAAGACAAAAGATAAAATCAGCGCATAGCTGGCCAGTTCCAGTGTGGCTGGAAATACAGCGATAATTTCAGATAACACAGGTTGTTGGCTGGAAAATGATAAGCCCCATTCACCGTCCAGAATACGGTTCACATAAGCTATGTATTGCTGCAACAAAGATTGGTCCAGAGCATAATACTGAATCAACTGCTGCCGTTGTTCCGGCTGAATATCTGTCAGGCCGGAGATGTTATTCAGCACTTCACCCGGGAACAGGTAACTTAAACTAAAAGCCAGTACAGTTAAGGCGACAAATACAAAACCTATTAAAAAAGCACGGCGTAAAAAATAATGCAGCATCATAAGGATTTTCTCGCTGCCGCCATAGAAATACCACCGTAGGGGTTAATGGTGACTCCTGTGACTTTGATACTTTTGGCCTGAAAACGTTTGGAGTGAGCAATACTGACCAAAGGCATTTGCTCGTCCAGATAAAGCTGAGCAGTTAAATAAAAACTGCGTCTTTGTTTGACATCTGCTGTGAGCAGCGCCTGATTGATCAGGTTGTCAAAATTAGGATCGCACCAGTTGGCTCTGTTACTGCCTGACTCTGCTGCACTGCAACTTAACAAGGGGCGGAAAAAGTTATCCGGATCTGCATTGTCTGCAGACCAGCCAATCAGCACTGAATCGTGCTCAAATTCTGAAAGTTTACGTCTGAAACTGTTCCATTCAAATGAGACTATGCTGGCCCGGACCCCAATTTTGGCCAAATCCGCCTGCATCAGTTCCGCCATTTTTAACGCGTTCGGGTTGTATAAACGTTGTACTGGCATAGCCCAGATATCCATACGAAAGCCGTTTGGATAACCTGCCTGAGCTAACAATTCTTTGGCTTTTACCGGATCATACTGCTGCTCGGCTAAGTCATGGTAAAAAGCCCAGGAGGTAGGGGGCAGTATAGTTTTAGCTTTATCAGCATAACCAAAGTAGACCGCATCCAGTATCGCATCTTTATTGATGGCATAGGCCAAAGCTTTTCGTACCAGCACATTATCAAAAGGGGGTTTTTTGGTATTAAAAGCCCAGAAACCCACATTCATGCTGGTTTGGCTTTGCACTTCCACATCTGAGCGCTCGGTAATGAGTTTCAGCTCAGCGTTACGAGGATAAGCCACAACATCACATTCATGGGTCAGCAATTTAGCCATACGTTTGGCGTTATCCGGCACTAAATCAAACACCAGTTGCGTCAGTTCGGTTTTGCCACGCCAGTACTCAGGATGGCGGTAGTAACGGATAAACTGGTCTTTTTTATATTCTTTAAAAAAGAAGGGGCCTGTGCCTACAGGTCTTTGGTCCAACAGTTCTGGAGTACCTTGCCGCAACAGATCTTCAGCGTATTGCGCAGACAAGACTGCAGCAAAATCTGTGGCCAGATTGGATAAAAATGAGCTGTCAGGACGGGTTAATTCAAAGCGCACTGTGGTACTGTTTTCTGCCACAACGGCCTTCACCAGAGAGCCCCAGTCGACACTCTGAAAATACGGATAGTTTGCCCCACCGACTTGATGGTAAGGATGATCCGTTTGCAAAATACGGTTAAAGGTAAAAGTGACATCATCGGCATTCAGTGGCCTGGTCGGAGAGAAAAACGCTGTATGGTGAAATTGCACATCAGGACGCAGGGTAAACCAGTAGGTTTTACCATCTTCACTTAAACGCCAGGCTGTGGCCAGAGCCGGCAACAGCTCACCAGTGACCGGATCTATATCCAGCAGACGGTCATAGAGCTGCTGGCTAATCGCATCAATAGTAGTACCAGAGGTGACCCGCTGCGGATTAAAACTCTCAGGAGAGCCTTCGGCGCAGTACACCATGCCTTGCTGGATAGTTTCCGGGATATCAGGCTGACAGGCGCTGAGTATCAAGAGTGAGCCACAGGGGACCATCAGGCTCAGTAAGGCTTTGATCATTGTTGGCTGTCCAGCAGTTTGTACTTTTTCATATAACCACGTAACTGATGATAGGTCAGATTCAAAGCTTCAGCGGTTTTCTTCTGATTAAACTGACAGGCTGCAAGCGCCTGTTTTATCAAATCCATTTCGAAGTTTTCTGACAAGACTTTAAAATCCTGTACCTGATTAAACTCAAAAGCAGAAGCCACTTTTACTGAAGGCTGCAGATTATCGCTGCTTTGCTCTTTGCTGGCTACTACTGCTTTGTCTGGCTGCGGCTTGCGGTCTAAAGTACGAACCCTGGTTCTGGGCCGAAATGGCGACTCAAAAGGATCGAGCTGGATATGATGCACCGGCACATAAGGGTTGTTGGTGCGGTAGACGCTGCGTTCCACCACGTTTTTCAGCTCACGCACATTACCTGGCCAATCGTAATCCAGCAGGACACGTTTGGCTTTTTCACTAAAGCCGCTGAAAAGTTCAAAGCCCAGTTCCCGCGCCATATTGACGGCAAAATGTTCGGCCAGCACCAGAATATCTTCCTGACGTTCACGCATGGGCGGCAAAGTGATCACATCAAAGGCCAGCCGGTCGAGTAAGTCGGCACGAAATTCACCCAGTTCAGCCATCGAAGGTAAATCTTCGTTCGTCGCGCATATTAAACGCACATCCACTTTGACCGAGCGGCTGCCACCAACCCGCTCAAATTCGCCATATTCGATGACCCGCAGTAATTTTTCCTGCACCATAGCAGGGGTGTTCGCCAGCTCATCTAAAAATAAAGTACCGCCATTGGCGCGCTCAAAGCGACCCTCATGACGTTTCGCTGCCCCGGTGAATGCACCGGCTTCGTGACCAAAGAGTTCACTTTCCAGCAGATTTTCGTTCAGCGCTGCACAGTTTAAGGTTAAATAATTTTGATCCCAGCGCTGGGACAGGTAATGTAGACGGGCTGCGATCAGCTCCTTACCTGTGCCTCTTTCTCCAATGATCAGCACAGGTTTGTGCAATGGAGCGATTTGAGAAACCTGATCCAAAACGTTTAAAAAGCTGTTGGACTGGCCTATTAAGTTGTCTTGCTGAAAACTTCTGCTCATTTGGATCTACGAAGTGGTGAAATTAACTAATAAGTAGTGTATTTCATAACATGAACTTGGCATAGTCTTTTTGTGATATAAATAAATTTAATGTAAAACAATGACTTAAAATATTTTGGCAAGTTGGCAAGAAACCTGAATAGGTAATAGCGAATCCAACAAGTCATTAAGAGGTAAATAGTATGGGTATCTTCTCTCGCTTCTCAGATATCGTAAACTCCAACATCAATGCTTTATTAGATAAAGCAGAAGATCCGGAAAAAATGGTCCGCCTGATCATTCAGGAAATGGAAGACACGCTGGTTGAAGTACGTTCTACCTCAGCCAAAACCATTGCAGAGAAAAAAGAACTGCAACGTGTTGTGGCTAAGTTAGAAGCTGAAGTGGCCGATTGGCAGGCGAAAGCTGAACTGGCCTTAAGCAAAGAACGTGAAGACTTAGCCCGTGCAGCCTTGATTGAACGTCAGAAAGCGGCCGACCAGGCTGCAGCAGTGGCTGCCGACATTACTCATTTAGATGAACATGTCAGCAAGTTACAGGATGAAGTGGCTCAGCTGCAGGATAAGCTGGCAGATGCTAAAGCCCGTCAGAAAGCTATGCTGATGCGTCAGAAGACAGTGTCATCCCGTTTAGACGTAAAACGCACTTTAGACAGCAACCGCTTAAATGATGCCATGTACAAGTTTGAGCGTTATGAGCAAAAAATCGATTCGCTGGAAGCTCAGGTTGAATCCTACGATTTAGGCAAAAAAACCTTAAAGGATGAGTTTGCAGAACTGGCCTCATCTGACAAAATCGATAACGAACTGGCTGAATTAAAAGCTAAAATGTCTAAAAAAGATAACGCCTGATTATCAGGCGTTGTAGGAGCTAAAGATGGAAATTAGTGAGGTCATTGGTATACCGTTCATCCTGTTCATGATTTTTGTAGCGCCACTGTGGGTCTTTATGCACTACAGAAGCAAAAACAAAATCGGTGAAGGTTTGGGTGACAGTGAACTGGCTCAACTGAATGAGTTGTCTCATCGCGCCGAAAAAATGGCGGACCGCATCAAAACGCTGGAAGCGATTTTAGATGCGGAATCACCGAAGTGGAGAGAGAAACATGACTAAAATACGCAAAGAGCTGTTGCGGGATGACCGCAACGGCAAACTGGCCGGGGTCTGTGCTGGTATTGCAGACTACTTTGGCTGGGAAGTCTGGTTAGTGCGGTTGATTGTGGTCACTTCGGTGTTATTAGGTTTGGGTGGTTTATTGCCTGTATTGTACGTTGCTGCCTGGTTTATTCTGGAAAAGAAATCCGTGCATGAGGCAAAAAAAGGCCTGACAGAACCTTCTTACGATGAACGCCCTGTGGAAGTGAAAACCCGGGTTTGGCAAAGAGGTGAAGTGCCAAAATCGGCCTTGCACCACCTGGTCAATCAGTTTAACAGTCTGGAATTACGTTTACGCGACATGGAAACTCATGTCACCTCTGCCAAGTTTCAACTGAACAGAGAAATCAGCAAGTTGTAGTCGACATAGCGAATAAGTTTGTCGAACTGTCGAACAAACACCCACTAGGAACACTGCATGGATTGGTTAAAAAAGGCGCGCTGGCATTCAGAACAACTGACAAAGCGCACCTTTCACCGTCAGCTCAGACTGGGGGTGACAGGCCTGAGTGGCGCAGGCAAAACTGCGCTCCTGACCGCTATAGTGCATCAGCTGACACAAAGTCACTCTTCCCATTTACCTTTTTTTTCCGTGATGCAACAACGCTGGTTAGGTGCCCGCATTGATGACAATCAGTCGCTGCAATTGCCCCGTTTTAGTTTTGAAAAAAACTTAAGTTACCTGCAGCAACAACCTGCCTGCTGGCCACCGTCAACAGTAGGCTGGAGTCAGTTAACCTTAGCTTTGCGTTATCAGAGCGAGTCCAGCTTACGCGCCCGTTTTCAGGATTATCAGGAAACTGAACTGGTGCTGGTGGATTATCCGGGGGAGTGGCTGCTGGACTTACCTATGCTGCAGCAAAGTTACCGGCAGTGGTGTGAACAAAGCTGGTCACTCTTTGCCCAACCCCATAGAGCGGCCACCGCAGAAACTTTTAGAAAACGGCTGGAGGCCGTTGATTTAAACGATGTTTCAGTGCTTTCTGTGCAGGAGCTATGCAGTGAATACAGCAGCTTACTGCAACAATTCCGTGAAGTGGCTGGTGCTTATTTAAATCAGCCAGGCCGGTTATTGGTGCCCGGTGAATTTGCAGGCACGCCTTTGTTGCAACTCCTGCCTTTATTGCCAGAACAATTAGCACAAGGTGGTGCTTTGGTGGACCTGATGCAAAAACATTTTGCCAGCTACCAAAGCAAAGTAATTGAGCCCTTTTACCGCCAGTACTTTTCTGGTTTAGACCGTCAGGTGGTTCTGGTTGATATTTTAGGTGCTCTCAACGCAGGCGAGTCTGCGCTTTTGGAACTAAAACAAAGTTTGCTGCTGATTTTGCAAAGTTTTGATTATGGCCCGCAGCACTGGCTGAGAAGTATTTTCAAACCCAGGATCAGCAGAGTGTTATTTGCGGCCAGTAAAGCTGACCATGTTACGCCGGATCAGCATCAGGCACTGACTTTACTTTTGCAGCAGCTTTTGCTGCAGCATTTGCAGAGCGTGAAGTTTCAGCTTTGCCCTTATGAAGTGATGGCCATAGCGGCTATTAAAGCCAGTGAAGCGGGTTTTGTCAGACACAAAGGCGCACAGCAACCCTGTTTACGGGGTTTTAGCGCAAAAACGGGAGAGGCGCTGACCTATTACCCTGGCGACGTGCCACGTTACTGGCCGGATCATCAGCTGTTTACCGAACATCAGTTTGAGTTTCAATCCCTGGCGCCTTTGCCATGGCCTCAACAACAGGTATTAGGGCATATCCGGCTGGACCATCTGCTTGAATACCTGTTAGGAGATAAACTGACATGACAGATTTAAAACAAGCCAAAAGCTATAACGCGGCCGATTTTATTGGCACTGATAAGGTGTCAGAACTGCCTGTAAGCAAAGCTCAGCGTTTTGAGCAGACAGACTTTGAGTATGAGCCCGAAGCCAAACCCGAACCTGCCAGGCCTAAGAGCCTGTCGGCATTAGTCTGGGCCGGGTTTAGCAGCCTGGTGTTGCTGGTTGTGGTGGCGTTGTACAGCGCCGTGACAATCATCCAACAGGCTTTTCTGGCACCAGGTATCAGTACTGTGCTGCAGGCTTTATGTTGTGCTGCTTTATTAACCTTAGGTAGCTTGTTATTGCTACGGGAATGGCGCTTATGGCGACGTTTAGCCAAAACCCGCCACTGGCAGCAGGCGCACCAACGTATTCATGCCAACATTCAATACGGTGAAGCCGAGCAGCTTTGCCTGGATATAGCCGCTGTATTGCCTGAATCGGCAAAACAGGACCTGGCCGACTGGAAAGCACAAAAGCAGCCAGAACACAGCGATCAGGAGTTGCTGGATTTATTTGAACTTAAAGTGCTGAGTAAAGCCGATGCAAAAGTGCGTCAGCAAATCCATCAAGCCTCGGCTGATACCGCTGTGGCCGTTGCAGTCAGTCCTTTTGCTCTGGCCGATATGTTGTTGGTGCTGTGGCGGACCAGTACATTATTACGCCAAATGGCGGACACTTATGGCGCCTCTTTGGGGCAATTACGTAGTCTGTTGCTGATCAAACATTTATTTGCGGCTTTGTTTTGGGCTGGCAGTTCGGAGCTGGCACTGGATTTGGGCGCGGATCTGGTAGGTGCTGAACTGACAGGCAAATTATCGATGCGTGCAGGGCAGGGGGTAATTGCAGGTATGCTGGTGGCCCGTTTAGGTTTGGCTGCACAGCAGCTGCTAAGGCCTTTACCCCTGGCGCAACATCAGAAATTAAGTTTGCTGGATTTAAGTAAAGCCTTGGTACGGCGTTTACTGGGTAAGGCTGAAACTTTGTCAACTTAACGCTACATCTCTTATTGTTTCTGCTCGAACTGACGGCGCTGCGACAGACCGTCAGATGTCTATATGCCTTGTCGCTGATATAACCTTTTGTTTAGATAAAGTAAAAAAACGCATAACAAGTAAATACATACCCAAAGTAATTGGTGCTGCAGCTAGGCGACAAGCGAGCGAGACCCCATAAGCATAGTTGTCCTATGTGAATGGGGCGAGGAGTGCGGTCAACAACGCTGCAGCTTCAAGTACCAAGGGTATCCAGCAACAGGTGTTTTATGAGTAAGCAGTACAGTCATCCTGATACGGTATGTATCCATGCAGGAAAAACCGGTTTAAATCCACATGGCGCTTTAGCCACGCCTTTGTACCAGACCTCTACTTTTGTTTTTGACAGCGCCGAACAAGGCGCAGCGCGTTTTGCCGGTGAAGAGCCTGGTTATATCTACACCAGGTTAGGCAATCCAACCACAAGAGAGCTGGAGCTAAAAGTTGCAGCTTTGGAGGGCATGGAAGATGCCGCTGCAACAGCCACTGGCATGGGCGCTGTTGCTGCTGCCACTATGGCCTTTTTACAACAAGGGGATCATCTGATCGCCAGCAAAGCCATTTATGGCTGTAGTTTTGCACTGTTTAATCATCAGTTTGCCCGTTATGGCATAGAGGTCAGTTTTGTCGATATGACCGATCACAACGCCATCAAACAAGCGCTTAAAGCCAACACCAAAATGATTTTTGCCGAAACCCCCATTAATCCAACTTTGACTGTGCTGGACTTAGAATTTATTGGCCGCTTTGCCAAACAGCACCAGCTGATTTCGGTGATCGACAACACCTTCCTGACGCCTTTATTACAAAAACCAGCTGACTATGGCATAGATCTTGTGTTGCACAGTGCAACCAAGTACCTGAACGGTCATGGTGATGTGGTGGCTGGTATTATTGTCGGCAGCACTGAGCGGATCACTCAGATTAAACTGACGACCTTAAAAGACATGGGGGCCACCATCAGCCCGCATGATGCCTGGCTGATTATCCGCGGCTTAAAAACCTTGTCCGTGCGGATGGAGCGGCATTGCCAGAATGCGCAAAAAGTAGCGGAATTTCTCGAAGCTCATCCGGCGGTAGGCCAGGTCTATTACCCGGGGTTAAGATCACATCCTGGCTATCAATATATTGGCAAACAAATGAAAGCAGCAGGCGGTGTGCTGGCCTTTGAGCTCAAAGGCAGTCTGGACGATGGCCGCTATTTTATTAATCAATGTAAGTTGTTCAGTCTGGCGGTCAGCCTGGGAGACGCCGAGTCGCTTATCCAGCATCCGGCCTCTATGACTCACAGCCCCTACAGCGCAGAAGAGCGCCGAATGGCAGGTATCAGCGATGGTTTGATCCGTATTTCTGTTGGGCTTGAGCATGTCGAAGATATTATTGCTGACCTGGCTCAGGCGCTGAGCCTGATGCAGCAAAAACAGCAGAAGAGCCTCTTGTCGTTGTAACCATAGCTTTACAAAATGGACAGAGTTGACGTTCACGTCAACTCGACCATGGGTTAACAGTCGTTGTCCAATCCTCTAGTATCGGCCGCAACTAAAGGGCAATGCCCATTTACCCGTCGTACTTGAAGCTGCAGCATTGTTAACTGCGTGTTCTCGCCCCAGTCACATAGGATGACTATGCTCCTGGGGTCTCACACACTTGTTGCCGCACTGCATCACCAATTACTTTGGGTAGAGTAAAGAAAAACAACAGGGTTCTATGAGTAAATCAAGTAAATACGTATCGCATCAGTCGGACGACGATGGCTTTATTCACTGGTCAGCGGAAGAGAATCAGATCTGGTCTGAATTAATGCAGCGTCAGTTATCCTGCATAAAAGGCAAAGCCTGTGATGAATACCTGGATGGACTGCAAAAGCTCAACCTGCCCGTCGACCGTATCCCACAACTGACGGAAATTAACGCTGTTCTGGAGCCTGCTACAGGTTGGAAAGTGACAGAAGTACCAGCACTCATTAGCTTTGACCGGTTTTTCCAGCTGTTGGCGAACAAAGAATTTCCGGTGGCGACCTTTATCCGCAGCAGGGAAGAGTTTGATTACCTGCAGGAACCTGATGTATTCCATGAAATCTTCGGCCATTGCGCCATGCTGACCCATCCGGCTTTTGCAGAATTTACTCATACCTACGGCAAACTGGGTTTAGCGGCCAGCAAAGAAGACAGGGTGTATCTGGCGCGTTTGTACTGGTTCACTATCGAATTTGGCTTATTAAACAGCAAAGACGGCTTACGCATTTATGGTGGTGGTATTTTATCTTCACCAGGTGAAACTCAATACGCTATTGGCTCTGACGTACCAGAGCGCAAAGCTTTTGATGTCGTGGATGTGCTGCGCACACCTTATCGCATCGACATTATGCAGCCTGTGTATTTTATGATTAATTCGATTAACGATTTATTTGATGTGTCCCAGCTGGATTTGATGGCAATGGTTCAACAGGCCAAAGCCCTGGGTTTACATGCTCCTAAATTTCCGCCTAAAGAAAAAAAGGCCAGTTAAAAGTGGCCCATCACAGAGAATTAGAAAATGTCTGAATTAAAACAAGCGAAATGTGAAGCCTGTCGTGCTGATGCTCCCAGGGTATCCGATGAAGAATTAGCACAACTGATGCACCAGATCCCAGACTGGACTCCGGTGGCCCGTGATGGCATTTTGCAACTGGAACGTGAGTTTAAATTTAAAAATTTTAAGCTGGCCTGGGCTTTTCATCAGAAAGTGGCACAACTGGCTGAAGATGAAGGCCACCACCCGGCTTTGTTGCTGGAATGGGGCAAGCTGACGGTCACCTGGTGGTCCCACTCTATTAAAGGCCTGCATAAAAACGATTTTATCTGTGCAGCTAAAACAGATGCGTTGTTAGCTTCTTAACTTCGACCTTCATGGCCTGCCTCTGCAGGCCTTTTCTTTGTTGGCCCTTACTCCCTCTATACCCGTTATACCCCCATACCCCAAGGGGTTGTGCATATTTCTTTACAAATAATACTGGTCTGCCCGAGCCTCTTTACCGTATGATTAAGTTAAGGCAAAAGCTTAAGGTGGTTTTGTATCATGAGGTTAGAAATTCATTGCCAGGACCGGCTGGGGATCACCCAGGAAGTATTAAATATCCTGGTCAGCTATCAGTTGGATTTGCGTGGTATCGAAGTGGATCCGGCTCTTGGACGGATTTTTGTGTCTTTTCCGACTGTTGAATTTGAAAAGTTTCAGGAGCTGATGGCGAAAATCCGCCGTATTCCTGGTGTGGACGATGTGAAGACTACAGCTTTTATGCCGTCTGAGCGGGAACATAACGAGCTAAGCACCTTATTACGCACTTTGCCTGATGGTATCATCGCTGTAGACACTAAAGCCAATGTCACCATTATTAACGAAGCGGCGCTTGAAGCCTTGTCGATGGAGCGCAGTGCTATTGAAGGCCAGTCACTGACCGCTATGGTCAAGGGCTTTAATTTAAGCCGCTGGCTGGAAAGTGATGATGTACTGGCACAAACCCGCAGAGTGGAAATTCAGAACAAAAGGTTTATCGCCGATTTGTTGCCAGTACTGGTGCCGGATGAGTCGGGCAAAGACATTCTGGCTGGCGCTGTACTGAACCTGAAATCTGAAAGCCGCTTAGGTGAGCAGATGGTGGTGTTTAAAAAAGGTGATCAGGAAAGTTTTAACAATCTGCATGCGCACAGCAACTTAATGCGCAAAGTAGTGCGTGAAGCAAAAAAAATGGCTCAGTTGGACGCCCCTATTTTGATTATGGGTGAGACAGGTACGGGCAAAGAAGTATTAGCCCGCGCTTGCCATGCTGCGAGCAGCAGAACAGGTAAACCCTTTTTAGCCGTCAACGTGGCCGCTATGCCGGATTTAGTGGCTGAGTCTGAGCTTTTTGGCCACGGCCCTCATGCATTCCCCGGTGCCAGTGAAGCGAAAAAAGGTATTTTTGAGCAGGCCAACAAAGGCACTGTGTTCCTTGACGAAGTCGGCGAGATGTCGCGGGAGCTGCAAACCAAGCTTATCCGCTTTTTACAGGATGGCAGTTTCCGTCGGGTGGGGGATGAAAATGAAGTCAAAGTGGATGTACGGGTGATTTGCACCACACAAAAAGACTTACCTGCGATGGTGCAGGAAGGCAAGTTCCGCGAAGATTTGTTTTATCGCCTCAATGTACTGACGCTGAGTTTACCGCCACTGCGTGAGCGCAAACAGGACGTCGTGCCTCTGGCTGAATTTTTTATTGCCCGTTTTGCCGCCCGTTTAGGTCGTAAAGCGCCAAAACTGACCGACTCCTGTGCTAATTTTTTACAGCATTACCCCTGGCCCGGCAATGTGCGCCAGCTAGAAAATGCCTTGTACCGCGCTGTGACTTTACTTGAAGGGTATGAGCTGGATAAAGAGCATATGCAGCTACCCAGTTACACCAGCGACTTTGGTTATCTGGAGAAAGACTTTGACGGCACTTTGGACGAAGCGGTGCGGAATTTTGAGGCGGATCTGCTCAGAAAGCTTTATCCGGCTTATCCAAGTTCACGCCAGTTAGCAAAAAAACTTGGGTTAAGCCACACCGCAGTCGCCAACAAACTGCGCGAATATGGCATTAACCGCAAGAGCGTAAAAATTTAGATACGTCTTGTGTGATTTGCTCTACAAATTCAAGGCCCTAAAACTCGTTTTAGGGCCTTTTTGCTTCTTATTTCAGCGAAATAGCATTTTTGTCAGTTATTCTGTACAAAACAGGCCTTTTTTAGCCTTTTAGTCATCCTTCAGGCCTCTCTTTCTTTTTTTTCCGGCAAGCGCAAGATAAGCACAAACTTGCCTTACTTTTGTCTGGAGACATTTATGTTTGACCCTATCAACCCTTTGGGCACCGATGGTTTTGAATTTGTTGAATACACTGCCGCCACAGCGCAGGGCATTGCGGATCTGAAGCAGCTGTTTAAGTCTTTAGGTTTTACTGAAGTGGCCAAACACCGCTCAAAAGAGGCCTGGTTATACAAACAAGGTGATGTGAATTTTATTGTGAACGGTCAGCCAAATTCTCAGGCGGAGCAATTTGCTGCTGAACATGGTCCAAGCGTTTGCGCTATGGCTTTCCGGGTCAAAGACGCCGCAGAGGCCTTAAAACATGCAGTAGCAAACGGTGCTAAGCCGTATCAGAATCAGGTCGGCCCTATGGAACTGAATATTCCTGCAGTTTATGGTATCGGCAGCAGCCTGCTGTATTTTGTTGACCGTTATGGCCAGAATTCAGTCTATGACGTGGATTTTAAGTTCCATGACAACTGGCAGGCCGAAATGGCGAAAAATCAGGTCGGTTTAGCAGTCATCGATCACCTGACCCATAACGTGCGTCGTGGCAATATGGCGGTTTGGGCTGGTTTCTATGAGCGTATCGGGAATTTCCGCGAAATCCGTTATTTTGATATCGAAGGCAAGCTGACAGGCTTAGTGTCCAAGGCGATGACAGCGCCGTGCGGTAAGATCCGTATTCCAATCAACGAATCTTCAGATGATAAATCTCAGATTGAAGAATTTATCCGCGAATACAAAGGTGAAGGTATTCAGCATATCGCCCTGACCACAGATAATATTTACGAAACAGTCCGCACTTTACGCCAGCGTGGTATGGACTTTATGCCAACCCCTGATACCTATTACGAGCGTGTGAACGCCCGGGTGGAAGGCCATAATGAAGATCTGGAGCAGTTAAAACAGCTGCGTATTCTGATCGACGGTGCGCCAATGAAAGATGGCATTTTGTTGCAGATTTTTACCCAAACTGTGATTGGCCCTGTATTCTTTGAAATCATTCAGCGTAAAGGCAATGAAGGTTTTGGCGAAGGCAACTTCAAAGCTTTATTCGAATCCATTGAAGAAGATCAAATCCGTCGTGGAGTGATTTAATTATGCGTAAATGGGCGTCTTTTCCGCTAAAAGAAGGCGAGGTTTCCCGTCAGGCTCATGCTGATTTTCCGGACAGGGCTATTTATGAGCGTGAAGTGGGCCGCAGTGGCTTTTTTGGCCCGGCAACCCATTTCCATCACACCCATGCGCCAACGGGCTGGAGTGACTGGGAAGGGCCGTTAAAACCACGTTTGTATAACTTTAACGACATAGCAGGCAATCAAAACGTATCACCATGGCAAGTGCCTACTTTATTGCACAATGTACACTGTAAAATGCGCACCTGGCGTTTAACAGAGTCGATGGATTATCTGGTACGTAATGCCGACGGCGATGAGCTGCTGTTTGTCCACGAAGGTGCGGCAGAGCTTTTTTGTGACTATGGTCATTTAACCTTGCGTGATGGCGATTATGTGGTGATCCCACGCTCCACTATGTGGCGGTTAGAAGTCACAGAACCGCTGTTTTTGCTGATGATTGAAGCCACCAACGATTCGTTCCAGTTGCCGGAAAAAGGTCTGGTGGGCAATCATGCGATTTTTGATGCGGCCATGATCGACACCCCAAAAATAGATGAGGCCTTCAAAGCTCAGTACAGCGAACAGCAGAGCAGGGTACAGGTAAAACGTCACGGTGAGGTGTCGCAAATCACCTATCCGTACAACCCACTGGATGCTATTGGCTGGCACGGTGATTTGGCGGTGATGCGGATTAACTGGCGCGATATCCGGCCTTTAATGAGCCACAGATACCACTTACCACCTTCCGCACACACCACTTTTGTCGCTCAGCGTTTTGTGGTCTGTACTTTTGTGCCTCGTCCTATTGAAAGTGATCCGGGTGCGCTGAAAGTGCCGTTTTACCATAACAATGACGACTATGACGAAGTGCTGTTTTACCATGCAGGGGATTTTTTCAGCCGCGACAATATTGAACGTGGCATGGTGACCTTTCACCCTGCAGGTTTTACCCACGGGCCTCATCCTAAAGCCTTTGCGGCGGGTCGTGAGTATAAAAAGAAATTTACCGACGAAGTGGCTGTGATGCTGGACACCCGCGATGCGCTTTCTGTCGGCGACGCGGCTTTAGCCACGGAAAACCCGGACTATGTCAATAGCTGGAAAGTCAAACCGGCTGCTGTGTAAGGATTAAAAATGAAGTTAGCAAGTTTGAAAAATGGCCAGCGTGATGGCCAGCTCGTAGTGGTCAGCCGTGATTTATCCCGTTGTTTAGCTGTATCGCATATTGCCGCTACTCTGCAACAGGCTTTGGATCACTGGCCTGTAACAGCTCCGCAGTTAGCTGAAGTCTATCAGGCGCTGAACACTGGCTCTGTACACGGTGAACAGGCTTTTGACCAGGCGCAATGCGAATCGCCTTTGCCACGGGCTTATCAGTGGGCAGATGGCAGTGCTTATGTTAATCACGTCGAGTTGGTGCGCCGTGCCCGTAACTCGGAAATGCCACCGAGCTTCTGGACAGATCCTTTGATGTATCAGGGCGGCTCAGACGACTTTATTGGTCCACGTGATGCGATTGAAGTCGTCAGCGAAGACTACGGCATCGACTTTGAAGGTGAAGTGGCTGTGATCACTGATGATGTGCCTATGGCCATCAGTGCCGAAGATGCCCGTCATAAAATTCGTCTGGTGATGTTGGTCAACGACGTATCCCTGAGGGGCTTAATTCCGAATGAATTGGCGAAGGGCTTTGGTTTCTTTCAATCCAAACCAGCCTCTGCTTTTAGCCCTGTCGCTGTAACACCGGATGAATTAGGCACTGACTGGCAGGATGCCAAGCTGCATTTGCCTTTAGTGTCACATTTGAACGGTAAGCTGTTTGGCAAACCTAATGCCGGTGTTGATATGACCTTTGATTTTGGTCAACTGGTGGCTCATGCCGCTAAAACCCGTAATTTAGGCGCTGGTGCTGTGATAGGGTCTGGCACTGTGTCAAACAAACAAGGCACAGACTACGGCACTTCTATTGATGAAGGTGGTTTGGGCTACAGCTGCATCGCCGAAATCCGGATGATTGAAACTATCCGTGATGGTGCAGCTAAAACTTCCTTTATGAAGTTTGGTGACAGTATCCGGATTGAAATGCTGGATCAAAACGGCCACTCCATCTTTGGTGCCATTGAGCAAAAGGTAGTGAAATACGGCGCTTAATTTGGTTAGAGTGATAAGGCCAGTCGTTTGACGAGTGTGAGACGACCGGCTTTTTTGTATCTGCCTCACAGGGATATTACAGAATGAAATTACATGGTTACTGGCGCTCCAGCGCCGCCTACAGAGTGCGTATTGCGTTAAATTTAAAAGGTCTGCAGGTTGAACATTGCCCTGTGCATCTGATCAATAATGGCGGCGAGCAGCATAGTGCAGCGTATCAGTTGCTGAACCCGGCAGAGTTGGTGCCAACTCTGGAGGATGCAAAGCTGAGTCTGAATCAGTCGTTGGCCATTATTCAATATCTGGAAGACAGTTACCCGCAAGCACCTTTGTACCCTGCAGAACCAGCACAAAAAGCGGCGGTGATGGCCTTTGCGCTGGATATCGCCTGTGATATCCATCCTTTGAACAACTTAAGGGTACTACAATACCTGACCGGACCTTTGGCCTTGTCTGAAGCACAAAAAATGCAGTGGATAAAACACTGGCTGGCGACAGGTTTCACAGCGCTGGAGAAACGTCTGCAGCTCACTGCAGGGCGTTATTGTTTTGGCGATACAGTGACAGTGGCCGATTTGTGTTTGGTACCACAAGTGTATAACGCCTTACGTTTTCAGCTGGATATGAAAGATTATCCATTGATCAGCGCTATTTATCAGCGCTGCAACGAACTGGATGCCTTTCAAAAGGCTGCGCCTGAGCAGCAGGTGGATGCGGTTTAAGTCGCATAGTCCCATTGTTTTTGCTACGCTGCAGTTATCGACGTAGTAGGAGAGAGCGGTATGATGAAACTGCCTAAAAAACCTGTCAATGCGGTTTTGTTTTACATGGGAACTCTGGGCTTGCTGACTCAGGTGCTATTGAGTTTCTACCTGCTGACGCAAGGCCGTACTATGGATTGGCATTGGTGGTTTCACTGGATGGCCCCGACACTATGTCTGTTGTGGGGCATCATTCCGCGCTTACAGCTGCAAAAAGAGGATTAGTCTCTGCTATTGCAGACTTAACGGCCTGGAGTAAACATACCTTCAATACGCACTTCGCTGATCCCGTCTCTGGTAAAGTGAAATTTAATTTGCGCCATATTTTTGTGAAAAAAGTAAGGCGTATTGTCAAACATCAAGACATAGCCGCCACGGGCTTTGTCTGTGTATTTAGGATCAGTGTTTTTGCTGAGTTTAAAGCTGTGTTTACCAAGAGACCACTCAAAACCCTGCAAGGGCTTGTTGATCCAATCCGTTACCCAAATTTGTTCGTCCTGATGCAACACCAAAGCTAAAGTGTATTTGTCAGGGAGTTCAGCGACTTCGACTTCCTGAATACCGGCTTGAAATACTTCGGTGCCATTTTTCTGGGTAAAAGCAAAACCAAATTGCAGACTTTGTTTAGTCCCGTCCAGCAGCATAAGCTGGCCCTGCCCGGGTACAGTAAAATAGGCCCATGTGCTTGGAACCCATAGCAAAAAGAGCAACATCAGGCTCATTTTAACCATACAACACCTCAAACCCCATTTGCGACTTCAGCCTGTCAGCTCGCCAGATACAAGGTCAATTCCTGTCCTGGCTGTAAGTACTTATTTGCTTTAATATTATTCCATTTAACAATATCAGCAACTTTTACTTTAAATCGTTGGGCTATGCTGGCTAAAGAGTCACCTGCTTTGACTTTGTACGTCATGCTTTTACTGTCAGATGTCGATTTTTGTCCTGACTTTTTGTAGTAAGTCAGAGTCTGACCTGGCTTGAGTTGTGTTTTTGCTGTGAGTTTGTTCCATTTTGTCAGTTGTTCAGTACTGACTTTCAGTTTTTGGCCTATTTCCCATAAATTATCGCCACTTTTCACCGTATAGGTCTGGGCGCCTGAGCTTGTTGCATTGGATGATTTATCTGAGCGAGCGACAGACGCAGTCTGAGTCAGTCCGGGAATAATAAGTTGCTGGCCTATTTTTAACTGGCTGTTACTTAACTGGTTGGCTTGTTGTATGGCTTTGACCGAGGTTTTATGAGCTGCAGCAATTTTACTTAAGCTATCGCCTGACTTGACCTTGTAGCGGCCTGATGAAGCAACAGGTGCTACTTTTACTTGAGGTAAAGCAGCCAGTTGCTGATCAATAGTGTCAGGACTACTGACGGGTACCACCAATTGATAACTGGCACTTGGCACTATAGTGCTTTTAAAACCCGGATTCAGGCGTCTGATTTCTGCCACACTGATATTTAACAGGTCCGCTGCTTTATTTAAATCCAACCCCCTGTTGATAGGGATCACTTTAGTTTGTGGCTGGTTAGCGAGCATTGGCATTGGAATAGCGTATTTTTCTGCATTTTTCAGCAGTTCCGCTATCGCCAGTAATTTGGGTATATAAGTGGTATTCTGTTTTGGCAGATTCAGTGACCAGAAATCTGTAGGTTTTCCTCTGTATTTATTGCGTTCAATCGCCTTAAATACTCTGCCTTCTCCTGCGTTAAAAGCCGCAACAGCACTGAGCCAGTCCTGCTCGACGTTGCTGTACAGATACTGCAGATAGTCCATAGCGGCACGGCTGGATTCAATGACGTCACGGCGGCCGTCGTACCAGGCATTTTGTTTTAAACCAAAGTTACGTCCCGTCCCTGAGCTGAATTGCCAGATCCCCAGTACGCCAGAAAAGGAGCCTGCTTTGGGATTGTAGGTACTTTCCACTATAGGTAGCAGTGCCAGTTCAAGCGGCATATTGCGCCGCTCCAGTTCAGTGACTATGTGATATAAAAAAGGTGCGGCATTGTCAGATGCTGTTTTCAACAGCTTTTGATTACGGATAAAAAACCGCTTTTGAGTTTCTATATCGTCATTATGTGGCACAGTTAAGGTCATTTGGTCAGCGATACGCTGCCATAAATTATCGTATTGAGCTAACTTAACGTCGGGTTGCAACGGAGAGTTATGTTTCAGCAAGGCATTCGCCACTTGCTGAGCCGAAGCTGCCTTATCCTGAATAGGGGCATCAGAGGTTTCATACTGTCCATCAGCAGAGCCTGCTGTTTTATTCTGTTGGGTTGAAACGGCACAACTGGCCAGTAGTGCAGCCGCTACCGCGACAGATAATTTTTTCAGCATTCGCTTTTCCCAAAATAAAAAATCCGCCTTATGTTACCTGCTCAGCCTTCAAAAGCAAGGTTCGGGATCAAAATCGATCTTTGGCGGATCGTAATGCAGTGAATAGATCCACAGCATTGTGTTGTTGCCAGCGGTGTTGCAAAGCGACATCTTCAGCCCTTAAAAATGGGTTTATTTGTCGTTGCACGGCAAGAGGAGTGGGCAGAGTTGGTTGCTGCATTTCTCGTTGCTGTTGACACCAGTGTTGGTAGTTGGCCAATGCGTTGTTGTCCGGATCTGCCCAGCGGGCAAATTCAAGATTGGCCAGGGTATATTCGTGAGTTGCGTAGATTAAGGTTTGATCGGGTAGCGCCAGAATGCGTGACAAACTCTGCCACATTTGCTCTGCAGTACCTTCAAACAAACGTCCACAACCTGCGTTAAATAAAGTATCACCACTAAACAGAACGGGCGCTGAATAGTAGGCGATATGACCTAATGTATGGCCAGGAAGTTGCATCACCTGAAAAGTTAATTGGAATTCGGTCAGCTCAAGCCGCTCATTACCTGCTAACCAGTGATCAGCATAAGGGATTTTGTCCTGCTCCAGGGCCGGCGCATAGACCACAGCATCAGGCCAGCGTTGTTTCAGCTCCAGGATACCGCCGGTATGATCCGGATGATGGTGAGTGATGAGGATCACAGCTAATTGCAACTGATGCTGTTCTAAGTGCCGTTGCACTGCGGCAGCGTCACCCGGATCAACAACCAGGGCCAACTTCGCTTGGCGCAGGCACCAAATATAGTTATCCTTAAAAGCCGCTATGGCGGTGATGTCTGACATAAATAATTTCCATGGCTGATGTTCTGATAAGGTGTAGTGTACCGGATGAAACCTGCGTTAAGTTACCACAGTACAATAGTCCCCAGACAGTGGCAGCAATTGCCGCAAGGTGAACTGATGGCTAAAGCCATAGAAAGACAACTGAGTCAGTGGTGGCCAAAAATCTTCGGGTACCATCTACTGAAAGTGGGCAGTTTAAGTTGTGCCTTAGATACATCGGCTTGCAACATCAAACATCAAATCAACTTAAAGGAGCAACCAGATCAAGCCTCTGTAGTGGCAGATCCTGATGCTTTGCCATTTCTTGAACATTCCATTGATGCGGTTTTGTTGTCACATTGCCTGGAGTTTTACCCTGATCCACATCATATAGTACGGGAAGCCCATCGTGTATTAATGCCGGATGGCTACCTGTTGTTAAGCGGCTACAATCCGTTAAGCAGCGCCGGGCTGATGAAACTCTGGCCTGGTGTAAAACAACAATTGCCCTGGGCCGGGCGTTTTTTTACCCCATCCCGTGTCAAAGACTGGCTGCATTTATTAGGCTTTGAAGTGATGTATGAGCAACGTTTTTTCTGGTCCAGTTTACTTGGCAAACATAAACCGGAGAGCCGTTGGCAGCAGTGGTGTGAAACTTATCTGGGCTATTTTGGTGCTTCGTATTTGCTGGTTGCCCGTAAGAGAGTATTGCCTTTGACTCCAATCCGGCCGAAATGGCAACGAGCTCCGGCCTTTCAGACGTCAGTCAAAGGCATCAGCGCCCGGCAGGGGCTCTATCACGATTAACTGGTTTTCACCTGCTTTTGCAGCCACTGATCCAGCTGATTCGCGAACTGTTGTTTGTCCTGCGGGCTCAGAGGCGCAGGGCCGGACAGTTGCACACCGCTGCTGCGCAGCTCTTCCTGCAAATTTCGCATCGTCAGTCGGTCACTGATATTGTCTGGTGTCAGCAAACGGCCTTTGCTGGTGATGCAAAGCGCTCCTTTGGCCACAACAGCGGCGGCCAGCGGAATATCGTTGCTGATCAATAAATCACCAGAGCTTATACGTTCTTCAATGTAGCGGTCTGCCACATCAAAACCATGCTCTACCTGCACAGCTCTGATATAAGGGCTGCGGGGGATCTGTAAGCTGTGATTGGCAACCAGATACAAAAGCACTTGTTTTCGCTCTGCTGCTTTAAACAAGATCTCTTTTAATACTTTGGGGCAGGAGTCTGCATCAACCCAGATTGGCATCCTGATGATCCTTCAACAATTGTTTTGCCGCTTTACGGCTTAATTTCATAAAAAACAGCAAGGGATCGGCCACGCCAGGTTGTTCGGCTTCGACAAAACCTAATTGTTGGTAACACTGCACTGCGATATGGTTTTTACGATAAACAAACAACGAAAAGTCCCGTTGAGGTTGCTGCTGCAAACCTTGTGCAATCAGTCCTTTGATTAAGGTTTTACTATGGCCCTGGCCTCTGTTGTCCGGATGCACCAGTAAACGGGCCAGATGATTGCAGTCAAAACGGTCGCAAAGCTGACCAAAGGCAACACGTTGTCTGTGTTGATACAACCAATAACTTTGAGTCCCGGGTAAATACAATTGCTGCAAAAACTGCAAAGCACGAATAGGAAAACAAAAGCCATCTCCGCCCCATTGATCCAAATCTTGTTGTGAATCAAACCAGTTATGCAGATAAGCTGATTGTTCGGGCGTCACAGGGCTCAACTGATAAGGAGCATGTTTCATAAATGGCCCTGAACCTTTGTTAGCTGATAACCCTGTTGCGTAAGCTGCCTGATTAATCCGTCATTGCCGGCCAGATGCAAAGCGCCCACCACAACAAATACCGGAGTTTTGTACTGAGTCGTGACCAGCTGTTTAACCCAGGCCTGATTTCTTTTCACAATCAAGGTCTGGTAAATGGCCGGGTAATTTTTTAAATCATTCAGGTACAAGATCTCAAGTTGCTCCAAATCACCGCTACGCCAGGCTTTTCGCATCGCATCAAAATCTTCGCTGCTGTCTGTTAAATCCTCCATGGTGCTTTTAATCAGGGTCTCAGCACCAGTGTTATTTAATTCTTTTAATACAGCCAGGTGCTGCTGCATAGTTTCAAGACCCGCTACTTTTTTCCCCGCTTTTTTGGCTTCATCCTGTAAATAGGCGTCCACTCCTGGGGCCGTGGCACCTTGGGCCTGAAGTTGACTGGTGGTCAGCATCACAGCGGCAAAAGCAGGTTTAAAACGGACGATCTGCTCAAGGGCAATGTTATGCTTTTTGCAATAGTCGGCCAGTTGTTTCGCTAAAGGTTGTGAAAGTTGCTGTAGCAGGGTTTCACCTGAAGGGTAGGAGTTTAGTGCGATCATCTGCTGTATACCTGCGGGGCTGGACAGCTGTTCTAAATCCGTTTCCAGCAACAGGCTGTCGCTGTTTTTCAGCGCTTTCAGGTATTCAGGCGGCAACGGATAATCGTCAGCTCCAAGCATATGAATGGAGCCTGCCAGATAAAAATGCTCTGCACCTTTGCTGACTTTCCAGACACCATCGGCGAAGACAGAACTGCTTAGCAGTACTAAAGTAAACAGACTAAAAATACGAAACACTACTGAAAACCTCTGATTAATCAAAAGAGCCGACCTTGCCGCGCAGTTTTTTACGTTCTTTGTGCTGGCTTTTCTCTTTGAGTCTGTCCATGCGGGCACCAAAAGTGGGCTTAGTGGCGCGCCTTTTTTTCGCTTCAAAACTGGCGGATTGCAGCAGTTGCATCAATTTTGCAACCGCATCCTCTTTATTCATCTCCTGACTGCGGTGGGCCTGAGCC
Source organism: uncultured Chromatiaceae bacterium (assembly GCA_946482615.1). Next base: position 569 of record CAMLSF010000038.1, on the reverse strand, counting down.
TTAATCACAATCACACCACTTTTACTGATCCTGTCGTCCGGATACTGCAGCAGCTTATGTTTAAATTCATCAGGCAAACTGCTGCGTTCTACATCAAAACGCAACTGTACCGCAGTAGACACTTTATTGATGTGCTGGCCACCACTGCCCTGAGCGCGGATAAAGCTGAACTCCAATTCATCCAGATCAAGCTCAAGGCCGGGTTTGACCTGAACCAAAGTTACCACATTAAATCATCCGGAATTTGATAGGCGGCGTATGGATCATCTTCAGCCTGTACTTCGGCACTTTGCCCTGTGTTATGCAGCACTATGATGGCTTCCGCTAAACGTTGCTGGATTTTTTCCGCCACTTTCACCGGGATCACATAATACTGCTCAGCCAGTTTGGCGATAGCGGCCTGGCCTTTGGTCAGTTCGGCATGGATACGATTGCTGACGTATAAACGTTTTATCAGACTACCGTCGGTGAAGTTAAAGGCGGTTTCACCTTTATGCACTATGGTATTAAGTTCTATCAGTTGTTTGACCTGAGCCGCTAAGGCTTTTTTATCCTGTTCGGCTTTACGC
>CAMLSF010000037.1 GCA_946482615.1 uncultured Chromatiaceae bacterium | reverse complement strand
GTGCCTGCAACCTTATCTTTTTTGCTGACCAGCTGTGGTTATCTGGCTGGTGATGAAAAACAGCAGTTGGAACAAGCCTGGCTGGCCAAAGATCAGCAATTACAGCAGGCTGTAGAACAAATCCGCAGTCAGGGTTTAGAAGCTGTTGCCAAAAGTGCAGAAGCAGGTTCTGTGGCTTCTTGTGTCGCGACCAGCTTAGCTGCTGATCCTGTTGGCTCTTTAATCAGTGTCGAAGGGGCTTTAGTGGAATCGGCCAAAGTAGCGCAGTTACTGGCGGACTTACAACAAGTGATGGAGCAGGACGTTTCACTGGAACAAATGGCGGGCTTATTACAACGTGGTGCTGATGCAGCTGTTTATGCCAAAACTTTAATTGAACAACAAGGGCTGGAACAGGCATTACAAAGCTTAAAGCAGATGGTGATTGCCAGTCAGCAATTTGCCCAGCAGGATTTAGGGGCACATTTGCAGCAGTTAGTCTCAGCTTGTCCTACCACAACGGCAGAATAAAAAAGGGGGTCAGGTCTTGGATGTTGATTCAAGATCCAAGGCCTGACCCCATTCGTTGCTGACCCGGTGAACTTAGTTAATGCCGGTCTTTAAACCACGACGGATTAACAGAGCATCAGTGGTTGGTTCCTGACCACGGAAGGCTTTGTAGGCTTCCATAGGGTCTTTGCTGTTACCTATAGACAGGATGTTTTTACGGAAGTTAATGCCGTTTTCCAGCTTTAAACCACCCTGAGTCTGCACATAGGCAAAAGCGTCAGCCGCCAGAATTTCACTCCACATATAGGCGTAGTAACTGGCTGAGTATCCACCAGAGAAGACGTGAGCAAAGAAAGTCGACTTATAACGTGGTGGCACAGCTGCTAAATCCACACCGTGTTTTTTCAGTGCAGCAGCTTCAAACTTCTGTACGTCCTGCAGTGGTGCATCGGCTGGCAGAGAGTGCCATTCCATATCCAGCAGCGCAGAAGACATATATTCCAGTGTGTCATACCCCTGGTTGAAGCTACGTGACTTCATGATTTTTGCCAAGAGTTCAGCAGGAATAGCTTCGCCTGTTTTGTAGTGCTTGGCGTAGTTACCAATCACATCAGGGTGAGCAGCCCAGTCTTCCTGGAAGGTTGAAGGGAATTCAACGAAATCACGGGATACTGAAGTACCAGCTAAGCTTGGGTAGTTCACATCTGAGAATAAACCGTGCACCGCATGACCAAATTCATGGAACATAGTAGTCACATTGTCGTAGCTGACCAGGGTAGGTTCACCAGCCGGGCCTTTAGGAATGTTCATTACGTTTACAACCACAGGCTTCTGGTTTAACAGCTTGCTTTGTTCTACAAAAGAACTCATCCAGGCACCACCACGTTTGCCATCACGGGCAAAGTAGTCCGCATAGAAAATCGCAATGCTGGTGCCGTCAGCGTCAAAGACTTCATAAGCTTTGACATCCGGGTGATACACAGGTAAATCCGGACGGGCTTTCATCGTAATACCAAACAGCTTGTTCATGGTGTAGAACATACCGTCGTTCAGTACACGCTCAAATTCGAAGTACTGACGCACTTCAGCTTCGTCTAAATCGTATTTGGCTTTCCGTACTTTCTCAGCATAAAACTCCCAGTCCCACGGCTGTAACTCAAAATCACCGCCGGTTTCTTTGATCATAGCCTGAATAGCTTCAGCTTCTTTTTTGGTGTTTTCCACTACAGCAGGCACCATAGAACCGAACATATCCAGTACAGCTTTAGGGGTTTTTGCCATAGTAGGTTCTAACTGGTACGCGGCCCAGTTGTCATAACCTAACAACTTAGCGCGTTCAGCACGTAACTGAGCTAAACGGGCGACTATAGGCTGGTTGTCTGTAGTGCCTGTCGTGCCACGGTAAGCAGAGGCTTCCCATACTTTTTTCCGTACTTCACGGTTTTCCAGTGAAGCTAACACCGGCTGGCGGGTGGTGTTGGTAATTTCGATAATAAATTTACCTTCCTGACCACGGGCTTTTGCACCTTCGGCTGCTGCAGTAATTTCAGCCTCTGATAAGCCTTTTAACTGCTCTTTGTCATCAACGAAGATGGCGATGTCTTTGGTCATCTGCATCAGGTTTTGCTGATACTTATTGGTCAGGGTCGATTGTTCTTCGTTTAAAGCACGGATTTTGGTTTTTTGCTCTTCCGTTAAGTTAGCTCCGGCGCGAACAAAACGCTCATAATAATCTTCGACTAAGCGAGTGGCTTCACCGTCCAAACCTAAAGTAGCACGGGCGTCATACACAGCTTTGACGCGGGCAAACAACTGTGGATTCAGGTTGATATTGTCGGAATGCGCAGCGAATTTTGGCGCCATTTCAGACTGGATTTTCAGGATCTGATCGTTGCTGATGGTGCCTGTCATATTAAAGAATGTGCTGGAAGCCCGGGTTAACAGGGCACCACTTTTTTCCATCGCCACTATAGTGTTTTCGAATGTAGCTGGCTCTTTGTTCTCAGCGATAGCCAGGATCTCAGCCATATGCTGCTTGATGCCTTCTTCCATGGCTGGCTGATAATGTTCAACTTTAATTTTGTCAAATTCTGGTGCTTCGTATTGCAAAGCACTTTTTACTAACAAGGGGTTGGTCACCGTAGCTTGCTCCGTTGCTGATGCAGCGGCTTGAGTTTGTTCAACTGCTGCTGTGGTTTTAGCTTCATCTGCTGGCTTAGAGCAGGCACTTAAAGCGACTGCGGCGCCAATGGCGCTGGCGATTAAGGTCTTGCGCATTGATATTTCCCTCTGGGTATCTTGGTTGCTTTTTTGTTATGGAATTACAGTAAAAATCATCAACTGTTAACCGGTCGAGTATGCCAAAAGCAGTGCTGAAAAAACAGGTTTTGCAGTAAATGGCAGATTTAGTGGGATAAGTGGGGCAAAAGCTGGCTATGTATTTGTTTCGTGCAAACAAAGGTATTGGCTGATGTCTGATTTGATGACAGGATAGGCTCAACCTAAAAGATTCTGCCCGCTTTCAGCGCCAGGTCTTAAGCAAGCCTATACACCAGGCTTGATCTTCAAACCCATTTATTCTTTGGCTTGTGTGATGGGAATGCTGATTGTCGCAGCATGTCCACCAAGCAAGGACGCTGAAAAACCAAAATGTCCATTGTGCTGCATGCACACCCGCCGCACTATACTTAAACCAAGTGAATGATGCAGTGACTCGGCAGGGCGTCTGGGGGCAAGGTTCAGACTGGCCGCTTGTCCGTCGTCATGCACCACAATATGGCAATATCCATCAGCAACATCGGCTGTTACATTTACCCGGCTTCCGGCGTATCGCATCGCGTTGCTCAGCAGGTTTGCTACAGCACGGTGTAATAATCTTTTATTGGCGGTAATGACTAAGTCTGGTTCCACTGCAACTTCGAAGGTCAACTGGTTATCCTGAGTAAAAAGGTCCACCATCTGATGTAAAAAATCAGCCAGGTTAAATAGTTCGTAAGCCATTTCGTCAGGTGTATATTGGTTCTGTGCCAGCATCAGATATTCGTTGATGTTGTTCTCAATTTCAGCCAAATTGCGCATCAGTTGCTGGGCAGTCTGTGGATCCCCCTTCTTATCCAACTGGTGCGCTATAAAATGCATCCGGGCCACTGGTGTTTTTATATCGTGGCAAATGGTTTCTGCAATTTCAGTCTGAAAATTGGCCAGTTCAGCAATGCGGGCCGTCATGTTTTGTAAGGAGTGCGCCAGAGGTTCCAGGTAGGATTTCTTGCTCAGGGTAAATGCAGGCAGATGGCCGTGGCGTATTTCATTTAAGGCTGATGAGCGGAGTATAGCGGCGTCTTTAAATAAGGTGCCTGTATAGATAAAAAACGCTATAAACAACACGCTGTAAAACAACAGGCTAAACAGGAGTTTTTTATCCAGTGCTGTGTTTTCAGCTTCCAGCCGCAGACAATATAAACTGCTATCACTCTGGTGCTGACAGAGCAGGCGACGGTCTGCAGTGTCAGATAATTCCAGATATTTATCTGGTACCGTGGCATCAGCCTGTTGCCAGAGCTGAGGCTTGATGTGAACAAATACAGCATCAGCACAATCTTCCTCTGCGGACATTATGCATAACAGCTTGTCGGACGAGTGCTGATGAGTGGTAAAAGCCTGAGACAATAAGGTATCAAGAGCAATGACCGGAGCACTGTCTGCCGTATACCAGCGATGCAGGGTGTTGACTGTGTACGCAAGAATAGGGACTGTCATTGCCAGCACCAAATAAAAGCGTAGTAATGATAAAGACAGCCATTCAGGTCGGTGTATATGCAAGGTAATAGCCCTCACCCCATGAAATAACAATGTTCCAGGCCGGGTCAATGCTCTGCAGTTTTTTTCGCAAGCGGGATACCCTGCCATCTATGGTGCGATCTATACCGTCATATACTTTGCCGAGTTGATGTTGAAACAGCCAGTCCCGGCTGACGACTTCACCATACTGTTGCATCAACGCATCCAGCAATCGGAATTCAGCTGTTGTCAGATCGAGCCGCTTGTCCGCCAGATAGGCGTTCTTAGCTTTGCTGTCCAGCCGTAAGTTATGCTGTATCAGCTCAGCCTTTAACTGCATGGGAGTTTTGTCCTGTGCCAGGAATACTTTTAGTTTGGCCAGCAGCAAGCGTGGATCTATGGGTTTTAGCAGGTAGTCCTGAGCGCCTAGCTCAAAACCATAGAGTTGTTGTTTCATTGATACCTGAGCCGTCATAAACAGAATAGGGCCGGCAAAACTGTCCCGAATTTCTTCTACAAAACTAAAACCACTTTTACCCGGTAAAGTGACATCACATATAACCAAATCAAAGCTTTGTTGATGGAAGAGTTGAGCTGCTCTGGCCGCATTGTAAGCAGAGGTCACCGTATAACCTTCAGAGTTCAGGCACTCAAGGATCAGTCGGGTAAGTTCCAGATCATCTTCCAGCAAAAGTATGTGCTTATTCATCAGAATACGCTCCAGGACAGCCGCCTTTGCTGTAGGGCCTGTTGTTGAGGTTGCAGAACTTTAAACTCTTTAGTGGCCAGCACTTTTTTACTACTTTGCTCCATCAGACTAAAAAGCACTGTCTCGTTGCTCTGCAAAGTCATGCTGTATGCGTCTTGCTGTCTGGCGCAATGCAACACTGTTTTTGTGTTCTCATTCACCAGACAGGCAACAGTATTGGTTTTCCAACGCATCTGCAGTGTGGTGACACAAACATCGTTTTTACCAATAAGACAGAATTTGGGCAAAATTTCTAATTGTGCCGACTCAGAAGCGAAGGGCAGCGTCAGTAAAACAAACAATGTATAGCGGTTTGTTTTTACCATTGATACATCAGACCCAGAAACCAAATGTCATGCTGACGGGAGCCAATAAATAAGCTCTGCAGCACCTCTACCGGATAAAACTCGCGTCTCAGACTCGCAGCAAAACTCAGGTTCGAACTTAGATTCAGGCTGGCATCCAATCTGACAGAGGGTAACCACAATGGCCCAGGCATCACTCTGAGCAGATCGGAGGTATCCTGATAACCCAGGCCAAAGTAATAGTTAGCGAAACGATGATCAAGCCGACGTATGCCCAGACTTGGAGCTAAGTTAAAAGACTGCGTCTGATACTGATATCTTACTAAGGTATTCCACTCACTGCCGTTGTGTACCCCGGAAACATCGCTGTGCCATTCACTGCGCAGTTCAAGATCATGAGCTCTGGCATAAAACGTCATTCCTGCTAAATAACTTAAATGGCGACGCTGGAAGTTCACGACATCTTCTACTTTGATATTCCAGGGAATAGGGAGCTTGACGTCGTTCAGCGCTATGGACTTCAGCAAACCATCTTCCGCTGCACTATGCCGTACTGATAGAGCATCGAAACTTTGTTTGCCACTCAAATCCAGCGAAAAATGTTCTGTTTCAACCAGATTAAATCCAAGATCAAGGTTTTCCAGATAAAAGCGTTTGTAGTACAACGACCAACGCGGCAAGACATATAAATTGGTATCCCTGCCATCAAACAGCAAAGAACCATACCGGCCATATCCCACTGTCGCACTAAACTGCCATTGCATTTGTTGGTGGTCTTGGCCCTCTTCTTCTGCCAGAGTAAAGAAACTTGCAACACAAAGGAGCATGGTGGTGAAGACAAGACGCCAATAGCCTGAAAGCATGTATTTAACCTGTAAAATGGCTTACAAAAATTAAAAAAATTCCCAGCTTGATTCGCATTCCAATGACATTGGGCTCAGGGTAATAATAGCTGGTGTTTTATTTCTTCGTAACGAACCCACTGGTGGCTTTAATTGATCCCGGCAATGACATCAGATGTAAAGCCATACCGGACTGGCGATGCTAGCGGATAACAGGAGAGGAAAGTGTGCAAAAGTGTGCAAAAAACTTGAGGAAAAGAACATAAAACCTCCTGCCTCCTATGAAATACAAGCAAACTAGAGTCGTCTTACCAGGGGAATTTCAACTAAAAATTAGCTGCACACTTTCGTACAGTTTGCTGTTTTTTTGCACGTTATAACTTCGGACCGAATGCAAAAGTACAACTTTTAATCATCCAAAGCATTCACTGGAGGAAGTGTGAAACTAAAATCAGTTAGTCTGGCTATGCTGTCTGCGCTTTATGGCGTAGGGGTTGCATTGTCAGCCCAGGCGGCTCCTGCAAATGCCGATACCATCAAATTACAGCAAATCAAACCAACACAAACAAAAAAACAAAATGTTGGTCATCAACAGCAGTTACAAGGCGATCTGAACAGGACTCTGCCAGGTGGCAAAAACCAGCAAATTCAGCCTGCATCAGGCCAAAAGAAGTTTATGGATGAACCCGATCGCACAGGGGAAGACATTTACATTGTCCGATTAAGAGACCTGCCAGTTGCTATTTATGATGGTCGGGTTAAGGGGTTTGAAGCAACAGCAAAAAGTATTATTAAACGTGAGCTTGATATCAAATCTGGTGGCTATGGTGCCCATTCAGCTAAGGGCAGCAAAGCAGTAGTGAACACTGCTGCTGTCGAAAACCTGGCGAATGAGCGTGCGCAAAGCTACAAAAACTATCTGGTGCAAAAGCAAGACGCTGTTTTACAAATGGCAAGAAGCCAGGGGATTAGCGGCAAAGCCACAGCTCGCTTTACTACGGCAGTCAATGGTTTCTCGATGAAAATGACGCAGGAGCAGGCAAAAAAACTGGCCAGCCTGCCTTCAGTGGAGTTTGTTGAACGCTCCACTATGCAGAAGATCCTGACCGACCGTGGTCCGGGTTTTATCGGTGCCGATCAGGTGTGGTCCGGCAACACTGTCAGTGCCATACCACAGAAAGGTGAAGGGGTAGTCGTAGGTATTATTGATACCGGCATCAACTCCGATCATATAGCCTTTGCCGATCTGGGGGGCGATGGCTATGACCATACCAACCCTTTGGGAGAAGGTGTTTACCTCGGTGATTGTGCAACAGGTAAAGTTGTTTGTAACGACAAACTGATAGGCGTATACAGCTGGCCTGTGATCACAGATTCATACAATGGCCTTGGTTCTGCCACAGGTGAAGATTATCAGGGGCACGGTAGTCACGTGGCAGGCACTGCCGCAGGTAACTATGTGGAAAATGTGCCTTTACTGTCGCCCTCTTTGGGCAATGGTGATGGTGACTCAATGGGTTATACCTTTGAGTCAACCTCTGGTGTTGCACCTCATGCCAATATAGTTTCCTATCAGGTTTGTTTGTTAGATGGCTGTCCAACCGAAGCTATCCTTAGTGCTTATGAGCAAGCTATTGAGGACGGTGTGGACATACTGAACTTCTCGATAGGTGGTGCTGAACGCTTCCCTTGGACAGATGCCACAGAGTTGGCAATGTTGGCGGCCCGTGAAGCCGGTATTCTGGTGGCTACTGCTGCAGGTAACTCTGGTGGTGATGCCAACAATACTTATTTTGGCAGTCTGGGTCATAGCTCACCATGGGCCATGGTCGTCGCGGCCAGCACGCATGACCGTGTATTGGATGTGACGAAAAACCTTATCAGTTTTAGCGGTGGCAGCTCAACACCTTATGTCAGCATTGATCCGGATGCAGAGTGGCCTGACGACATTGCTGGTTTTTCCACCGGTAGTATTGTTGATGGCAATGTGGTGGTAGCTGCTGATTTTGGCGACGAAAAATGTGAAAACGCCTTTGCAGCAAATACCTTCACACCAGATCAAATTGTGATCTGTAAACGTGGTGTCAATGCACGTGTGGCTAAAGCCCACAACGTATTAGCAGGTGGTGCAGGTGGTTTTATTCTGTATAACGAAGATTGGTATGAAGGCATCACAGATGCTGAACAACAAATCTTTGATGATACTTATCCCTTACCTGGCATTCATGTCAGTTATTCCACGGGGCAGAATATTATTAACTGGCTAAATGATGGGGGGGCAGAGCATAAAATCACTATCACCGGGGGCTCAGTCGCCCGCACCATAGACCCGGCGGCAGGTGATATTCTGGCTGACTTCTCGTCACTTGGCCCATCAACCACCTATAAACATCACCTGGCACCCAATATTTCAGCGCCTGGTGTGAATATCTATGCACCTTATGCCGATGAACATCCGTTGCAACCAGGTTCTGCCCAGTCGCAGGATTGGGCCATGCTCAGTGGTACCTCTATGGCGTCCCCCCATGTGGCAGGTGTGATGGCGCTGGTACGTCAGGCACATCCAAACTGGACTGCTGCGCAAGTGCAGTCAGCTATGGAAATGACTGCAGCACAAACAGTGCGTCGTGATGTCAATCCTGAGTATTTACCCGAAGGTCACCCAGCGTCGCAACACAGAGCCGGCGCCGGACGAGTAGATGCTAAAGCGGCGATAGATGCAGGTTTGATTATGGATGAAACCGTAGCGAACTTTAAGCTGGCCAATCCGAATCTTGGTGGTGATGTACGTCAGTTGAATTTACCTCAACTGGTCAACAGCAATTGCCGTGCCGGTGTTTGTTCATGGGTGCGTACTGTAACCGCAACCCGTGATGGTCACTGGACATTAAGTGCAGATACCTGGGTCTATGATCGTTGGGTGAACAGCTTCGAAGGCGAAATCAATATGCACAACGCCAAATTGGAGTTTTTCCCTGCAAGTTTCAGTCTGAAAGCGGGTGAACGTCAGAATATAGTTATTAAGGCGGACATTGCTGACATTCAGGCCCAGTACAACTCATTGCTGGCTGGCACCGGTAATACTATGGAAGGGCTGGAACTGTGGACTAATGTGAACCTGATTGCGTCCGACTCTGCTATTCCTGCATCGCACTGGCCCGTTTCAGTCAATTTTGACCGTATGGGTTTACCTGAAGCTGTGAATCTGACTGTACATCGTGACAAAGGTGGGTACCGTATAGCTAAACTGCCGTTAGCAGCCAGCAAAGATGTGGTTTACCGTGGTCATGGTCCGGTAAAAGCTGACACCTTCGAAGTGACTTTACCGCAGGACAATAACCATATACCCATCTATTCGGATGGAGATTATGCACAAGGCAATAATCAGATTTCACTGATCAACGTACCTGCTGATACCGCACGCTTAGTGGTGGAAGTGTTAGAGCATGTCAAAGGTCCTGGTATCAATCCCATCATCGGCGATTTGAGTGGTTCTTTAGCTATTCATATAGGTCGCGATTTTAATGGCAATGGCGAGGCTGATTTTGATGAAGAGTGGTTATGTTCATCCACCACACAAATTGAACTGAACTATTGCAACCTGACCAATCCTGATGCCGGTTCGTACTGGGTATTATTATCCAATACCAGCCTGAATATGTATGACTGGACTCGTGAGGAGGGCCCGGATCCAAGAGGTGAATACAATATTAAAGCAGAAGACCTGGTCGACACCTATAAAGTTGCCACAGCTGCAGTGCCGTATGGCGAAAACGGCTTGCAGGTGACAGGGCCTGCTGTGACAGATGGCAGCACAGTAGATGTGGATTTAAGTTGGAATTTAGATCAACTGGTTGAAGGTGATGTGGCTTATGCTGGTGTGGATATTGGCAGCAGCGCGGCACCAGGTCACATTGGTTTTATCCCACTGCGTTTAGAGCGTGGTCAGGACGATGTCACTGTTGCAGTGAATGACAAAGTTCGTAGTGGTGAAGTGGTTGATGTGAAAGTGCATGTGGTGCAAAACAACACAGGCGCAGATCGTGATTTTGATTTAAGCACAGTAATTCCTGCGGGTTTAACCTTGCTTCCTGACTCTGTAAAGGTGAGCTCTGCTGAGCAGCAGGCTAATCTGACGGTTGAAGGCAATAGCATCCGGATCGCAGGTGTACAAAAAGACTCCAGCAACTGGATGCGTAACTACACAGTAACCACCAGTGACACTGATAACATGTGCCGTGTACCGAATTATGGCCGCAATGGCTCTGGTTTTGTCGGTTTAGCTGAAAACTACGGTTTTGTGCCGGACATCGGAGGTACAGCAGGTGATTGGGCTGGATCCAGTATCCCCGACGGCAACGGCAACTGGGTATACTCGAATCCATTTGAAATCCAGTTAGCCAATTATTGGGGGGAGGACGGTAAAATGAACCTGTTCCACAATGAGGCTTATAAGACTTATGACCGCTTTATTGTGTCACCACAAGGTTTTGTCAGCTTTGGTCCTGCCTGGTATGGTGGTCAGCATTTAATCCAGCAGAAATTCCCGTACTTGATGAGCCCGTATGGACCCTTTATTGCACCATTCTGGCGTGGTCAACCTGATTTAGAAAACAGCGGCTGGGCTACAGTGGTTAATGCCTTAGGTACTCCTTTAGAGCAAAATGTGCTGGAACCAGCTAAAGGTTCAGGGATCACTTTGGCTTATACAGGCGATGAAATCATAGTTGAGTGGATCAATAGCCGCACCCAGAGTATGAGTCTGGATTGGTTCGGTAATGCCAGCTCAAATGGTACTGAAGACGATGACCGTTATACCTTCGACCTGATCCTGAATAAATCCTATCGTTACGGAGCTGGTGAATTCGAAATCGTCATGGCCTATGGCGACATGGATTTTGCCGGCACAGCTGATTTTGGCTCAATAGGCCTGCATGGCAACTATGGGCCACTGGATATCTTTGGTTATCCGTACGGCCAGGAAACAGGCGTCAGTGCAGCGTATAACGGTTTAAGTGATGTAGTGAAACGGAACAAAGTAATTTGTTATGACTATACAGGACCAGAAGCAACACAGTTTGATCTGAGTTTCCAGGTACGGGTTGCCGAAACCTCAGCGGGTCAGACTCTGAATATGGAAGTGACCAGTGATGTCAGCGGTATGGGGCAGAAGGTGATTTCTAATAATATCGAGGTCGCAGGCAACATTACAATGCCGGGCTTTAACGATGTGACCTTAAACGAAAATGGCTCCTTCGATATTCAGGTTGCCTACGCTGATATTGACGCTAATCCGAACACTATCAGCGTCACTGGTGATCATGTAAAGGCCGCAGTCAGTGCCCATGAAGCCGGAGCAAAAGTGACTATTACACCTGATGCAAACTGGCACGGTGAAACTACAGTAACAGTAAAAGTGACAGACAGTATTAACCTGACTGATGCTGCTGTGCAGAGCTTTGTGTTAACAGTTGTTTCTGATGGTATTGAGTTAGGTTGTACAGACAGCGCTGCTATCAACTTTGACCCTACGGCAACCAAGAATGATGGCAGTTGTAAATTTCAGGCTGCTGTGACTCCCGCATCTTCTGGTGGTGCAATGGGTTGGTTTGTGTTGTTGCTTTTCCCCTTAGTTTATATACGCCGGATGGTCGCGCTGACGAAGTAACAGGGTATTTGTACAAAATAGTGACAATTAGCAGGGACGCTATTGTCACAACATCCTCAAGGCCCTGCGATGCAGGGCTTTGTTTATCTCCACTTATCTCTGAATTATCCCGGGCTGCTATGTTCTCAGACGATGGCCTTTTAACGCATAAAACAAAATCATGCCGTAACAAGGCAACAGCAGCCAGTAGGCACTTTGATTGCCTTGCTGCTCCGCCAGATAGCCATAAGCAAGCGGAAGCACTGCACCTCCTGCTATGCCCATAATCAGCAAGGCAGAAGCTGTGGCTGTCAGTTTGCCTAAACCGTGCAGTGCCAAAGGCCAGACAGCGGGCCAGACCAGAGCATTGGCTAAACCTAACAAAGCCAGATACAACACAGGATCAGGCACGGCCGGAATGCCAAGCCAGCCCAGTAGCAGCTCTGATGCCACAAAAGAGCTGCGATCAGACAGCAGCACTGCAGCAGTAAACAGCATACCAGCCACAGCAGAAGCCACTAAGGCCTGTTGCTGACTCAGCCAGTTTGGGATCAGCACTATGCCCAGCAGATAACCCAACACCATAAAGGCCATGGTATAAGAGGTTAAGCTGCCAAAATGTGCCAGTCCTAAACCCTGTCCAAACAGGCCTATGGTATCACCAGCTATTACTTCGACACCGACATAACAAAACAAGGTCAGAGTACCCAGCAACACTTGCGGGTATTTCAGTACGGCTTGCCAGTTGCTGTTTTTATCGGCCGGATCATCTAAATCCAGCTCGGGCAAAGGTGAAAAATACACAAAAGCCATCAGAGCCAGCAGCACCAAAGCCATTAATACATAGGGCTGAACCAGACGGCCAGATAATTCGGCCAGCAGCAGCGTTTTTTCATCACCGCTCAGTTGGGCTAAGGCGGCATCACTAAAGGCATCCATACCAGTTAAAATCCAGGCGCTGAACAACAAAGGCACAACAAAACCTGCGCCTTTATTCACTATGCCCATCAGACTGATGCGCATCGCTGCACTTTCGCGGGGGCCAATACAAACAATGTAGGGGTTAGTGGCAGTTTGCAGCAAGGTCAGGCCTGTACCAAGCACAAACAACGCCAATAAAAACAGCTCAAACCTGGTGCTCAATGCTGCCGGAATAAAGAATAAAGCGCCAACTGCCATCACGGCCAGACCTATCAGCATGCCCTGTTTATAGCCAAAGCGGGTTAATACAGCCGAAGTGGGTAAGGCCATCACAAAGTAGGCGATATAAAAGACAAAGGCGACCAGCAGTGCCTGAAACTCATTCAGCTGGCAGGCAATTTTCAGAAAAGGGATCAAAGCCCCGTTCAGCCAGGTAACAAAACCAAATACAAAAAACAGTATACCTATCAGTATCATAGGTAATAGGCTGCTATGCCGTGTCTGTAACGCAGCGCTGCTTAAGTGATTCATACATTTCCCCGGGAGTTATCTGTTGTTTTATCAATTAGCAGTTTTGCCTGCTATCCAGCTTTGTTGAATTTTATAGTGGTTATCCATCCAGATTAAATCGGCCTGAGCGCCGGTTTGAATACGACCTCTGCTTTTGCTTTGGCCGATAAAATCTGCTGCTGTGGCTGTGGCCATCTGCACAGCGCTAGCCAATTCAAGCTGCAGATGTTCGGTGGCAAAACGTACGGCGCTGGCCATATCCAGCACAGAACCGGCCAAAGAGCCTTCAGCATTGGTCAGCTTCAGCCCTTGTCTGGTCACTTTGCCGTCAAAAAACTCAAACTCTTTTTGGTCTGTGCCTACGGGCGACATCGCATCTGTCACCAGCACTAAACGTTCTGCCCCTTTGGCCTGATAAGCCAGCCGGGCTGACAGCGGGTGCACATGCTCACCATCCAGAATAATGCCGCAGTAGGCGCGGGGATCAGCAAGGGCAGTGCCGACCATACCGGGCTCACGTGAGGTTAAGCCTGACATGCCGTTATACAAATGAGTAAAACCTTTGGCTCCGGCATCCAAAGCTGCCAGCACTGTATCGCTGTTGGCATTGGAATGGCCCAAACAGACAATAACGCCTGCATCACACAATAAACGGATCTGCTCAGGGCTGACGGCCTCAGGGGCAACCGTCAGCATCCGCACCCCTAAATCTGTGCGTTGATAGAGCGCCAGTTCGGCCGCAGACAAAGTGCGTAAATACTGAGTCGGGTGACAGCCTCTTTTGGCATGGGATAAATGCGGCCCTTCAAAGTGAATACCAATAATACCGGGGTCGTTGCGGGCCAAAGCTGCTGCTACTGCATCAGCGGCCTGTTGCATGGTGTGGATATCATCGGTGATCACGGTGGGTAACATGGCCGTGGTGCCATATACCCGGTGGGCGGCCATCATCAGCCGTAACGCTTCTACGGTTGGCTGTTGGTTAAATAAAATGCCGCCACCACCGTTCACTTGGGTATCAATAAAACCCGGCAGCAGCATACCGTCCGGTAATTCCAGTACTGGGATACCTTCTTCAGCTTTGCTGCCGATCTGTTGAATTATTCCGTCAGCAATCAGCAGATACTGCTGCTGTTGCCAGCGACCATCGATCAGTGCTTTGTGGGCATGTAAATAAAAGGCTTTAGAATTCATAACTTTGTCCTTCAGTAAGCGCTTTGCCCAATAAAGCCGCACCGCGCACACCACTGGCAGCACCCCATTGCGCTTTTTTAAATTCCGGCACGCTGGCGCCGGCAAATAAATGGGCCGCTGTAGCTTTTGGCAGAGCGGCAATGATTTCCGGTATATCGGATAAACCACCACCCAGAACTATCAAATCCGGGTTTAAGCTCAGGATCTGATTGGCCATCACTGAACCCAAGGCACTGATATAAGCTTCAAAAGTACGAAGGGCTGCAGCTTTTTCTGAACGGTAATCGGCCAGCCACTGATAGGTATCCGCGCTTTGGCTACTAAAATACTGATACAAACGGGCTAAACCAGTGCCTGAAATATAAGGTTCGTTGCAGCCGGTTAAGCCACAACCACAAGGAAAAAGCGGCAGATTAAACTGCTGTATCACAGAGGCGGCTAAACCCTGATGGCCATATTCACCCGCCAGACCCGAAGCGCCCTGATACAACCTGCCATTGAGGCAAAAACCACCACCAGCGCCCGTGCCCAAAATAAAACCCAGCACTTTGTGGTGTTGCTGACCCGCGCCCAGCACAGCTTCGGATAAAGCAAAACAGCGGCAATCGTTGCCTATAGCCACAGGGCGTTTTAATAAAGCTGTTAAATCCTGAGCCACAGCTTTATTGGTTAAACAAGGCACATTGCTGGATAACACAGTACCGTCGCTGCGGATCACGCCGGGCAGAGCTATGCCCAGGCTGCCGGAGTTGGCGCACAGCGTATCGGCCTTTTGAATCTGTGCCAGCACTGTCTGCAAAAAGTCGTCATAGCTGTGTTGTGGGGTGGGTACCCGCCAGCTGTGCTGCAATTCAAATTGCTGATCCAGCACCGCCAGTTCAATTTTAGTACCGCCTATATCCAGCCCATACCACATGGCTCAGTCCTTAAAGGGATATAAAGTGACACCCTGCACCACCCGGTTGACCTGACCTCCCGGGCAAGGATTATCCGGCGATACCTTCAGTTGCAGTGCTTTGTAAAAAGCCAAAGCCTGACACCAGACAATAAAAGGCAAGGTCAGCCAGACATCAGGTAAAGCGTCCTGACCCCCGAGCTGAGCTTCAGATAACACAGCTGTATCCAGAGCTATATTGTCCCTTTGCAGTTCTGCCAGCAGATCCTGATCGTATAAACGGCTGTAAGCATCTGAGCTTTGCAGCACTAAAATTTGGGTTTTATGGTTCACCAGCGATTTAGGGCCATGCCGGAAGCCTAACGGGCTTTCAAAGCTGCTGCTTACCTGACCTGCGGTCAGTTCCAGATACTTCAGTGCCGCTTCCTGGGCTATGGCTTTGAGTGGTCCGCTGCCTAAAAATACCATGCGTTCACAAGGCTGTTCGGCCTGAGCTTTGATTTGTGGCAGTTTATGCTGCAGCAGCTGTTCTGCCAGGGTGCAGGCCAGTTCAAAAACCGAAGCCTCTTTGGCAAAGGTCAATAAAGTCGCCAGATACATAGAACTGAAACTGCTGGTCATGGCAAAACTTTGGTCATGGCTTTGTTCAGGCAACTGATACACAGCACTGCGGCTGGGATGACGGCTGGCATAACTGGCCAGTTTGCCTGCAGCATTGCAGGTGATCATCAGATGCTGCACTTGTGGTAACAACTGATCGGCCAGCTCCACAGCGGCCACACTCTCAGGGCTATTGCCGGAACGGCCATAAGACACCAGCAAAGTGGGCAGGCGCGCGTCTAAATACAAAGCTGGATGGCTGACTAAATCTGTGGTGCTGATGGCTTCGACTTTTTGGCTGGCAAAAGGCAGTTGTTGTTGCACAAAAGCTGCTAAAGCGGCCCCTATATAAGCCGAAGTACCAGCGCCGGTTAAAATAATACGCAAGTCAGTTTTGGCCAGCAGTGGCTGCAGAAAGTCCTGCAGCGCCTTTTGTTTGTGCTGGTGCTCTTGCTGTACCTGCCGCCATAACCCAGGTTGCTGCTGAATTTCACGGGCTGTCCAGTAGCCACCGGCTTGCTCCAGCTCAGCGGTGCTCAACTGTAAAAATAAATCCTGCATTGACATTAAATACTCCTGATTGTCCTGGCTGCAACACTCACTTGCTGGCGGATAAAGCGCAGGCTGTGGCATAACTGGCCAACACCTGATCAATATGATGGATCACCAAATCTTCGGCTTTATTCGCCACTGTGCCACGTAACACCGCCTGATAACTGGCGGGTAAAAACTGACTCAGCAGCGGCAAAGGCACTGGGGCTGCCAGGTTGCTGAATAAGATGTTGATAGCCTGCTGCAGTTCTGCTTCGGGCCAATAATAACGAATACGGTCGCTGAAGCTGTACAGCAAGGGCCACTGCTGCGTTTTGTCGGTGTAAAACTTTTGCCAGTACAGTGGTTTGTCCTGCATCAGGGCTTTACAGCGCTGACGTAACTGCGAACTTTGCTTTGGTTCCACCAGCTCGTCTTCAATCAAACTCAAGGCAAATAAGGCTTCGCGCAGTGCAAAGGTCAGGCCTGGCCCTACTTTTAAAATGGCAAAGTGACCTTGCACTAAGGCTTTTAAATGTTCCGGCAATTGATAGTCGGTGGAATGTGCTTCATACACCAGGCCCTGTTGGCTCTGAATAAAAGCAGTTAAGGCCTGACCGGCCTGTGCATCAAATAAATGCACTTTACTGTTATCAAACTCCACTCCGGGTTGCACCACCACAGCTATAACTTTTTGCCAGACATCCTGCCCTAAACCTGCGGCGGCAAAAGCTGCCTTGTGAGTGTTTAAGGTATGCAACACTGCCTGAACCGGCGTCGGCGCCAATTCATGTTCCAGCTCTGTCACACCACCGGGCGCCGGTACTTCAGTGCCTAAGACATAACAGAGCTGCTGATCAGGTTTGCGGTGCTGTTCGGCCACTTTGCATAAACGCGCCGCCCTGGTCGCTATCACCTCATCCGACAAAGCGGCAGGGTCATCGGCACAGGCCATGCTGGTATCGAGATGGATTTTGCTAAAACCCGCCTGCACAAAAACGGCGATCAGCTGCTCGGCTTTTAACATCGCCTGTTCAGCAGGTTCTTTACACCAGACCACAGGGCCTAAATGATCACCACCAAAAATCAGCTGCTGTTGCGCCAGCCCTTCCTGTTCCGCCAGTTGTTGCACATAAGCAATAAAATCAGCAGGCAACATGCCGGTGTAACCACCAAACTGATTCACCTGATTGGCGGTTGCTTCAATCAATAAGACTGAGCCATCAGCTTTGGCGCGGCGCAATGCTGCAGTCAATACCAGAGGCTGAGCCGAACAAACTGAATAAATACCGGTGCCCAGCCCTTGTTTATTCTGCTGCAAAATTTGCGATAAGGCATTCATGCTTAGCTTTTCCCTACAATGCCAAGCGGAGTACCGGTTTGCCAGGCGCCACGGGTAAAGTCAGGGAAATCTTTGGAGTTGCTGCGATCCGACACTGAAGCCACAGACAATGGCAAGACTGCAGACCAGGCCGCACCGTCGTACACATCCTGATCCAAAGCTTCACCATTACGCAGGCAATAAATCATCCGCCAGCACATTAAAAAGTCCATACCGCCATGACCACCGTTGCGTTCAGCTTCCTGGCCCATACGCACCCACAGAGGATGATCGTATTTGTTGTACCAGGGTTCCATATTCATATCCCAGTTGTGGTAGCTGCCTTCTTTATCCGACATACCGCCTTTTTCCAGCGCAATACGATTCGGGAAACCGGCAAAGACGCCATTGGTGCCCTGGATCAGATTGTGCCTGGAATAAGGCCGTGGTGTGGTGGTGTCATGCTGGATCATAATGGTCCGGCCTTTGACGGTTTTAATCACACTGGTATTGATATCCCCATGGATGTATTTCAGCTGATTGCGTGGATGGTCGGCCGGAAATTCACGTTTGGCATAAGCGGCACGGCCTAAAGCCGGTGAGCTGACCGAACTTAAATAGTCAAAACGGTCGCCTCTGTTGATATTCATATACTGAGCCACTGGGCCCAAACCATGAGTAGGATAAATATTACCGTTCAGTTTGGTATGGTACAAAGTGCGCCATGAGCCGGTTTTACGCTCTATCTCTTTCATCTGCCAGCGTAATTCGTGGATATAAGCCGCTTCGCCATGCAAGAGTTCACCAAATACACCCTGACGCACCATATTCAGCACCATCAGCTCGTCACGGCCATAATTGACGTTTTCCATCATCATGCAGTTCAGCTGAGTGGCTTCGGCCGTGTCGACTAAATCCCACATTTCTTCCAGCGTCAGTGCCATAGGCACTTCGACAAAAGCATGTTTACCACAGAGCATGGCTTCTTTTGCCATAGGATGATGCCATTTCCATGGTGTGGCGATCACTACAATATCCACATCCTGGCGGTTTAACAGTTCACGGTAGGCATAATCACCATTGCCGTAATAGGCGGCAGTGGTATTGCCATACTCCGCCATTTTTTTGCGGGCGCGGTCGAGCACTATAGAGTCTGGATCGCAGATCGCGGTAATACGGGCACCTTCAATTTTATTAAAGTGATCAACATAACCTGAGCCACGTTCGCCCACGCCAATCAGGCCAACCCGTACTTCATTCATTTTTGGCACTACTAAGCCCATCACCGACTTACCTTTTGGTTTAGTGGTGATACCTGTACTGCTGCCATTGCCCTGAGCGCAGGCAGCCAAAGCGCCCATTGCGGCAGTGGCCATAGATGCTTTTAAAAATGAACGACGATCGAATCCAGACATAGTTATTCCTTCCCCGTTTTAGCTTTGTTACAAGTTGGTTTTTTCTATGATGTGCAGCTGCACACCTTGTTTTGTTAAATACTCTGCATAATGTTCTGGTATACCGCTGTCCGTCACCAGGCTGTGGATCTGGCTGCTGCCACAAATCACGTGAAAAGCGCGCTGGTCAAATTTGGACGAATCTGTCACCACAATAATTTCGTTGGCTATGTCACACATCAGCCGGTTTAAGCTGGCTTCTTTTTCAAAGTGAGTGGTTAAACCTGCTTTTAAATCAAAGCCATCCACCCCTAAAATCAGTTTGTTGAAGTTGTAATCGCGCAGGCTTTTTTCCGCCACGTTGCCGTAAAACGACATCGATTTTTTGCGTAACAAGCCACCTGTCAGCATCACTTCCACTTCTTCTTTTTGCGCCAGCTCCATCGCGATATTTAAGCCATTGGTCATCACAATCAGATCTTTATGGTCAGCTAAGTGAGCTGCGACCTGCTGAGTGGTGGTGCCTGAATCTAAAATCACTCTGTCGCCATCACGGATCAAGGCTGCTGCTGCTGCGCCCAGCTGTTGTTTCAGCGCCGAATAACAATGGCGTTTTTCCTTTAACGACAACTCACGGCTCAGCTCGTTGTTAATCAAGGCGCCTCCACGGGAGCGCACCAGTAACTTTTTCTGATCCAGCACTGCCAAGTCGCTGCGAATTGTGACTTCAGACACCGCAAAACGATCGGCCAATTCCCGGACAGCCACTTTGCCCAGCTGTTGCGTCAGGCGGACTATTTCTTGCTGTCGTTCAATGGTGTTTAAGTTGTCCATTTGTTTTCCTGTTCATGCAATGAAGTGATGCGCTGAACATAACATGTCGTTTTTAGTTTCGAAAGCTTTCGAAAGTCCGCAACTTTGCCCCTGCTTTAGTGAAAGGCGTTGATTTATTTAGCCTTGCAGCGGGTTTCAGTGCTCTGCAGCTGCTTTCAGTTGAATCTAGCATGGCACGAAAAGAAAATAAATAAAAGTTTTTTTGTATTTCGATGTTGATCATTGGTGTTTTTTAGCGCTATAAGTAAGTTATCGCAAGTTAATTTGTTTTCGTTAATTTGCGAATTAAGCCAATTATAAAAACACCAGAGCGGGGAATACATGAACAGGATCGCAACAAAACCGGCCTTACTGAGCCTGGCCATCAGTGCTGCTTTCGCAGGTTTAAGCTGGCAAGCCTCAGCAGAACAAGCACAAAACAATGTTATTGAAACGCAAACAGCAGCACAGGCTAAAGAAAAGGCTGCTGCAAAAAATGACAAAGATGTTGAAGTGATCCAGGTGTCTGGTATTCGCAGCAGTATCAAAGAGTCTTTGTTTCAGAAACAAAATGCCACCAGTGTGGTGGATTTAGTGGTGTCGGACGACATAGGTAAGTTTCCGGACGAAAACTTAGCTGAAGCCTTGCAGCGTATTCCCGGTATTACCATCACCCGTAACGGCGGTGAAGGGCAGAATATTCTGGTGCGGGGTTTAGGTGGTGGCTACAACATCACCACCTTAAATGGCCGCAAACTGGCCTCTGAATATGCAGGCCGTGATTTTAACTTTGACACCATAGCTTCCGAATTAGTCAGTGTGCTTCGGGTGTATAAATCGCCTGAAGCCCAGTTACCTGAGGGCGGCATTGGGGCTGTGATTGATATTGAAACCCGTAAGCCGCTGGAGATGGATGGCACCACCATCTCTGCTTCTGCCAAGGGCATTTACGAGTCCAGAACCGAAGATACCCATCCGCATGCCTCTTTTATTGTCGGGCAAAAAAATGACGACGACAGTTTTGGTGCTTTGTTTTCAGCCGTGTATTCGAAAAAAACGCTGCGGGCTGACACCTATTCAGCCTCAGGTTTTTTTGATGAAGACGAAGGCTGGGGCGTCGATAGCGCTGGTGTTCCGGTCGATACCAATAAAAACGGTGTGATAGATGCGGACGAAACTTACGCCTCCAAAATTCCAAGTTATATGTATTACGCCAATGCGCAGGATGTGCGTGAGCGTTTAGGTGCAACTCTTGCTTTGCAGTGGAAACCTACAGACCAGCTGGATATTAACTTTGACAGCCTGTATTCCCGTTACAACACAGACGGTAACCGCTATCAGATTGGTTTCGTCAACTACGACGAAAGCTGGACGCCCGGCACACCGTTATTCAGTGATGCCACCTTTGACGAGATGGACCGCGTGATCAAAATGCGGCAGACCGGTGAAAATACCATGGTGGAGCTGCTGAATATCAGCACACCACGTAAAACCGATACCTACCAGCTGGGGTTAAATACTAAATACCAGTACAACGAGCAGTGGGCTTTTACGCTTGATGCCGCTTATTCAGAAGCCAAAGATCAAAACGCCGGTGATAACCGTTTTATTGTGGCCCGGGGTTTTGTTGACGCCATCGACATTGATTACAGCTCAGGCAACAAGCTGCCTGACGTGGTGATAAGCCCTGGCTTAACTGCCGATCAGGATTATGGTGCGCATTACAGTTATAACTCAGGCACCGGGGTGACGGATAAGATCAGTGATCTGAAACTGCTGACCACCTATACGCCGGAACAGGGCCTGATCACTAAAGTGGACGCTGGCCTCACTTATGTCGATCAGAAAAAAGCGCAAAACCAGTTTGCGTCTGCCAATCCAAGTCAGTTTAGCCGTGGTGGTTTTTATCTGACCCGCGACGGTTATGCCTTTGACGACAGTACAGTGTTCCAGAAAGGCGAATTTGAGCTGTTCCGTATTCCAAAGGACGTGTTTGTCCCGGCTAACTTTGATAACTTCCTCGAAGGTGAAAACAGCCTGTCACCGCAGCCATGGCCAAGTTTTGACTACGACAAACTGCTGGCTTATTACCGTGGTTTAAATGCTGAAGCGGCGGATAAAAGCATAGTGGCAGTGCAGGACAGAGCCGGCAGTTATCAGGTGCAGGAAGCCGTCAGCACTGCCTTTGTGCAAGTCACTATGGAACCTGAGATTTTTGGTTTAAGTTCGATGCTGAACTTAGGTTTACGTGGCAGCAAAACCGAAGTGACCTCGTCAGGTTTTGGTTATGACCTGGCTAAAGTTGAACTGGATGCCGGTGGTTTACCCATCAACAATGACTGGCGTCAGGTATTGCCTGTCAGTTACGACGACAGCTATACCAATGTTTTACCAAGCTTAAACTTTAAGCTGAATTTAACCGATGAGTTGCTGCTGCGTTTTTCAGCCGCAGAGGTGTTAAGTCGTCCTTCTTTGTATTATCTGCGTTCATGGGCCGCGCCAAACTTCACAGTGCGTGAGCAGGGGTTACCTACTCTGGCTATGGGCAATCCGGGTGTTCAACCAGAAGAAGCCAATCAGGCGGATGTCACGCTGGAATGGTATTACGGTGAAAGCAGTGCTTTAAGTGGTGGTGTTTTTGTTAAAGACATTAAGTCTTTTGTCACTGAAGGCAAATTTGCCGCCAATGTCGCAGGCACTGATTATCTGGTGACTACCTCTGTCAATGGTGAATACGGCGCTAAAGTGGAAGGCTATGAAATGGCCTGGCAGCAGTCGCTGCAAGAGTTATTGCCTGAACCTTTTAATGGTTTAGGTTTCCAGCTGAACTACACCTATGTTGACAGCAACTACGATGATCCTGATCTAAAAGCGAAAAATCTGCCATTTCAGGGCATGTCGAAAAACTCCTACAACGCTGTGCTGTACTACGAGCAATATGGCGTGCAGGCCCGTTTAGCCTATAACTGGCGTTCGAAGTTTGTCACTAACCCGGAAGATTGGGGGGGGGCGTCCTGGATAGCCTCTTATGGCCAGCTGGATGCCAGCGTCAGCTACGACTTTATGCATGGCCTGACGGTGTTTGCTGAAGCCAGTAACTTAAGCAACAGCCGCTACTGGGGTTATGTCAAACGTGAAGATCAGGTCAACTATCTGGAGCGTTTTGGCACTCAGCTGGCTGTGGGTATTCGCGGTTCTTTCTAACTTTATCCTGCGTACTATTACTTTGGATAAAGGCTAAATGTTATTTAAAAAATATGAGTCCGGCTCTGAAAGCCGGACCTTTATTAGGGTAACAGTATGATTCGATATGCAATGGCCCTTTGGGGCCTGATTTTTTTAACGGCCTGTGGTGGTTCCAAACAGCAGGCTGTTGTGACTGCACCTGTGCAGCAGCAACCTTTGCCTTACCAGCTTAGTCTGGCCGCTAATAGCTGGGTGGAGGGCGATGCCAGTGCCACTGCAACTATAGTGACAGAGCAGGGCATTCAAAACTGGCAACACAGTGATGATGTGCTGGCGGTCTATCTGCATTTACCTCAAACCGGACAGCTGGAGCTGGCGTTAACAGGCAAGGTCAGTCAGGGGGAATCTAAGCTGGAGGTCAGTTTAGGCGAGCAGCGCCGGACTGTGACGATAAGTTCAAATTCCAGTCAGCAACATGCAGTGGGTTCTTTTTTGGTGAGCCAAAGTGGCTATCAGAAAATTCTGCTGCGTGGTTTAAGCAGCAGTAGCCAGACTTTTGCTGAACTCACTCAGCTGAATTTTGGTGGTTCTGCCGCGGCCAATGCCACTTATATTAAAGATGAAGTCTATTGGGGGCGGCGTGGCCCTTCAGTGCATTTAACTTATCAGTTACCGGAAAACACTGCTGTGCGCTGGTTTTACAGCGAAATGGAAATTCCGTCCGGCAGCGATACTTTAGGCAGTTACTTTATGGCCAATGGTTTTGCTGATGGTTATTTTGGTATTCAGGTCAATTCCGCTACAGAGCGCCGGGTGTTGTTTTCGGTCTGGAGTCCTTATCAAACCGACGATCCAACCAGCATACCGCCGCAGTATCAGGTGAAATTGTTGCGTAAAGGTGCTGATGTTCAAACAGGAGAATTTGGTAACGAGGGGTCAGGTGGTCAGAGTTTTCTGCGTTACTTATGGCAAACCGATACCCGTTATCGCTTTTTGCTCAAAGCCGAACCTCAAGCCGACAATCACACCCATTACAGTGCCTGGTTTTATCCACCTGAATTGGGCCAGTGGCAACTGATCGCCAGTTTCAGCCGACCAGACACACAACGCAACATAGAAAGGCCCCATTCCTTTTTGGAAAACTTTATTCCTGAAACAGGGGATACAAGCCGTAAAGTTTATTTCCCCAGCCAATGGTTTGCTGATGCAGAGGGCAACTGGACACAAAACCGTCAAGCCAGTTTTAGTGTCGACAACACAGGTGACAGAGGCAACAGGCTGGATTTTAAGGGCGGTTTGACAGAGCAGGGGTTTCTGCTGCAAAACTGTGGTTTTTTCAGCGAAACCACAGCTGCAGGCACAGAGTGGCAACTGCCAGCTAACAGCAACGCACCACAAATAGATTTTGCCGCTTTACCCTAAATTCGGCTGTTAAGTCAGCAGTCAGAGCTTGTGGCTCTGACTGCTTTTCGACTTATTTCAGGTTATTTAACCTGAACTCGGGTTAATGAGTGTCGAATCCACTTGATTTAACTAATAAAATCAAGCAATTAAAGTTACAACTTCTAAACGCTGAACTCTTTACCGACGGAATGCGCAGATTTTTGTGGATCTCAAGGCGCTTTGTCGTACGCCATAGCAAGCTATGGCTAGACAGAGCAACGCAGAGAGGCGCAAAAAGATGCCTAT
This sequence comes from uncultured Chromatiaceae bacterium, assembly GCA_946482615.1. Next base: position 1,079 of record CAMLSF010000037.1, on the reverse strand, counting down.
TCAGCGACGCGGCTTATCCCGAGTTCAGGTTATTTAGGCAAAGGAATAAACTCCACTTCATCTTCCGGCACCTTCGGAAACTTTCCGGCCAGCCACTCCTGTTTGGCTTGTTCTATCCGCTCTTTACGGCTGGAAATAAAGTTCCACTCCATAAAACGTGGGCCTAAGTTTTTGCCGCCTATCAGCGTGATCCGGCTGTCTGCTGTGGCTTCAATCACCACACCTTCGGCTTCGGATAAAATCACCATGTCGTATTGGTTGATCACTTTATCTTTAAGTTTCAATTGGCCCTGCGCCACATAAACAGCCCTTTCTTCGGCATTGGCCAGTTCAAGTTGCTGCCCAGCCTGTAAATGCGCTTCGACATACAAGGTGTCGGAATAAGTTTTTACCGGAGAGACCAGGCCATACGCATGACCTATTAATACCCGCAACGACACGCCATCTATAGTGGCGGCCGGAATATCACGGCTGGGGTAGTGGTAAAAAGCCGGATCAATTTCTTCAAATTCTGCGGGTAACGCCATCCACAGCTGAATGCCATGCAAACGATGGGGTACGCCATTGATTTCTGGCCTTTCGCGCTCTGAATGCACTATGCCTTTGCCTGCCACCATCAGGTTGATGTCACCCGGAGTGATGGTCTGTTTGCTGCCCAGCGAGTCGCGGTGCAGAATTTCGCCTTCAAATAAGTAAGTCACAGTCGCCAGGTTAATATGAGGATGTGGCCTGACACTGATGCCTTTGCCGGCCGGAAAATCAGCTGCTCCCATATGATCAAAAAATATCCAGGGGCCAACGGACTGACGTTCTTTATTGGGCAAAGTACGGCGTACTGAAAAATCGCCTAAATCTGTGGATCGTGGGCTAATGATCAGTTGTATAGCGTCGCAACCGCCTTCGGTGTTGCATTCCAGTTCTGCGTTTTTGGTGTTGATACTCATGATCTGTCCCTGTGAAATGGTTAAAAAAACAAAGGATACGACTGGGGTAGTCAGCTTCTGTACAAAGTGTAAGCAGGAATAGCCGGAATGAAAAATAGTTAAAATAGCGGATTAGGTTCTGATTTTATGAATGAT
>CAMLSF010000036.1 GCA_946482615.1 uncultured Chromatiaceae bacterium | reverse complement strand
TTCTGCAGCCACTGGAGCTGTTTCTGCCTGTGTTTCCACAACAGCAGTTTCAACAACAGCTTCGGCTATAGGTAAATCCAGTTGCTGTTCAGTGCTGATCACAGTGTCCTGATCTTCAGGGTAACGGGCAGCTAAAGCTTCTTCAGCTTCCTGATCCTGCTGTTCTTTTTTGCGTTTCTGACCAGCAGCACGTAAGTGACGTGGAGAACGACGGCTGCGGCTACGGCCTTCAGCTGCATCTTTTTCTGCATCAGTGTTTTCCGCATCTGTGGCGTCTGCCTGCGCAGTTTCAACGGCATCAGCCTGAACAGCAGCAGGTTCAGTCGCTGCTGCGTTGACTGGCGCTGCAGCAATTTCTGCGGCTACGGTGTCAATCACAACAGGTGCTACTACTGCTGTTTCAACTACAGGAGCAGCGACAACAGCAGCTTCTACTGTTACTGCAGCGGCTTCAACAGCTTCTTTTTCATGACGTACAGACTTGCGCATCTGACGACGTTGACGACGTTCCACCAGCTTAGTGCTGTGATCTTCGTCATGCTCTGCAGCTTTTACTGGAGCAGGACGCTCAGAAACAGGTTTTTTCTGCTCCTGGCGATCATGACGTTCAGGGCGCTCAGCACGTTCACCACGTTCCTGACGAGGTTTATCCTGTCTTGCTGAACGTTGTTCTGTAGTGCGTTCCTGATGGCGTTCATTGCTGCGTTCAGCTTTGGCCGGAACAGCATTGTCGTCTTTGGCAACTTTTTCATCCCCTTCCTGACGGCGGCGATTTTTGTTGTTACGACGTCTGTTGTTATCACGGTTATTACTGCGACGTGGGGCTTCTTCCGCTTTTTTCTCTGGTGCCGGAGCAGCAGCGAATAAAGATTTAAACCAACCTACGACAGACTCCACCAGACCAGGGCCAGCTTCTTTGACTGCAGCAGCTTCTGCTTTGCGGGCCGCAGGAACTGGTGTTGTTGCATTCGAAGCTTCAGCCAGATTAATGGCTGAGACTGCTGGTTTTTCTTTAACAGTTTCACCAATAGGGTGATACACAGCGCTGCCCATAGCTGGAGCTTTCACCATGTTGTAGCTGGACTCTTCAATCTCTTCGTCGATACGGATGCGCGTCACTTCATAGTTTGGCGTTTCCATATGTTCGTTTGGAATGATGTAAATCCGGATGCCGTGACGGCTTTCAATACGACGTACTGAATCGCGTTTTTCATTCATCAGGTAGGTCGCAACTGAGACCGGTACCTGAGCATGGATCTGACTGGTGTTGTCTTTAATGGCTTCTTCTTCGATTAAACGTAAAATCGACAGAGCTGAAGACTCAGTGCTGCGGATAGTACCGCGGCCATGACAACGTGGACAGACATGAGTCGCAGATTCGCCCAACGAAGGACGTAAACGCTGACGTGACATTTCCAGTAAACCAAAACGGGAAATGCGGCCAATCTGAACGCGGGCACGGTCTTGTTTTACCGCGTCTTTTAAGCGGTTTTCGACTTCACGCTGATGACGAACCGGCGTCATGTCGATGAAGTCGATCACAATCAAACCACCCAAGTCACGTAAACGTAACTGACGGGCAATTTCATCGGCCGCTTCTAAGTTGGTATTAAAGGCTGTTTCTTCGATATCACCGCCTTTGGTGGCTTTTGACGAGTTAATGTCAATGGCAGTTAAGGCTTCAGTGCTGTCGATGACGATGGAGCCACCAGAAGGTAAACGCACTTCACGGCGGAAAGCGGATTCGATCTGAGTTTCAATCTGGAAGTGCATAAACAGTGGCACTTCGCCCTGATACATTTTGACGCGGTGGGCAAAATCAGGACGGAACTGCTGAATATAAACTTTGGCTTCTTCGAAAATACGTGGGTTGTCGATCAGTATTTCACCGACATCACGGCGCAGGTAATCACGGATAGCACGGAACACCACGTTGCTTTCCTGATGGATCAGGAAAGGAGCAGGGCGGTTTTGTGCTTCGTGGGTAATAGCAGACCAGTGTTTTAACAAGGCTTTTAAGTCGTAATCCAGCTCTTCGTGCGATTTACCCACACCAGCGGTACGGACTATTAACCCCATGCCGTCTGGTAGTTGTAATTGATCCAAAGAGTCTTTTAAGTCCTGACGCTCGTCGCCTTCAATACGACGGGAAATACCACCGGCGCGGGGATTGTTAGGCATCAATACTAAATAAGAACCAGCTAAAGAGATAAAAGTGGTTAAGGCTGCGCCTTTTTGACCACGTTCTTCTTTATCAATCTGGATAATAACTTCCTGACCTTCTTTGACTACTTCTTTGATATTGGGGCGACCGTCAAAGGTATAACCGGCAGGGAAATATTCGCGGGAGATTTCTTTCAGAGGTAAAAAGCCATGGCGTTCAGAGCCATAATCAACAAAAGCTGCTTCCAGACTGGGCTCAACCCGGGTGATTTTTCCTTTGTAGATATTGGCTTTTTTCTGTTCGTGCCCTGGGCTTTCGATATCCAGGTCGTATAATTTTTGTCCATCGACAAGTGCTACGCGGATTTCTTCTTCCTGCGTGGCGTTAATTAACATTCTTTTCATTGTTTTGTGACTCTATTGCATAGGCCACAACGCAACGACATCCTGCGTCCGCGTTTCAGATGGTCAAACATATCAATGCTGCAGTCTCTCGACTGGGGATGCTTGAGCTAACTCATTTAATACCACTACGGGTTCAGCTTACTTCGGGTTGACTACTGTGGCTTGATCTGAGGGAGCTTAATCCGTCATAGCCAGCTGGTCACCTTACTCGAATCTGAAGCAGTTCCGGTATATTGGGTGCCGCCTTGTCAGGGCCGCACTTAAATGTTTTTTGCTGTGATCTGACACAGAGATCGCGCGATACCGCGCTGCGTTGTCGCAATTTTTTTTTGCCTAAGTGACCGGAAGCTGTGTTTTGTCTCTGTCAGTAATAAATTACGCAGCATTACTTCAGACAAATAGCGTTATTCTCGCCCGCAGAGTATAAATACGTTGGTTTTCCCAACGAATTCGGTATGATCTGCCTCCCGAACGGTGCCTCACATTTTCTCTTACGTCACTTTGAGCGCCCTAATTGCCGTTTTTGGCATAATTAGCCCGATAATTATCCCACTAATTAGCGACCAATAGCAACTTAATTTAAGCTTAGCAGAGTAACTGAAACGCATGACTGAAAATATCAAAACTCCGGTGCAATACATTGATGTAGAAGAAGATTATTCCGGTCAACGTATAGATAACTTCTTAATGGCACGGTTGAAGAGCATACCAAAGAGTGTGATTTATCGGGTTTTGCGTAAAGGTGAAGTACGGGTTAATAAAAAAAGGATAAAACCTGAGTACAAACTGCAGGCTGGTGATCAGGTGCGGGTACCGCCTTTAGTGTTGCATGATGAGCCGGAAAAAGAGCCTGTGTCTGTGGGTCTTTCGATGGTGAAAAACCTCGAAAGCCATATTCTTTTTGAAGACAACGACTTAATTGTTTTAAACAAACCCACAGGCATGGCGGTGCATGGTGGCAGCGGTTTATCTTTTGGTGTGATTGAGGCTTTACGTGCATTAAGGCCAACGGCCCGTCATCTTGAACTGGTGCACAGATTAGACCGGGATACCTCAGGTTGTTTACTGATCGCCAAAAAACGTTCTGTGCTGACCAATCTGCACGAACAGTTGCGTTTAAAAACAGTAGAGAAAAAATACTGGGCATTGGTTGCTGGCCAGTGGGACAGCAAAATCAAAAAAGTCACAGAACCGCTGCGCAAAAACACCTTACAAAGTGGAGAACGGGTAGTGCGGGTTGATGAAGCTCAGGGCAAACCTTCGGAAACCCGTTTTAAAATTCTGCAGCGTTATGAAGAAGGCACCCTGGTGGAGGCTTTCCCTGTCACGGGCCGTACTCACCAAATTCGGGTGCATACCGCCTGTAAAGGTCATGCCATCGCCTGTGATGATAAATACGGCGACAACGAATTTACCTCTCAGATGCAAAACCTCGGATTAAACCGTTTGTATTTGCATGCCAAAACTCTGACTTTTACCCATCCCGGCACAGGCAAGGAGTTGACCTGTGATGCGCCTCTGGATAACGCCTTAAGTAGTGTTTTGGAAAAACTGAAGAGAAAATAATGAGTTCTGATATAGCTTTAGTAGTGTTTGACTGGGACGGCACAGTGATGGACTCAGTAGGCCGTATTGTATCGTCCATGCGTTCTGCGGCTGAATTGTCAGGTTTAACAGTGCCGACTGAACATCAGGTAAAACAAATTATTGGCCTGAGCCTGGACCCGGTGTTTGATATTTTGTTTCCCGGTATCAATGCGACACAACGTCAGACTGTATTTGAACATTACCGCGACCAGTATTTATCGCATGATCATCCGCCGACGCCTTTGTTTGCAGGGGCAGAGCAGGTGATGTCTGAGCTGAAACAACAAGGTCTGTTGTTGGCGGTAGCCACAGGGAAAGCCCGTAAAGGTTTAACACGGATGTTTGAGGAAACAGGTTTAGGGCCTTATTTCAACACCAGCCGCTGTGCCGATGAAGCGGCCTCCAAACCCAGTCCTGATATGCTGCAACAAATACTGGCAGAGCTTAACTTGCCGGCACATCGTGCCGTGATGGTGGGTGACACTATTCATGATATGGCGATGGCGCAAGCGATAGAAATGCCACGTATTGGGGTGACTCATGGTGTGCATGGCAGGGACGAGCTGAGTCGTTATCAGCCCAAAGCTATTATTGATTCGCTGCCAGAGCTGTTAACGGCGCTTTGAATACTATGTCACTGCTGTAGGGGCGGGTCTTATACCCGCCCGTCAGGCGTGTAACTCAAGGGTTGGTTAACAAATCTGCGCCTTCATGACGAAGCATTTCAAGCAAACGAATCAGTGGCAGGCCTATTAAGCTATTGGGGTCGTCACCTTCGAGCTTTTTAAACAAACTGATGCCCAGACCTTCACTCTTAAAACTGCCGGCACAGTTCAGCGGTTGTTCTCTTTCTATATAAGCAAGAATTTCCGCATCGGTTAATTCGCGAAAATGCACGTGAAAAGGCTCAACACAAAGCTGATGCTGTTTGGTTTGGGCGTTCACCAGAGCTAATCCGGTTAAAAAGGTGACGTTATGGCCACTGAAGCTTTTTAGTTGTGTATAAGCATTTTCAGCTGTATGAGGTTTACCGAGAATTTGGCCGTTAAATACCGCCACCTGATCTGAACCAATCACCAGACCTTCAGTTAATTTATCAGCCACAGCTTGTGCTTTTAATACTGCTAAGCGGCTGACCAGTTGCTCCGGTGTTTCACCCGGCAAAGGGGTTTCGTCGACTTCAGGTTTGGCCGTAGAAAAGTTCGGTGTAAGTTTTTCCAGTAAAGCCTTACGATACACAGAAGTAGAGGCTAAATACAAAGCTTGGGTTGACATAAAAGTACCTCGTTGGGACAATGCGCCGCACTATACCCTTCCTGAGCGAAGTTGCAACTTTGTTGACTCTGTTTGCTAAAACAGCAGTGACTCAGGCTTGTATAAGCCACAATGGCCGTCAGAACAGCGGTTTAGACCGGAAAAATTAACAAAAAAGAGGCAGGAATCCTTTGACAGCTTTAGCCTCGATCTATATGATGCGCGCCTTATGCAAAAGGTAAAAATTCCAATTACCCTTGATCCAACACGAGCTGCACAAAAACGTTCTACGTTTGACGGCATTATTCCACTGGTGAATTTAACCAGATTAACGGAATCGTTAGTAAGTTCTGAGGGTGATGTAGACGTAGTAGTACATTGTGGAACTGATGAACAGGGGCTGGTGTATATTGAAGCACAGGCCCGTTGTCAGGTGCAGGTCACATGTGAACGCTGTAGCGAACATATGAGCCTGGAACTGAACACCAGTTTTGCATACACTCCAATCCGGAGTGATAACGATTCGGCTCACGATGATATTCCAGAGCGCTACGAAGTGGTCGAAAAAAACGAACACGGCGAAGTTAACTTGAGGCAATTGGTTGAGGACGAATTAATTCTGGCTTTACCTCTGTTTCCGATGCACGACGAAGGGTCTTGTGATCCAACCAAAGTGCAGATGAGCTGGGGAGAAATAGAACCAGAACCAGAAAAACCGAACCCATTTGCAATATTGCAAGAATTGAAGAAAAAATAGTTTTTTAGGAGAAAGGCAATGGCTGTACAGCAAAACAAAAAATCTCGTGCAAGACGTGACATGCGTCGTTCTCATGATGCGTTGACTGGGCCAACGCTGTCTGTAGACGCAACTTCAGGTGAAACTCACCGTCGTCACCACATCACTGAAGATGGTTACTACAAAGGTCGTAAAGTAATTAAGTAAGTTTGGATGCACTCGTTGCAACCACTACGACTTAAAATAGCTTTAGACATGATGGGGGGCGACCATGGCCCCCAATCAACTATTCCTGCAGCCATAGAAGCGCTGTGTGAATTTCCTCATGTAGATTTAGTCCTCTGCGGCGACTCCGGAATACTGACCACTGAACTAGAACAGGCGGGTTATTTAAACCATCCTCAGCTTTCTGTTTCACATGCCTCCCAAACTGTTCTGATGACCGACAAACCTTCAGTGGCTTTGCGCAACAAGCGCCAGTCGTCTATGCGTATAGCGTTGGATTTAGTCGAACAGAATAAAGTAGCAGCTTGTGTCAGCGCCGGTAATACCGGAGCTTTGATTGCGATGGCGCATTTTGTGCTGAAAATGCTCAATGGGGTCGAACGTCCTGCTCTGATCAGCGCTTTACCTTCTACTATTGGCAGTCCGGTTTTTATGCTGGATTTAGGTGCCACGGTCAATTGTGATTCCGACACTTTGTTCCAGTTTGCCGTGATGGGCGCAGTGATGGCTGAGGAAGTTGAAGGTATTTCCAGACCTAAAGTGGCGCTGCTGAATATGGGCGAAGAGGAAATCAAAGGTTCGGACCAAATCAAACGCACTTCTTTACTCTTATCCGAATGTCCGGATATCAATTACATTGGTTATATCGAAGGCAATGACATTTTTTCCGGCAAAGCCGACGTTATTGTTTGTGATGGCTTTGTCGGCAATGTTGCGCTGAAAACCTGCGAAGGTGTGGCGAAACTTATCTTAAAACGCTTAGAAACTGCACTGAAAAACTCCATGTCTGCTCAACTTTTCGGCTGGTTAATCAAACCTTTCCTGAAAAGTATGTCTTTGGGTGTGAACCCCGACCAGTATAACGGGGCAAGTCTGATAGGATTGCGCGGAATTGTAGTGAAAAGTCATGGAAATGCGACAAAAGAAGCATTTCTTAGTGCCATCCGTCAGGCCGTGCGCGAGGTTGAACGCCAGGTGCCGGTGAAGATCAAAGACAGGCTGGAACACGTATTAATTGACAAAGCGTAGGGCCCAATGTATTCACGCATTATTGGAACCGGAAGTTACTTTCCGTCTCAGGTCAGAACCAATGCTGATCTCGAAACCATGGTCGAAACCACAGACGAGTGGATCATCGAACGTACTGGTATCAAAGAACGCCGCATCATAGCGGACAACGAAACTGTTGCCACTATGGGCGCTCAGGCTGCATTAAAAGCTATTGAAGCAGCCGGCATCGAAAAAGACTCCATCGACATGATCGTCATGGCCACGACCAGTGCCGCTCGTGCGCTGCCAAGTGCAGCCTGTGAAGTGCAGCGTGAACTGGATATGCCCGGCATTCCGGCTTTTGACGTAGCTGCAGCCTGTGCCGGTTTTTGTTATGCCTTAAGTATTGCTGACCAGTATATAAAAAGTGGTATGGCAAAACGGGTGCTGGTGATAGGCTCAGATTGTTTATCACGTTTAATGAGTCCTGAAGATCGCAGTATGGTCATTTTATTTGGTGATGCCGCTGGCGCTGTCATTTTAGAAGCCTCAGAGCAGCCAGGTATTTTATCCACTCATATTCATGCCGATGGCAGATACTCCGAATTACTTTATGTCGACAACCCGATCCGCGGTGATGAAGCTTCGGTGCATAATTCCTGGGGTGCGATGAAAGGCAATGAAGTCTTTAAAGTGGCTGTCACCCGTTTATCTGAAGTGGTAGAGCAAACCTTAGCCGCCAACGATATGGATAAATCCCAAATCGACTGGTTAGTGCCGCATCAGGCCAATCTGCGTATTATCTCGGCTGTAGCCCGTAAACTGGAAATGTCGATGGATCAGGTGGTGATCAACCTGGACCGTTACGGCAATACCTCAGCGGCGACAGTGCCAACAGCTTTGGATGAAGCTGTGCGGGATGGCCGCATCCAGCGCGGACAGACTATATTGCTTGAAGCTTTTGGCAGTGGTTTTGCCTGGGCTTCGGCCTTAATACGTTATTAATAAGATTGCGAGAACAATGATGAACAATAAACTTGCATTGGTATTCCCGGGACAGGGTTCACAAAGTGTCGGCATGTTAGCGGAATTGTACGCAGAATTTGCCACAGTGCGCGACACCTTCGCCGAAGCATCCCAGGCTTTAGGTTATGACTTATGGGCCCTGGTGGCGAATGGCCCTGATACTGAATTAAATGAAACCCACCGCACTCAGCCTGCTTTATTAACAGCTTCTGTGGCTGTGTACAGAGTCTGGCTGGAGCAGGGCGGCGCAACTCCAGCCTATTTAGCAGGTCACTCTTTAGGTGAATACTCGGCTTTAGTTTGTGCTGGTGTACTGAGCCTGACTGACGCCGTCAAGCTGGTGGAAAAACGTGGTCAGTATATGCAACTGGCTGTGCCTGCTGGTACTGGTGCTATGTCGGCCATTATTGGCCTGGACGATGCGTTGATTGCCAAAGCCTGCGAAGAAGCAGCGCAAGGTGAAGTAGTGTCTCCGGTTAACTTTAACTCACCTGGTCAGGTGGTGATTGCAGGTAATAAAGCTGCGGTTGAACGTGCCAATGAACTTTGTAAAGCCGCAGGTGCCAAACGAGCGCTGCCTTTACCTGTGTCTGTACCGTCACACTGCGCTTTAATGAAGCCAGCAGCAGATAAACTGGCTATTGATTTAAACCATATCGCCTTTCATACAGCTGTCATACCTGTAGTGAACAATGTTGATGTGGCTGCAGCTGCAGATGCCGCTGCAATCAAGGACGCTTTAGTGCGTCAGCTGTATAGTCCGGTGCGCTGGACCGAAAGTATTGAATTTTTAGCTGCACAAGGTGTGGACACAGTGATTGAACTGGGTGCAGGCAAGGTATTAAGCGGCTTGATTAAACGTATTAATAAAGAGCTGAACACAGCTTCAGTCACAGATGTAGCGTCATTAAAAGACGCTTTAGCTGCAGAATAAAAGGCTTATAGACTATGACAACCTCATTTATTTCGTTAGAAGGTCAGGTGGCCTTAGTTACGGGTGCAAGCCGTGGTATAGGCCGCGCTATTGCTGAACAATTAGCCGCTCTAGGCGCTAAAGTGGTTGGAACTGCAACAACTGAATCAGGTGCAGCTGCTATTTCCGCTTATTTAGGTGACAAAGGTCAGGGCCTGGTGTTAAATGTCGGCGATGCAGACTCTATTGAGCAGTGTTTAGAGGCGATCAAAGCACAGTTTGGTGACATTGATATTCTGGTCAATAACGCTGGTATTACCCGCGATAACCTGTTGATGCGCATGAAAGAAGAAGAATGGTTCGACATCATGCAAACCAATTTGACATCAGTGTACCGTTTAAGTAAAGCTGTGCTGCGTAGCATGATGAAAAAGCGTCACGGCCGGATCATCAGCATAGGTTCAGTAGTAGGTTCTATGGGCAATGCAGGTCAGACTAACTATGCTGCAGCCAAGGCGGGCGTGTTAGGTTTTACCAAGTCATTAGCCAGAGAAGTGGCGTCACGTGGTATTACTGTGAACGCTATTGCACCTGGTTTTATCGACACCGATATGACCAAAGAATTGTCAGAAGAGCAAAAAGAAGCAATTTTCAGCCAGGTCCCGGCGAATCGCCTGGGCAAGCCGGAAGAGATAGCGGCCGCTGTAGCCTTTTTGGCTTCAGGTCCGGCTGCCTATATTACGGGTGAAACCATCCATATCAACGGTGGTATGTATATGGTGTAAGCCAACAGCCTTCGTGAGCGAAGCTGCGGCTTCAGGAACGAAGGCTAATGAGGTTTGACCAGCATGAAAAGCTAAGTGCTTTGCTTGCAACAAACCGGGCTTACGCATAAACTAGCCGCCACACAAAATTGCACCAATTGTTGCGATTTACATGAGAAAAAGGAAGAAAAGATGAGCAACATCGAAGAACGCGTTAAAAAAATTATCATCGAGCAGTTAGGCGTTAAAGAAGAAGAAGTGAAGCACGAATCTTCTTTCGTTGACGATTTAGGCGCTGACTCTCTGGACACAGTAGAATTAGTTATGGCTCTGGAAGAAGAATTCGACACAGAGATCCCAGACGAAGAAGCTGAAAAAATTACAACGGTACAGTCTGCTATCGACTATATCAAAGCCCACGCTGAGTAAGCGATGAGCTGACAAAACGGGTAGCCTCTGCTACCCGTTTTTGTTTCTGAAGCTGCCTGCTACGTATCAAATGCAGAAGCGGATCAGCAATAAAGAATAAATCAGACTGCGGAGGATTCTGTGGCAAAACGTCGAGTGGTTGTGACGGGCTTAGGTATGCTAACGCCCCTGGGGAACGATGTAACGTCGACCTGGCAGGCTTTATTACAAGGTCAAAGTGGAATAGCGCTGTTTGATCATATTGATCCAGAGGCTTACACCACTAAATTTGCTGGTTTAGTCAAAAATTTTGACGTCGAACAGTTTTTCCCGGCCAAAGAAGCCAAAAAAATGGATTTATTTATCCAGTACGGTGTAGCTGCCGGTGTGCAGGCTTTTAAAGATTCCGGACTGGAAATTAACGAACAAAACGCCGAGCGTATAGGTGTTGCTGTAGGTTCAGGTATTGGTGGTTTAGGTTTAATCGAAGAAAACCACACCAAATTACTGAACAGCGGCCCACGTCGTTTATCGCCGTTTTTTGTGCCTTCTACCATTATCAACATGATTTCAGGCCATTTATCCATCATGTTAGGGTTACAAGGTCCGAATATCAGCATAGTGACGGCCTGTACTACTGGTGTGCATAACATTGGTCAGGCGGCCCGTATGATAGCTTACGGTGATGCAGATGCGATGATTGCCGGTGGTGCAGAAAAAGCATCAACTACTTTAGGCATGGGAGGCTTTGGTGCTGCCCGTGCATTATCTACCCGTAACGATGCGCCACAACAGGCCAGTCGTCCATGGGATAAAGACCGTGACGGTTTTGTATTAGGTGATGGTGCCGGTGTTGTGGTGCTGGAAGAGTACGAACATGCTAAAGCCCGTGGCGCAAAAATTTATGCTGAGCTGGTAGGTTTTGGTATGAGTGGCGATGCCTATCATATGACCTCACCACCGGAAAATGGCCGCGGTGCAGCTCTTGCGATGAAAAACGCTTTACGTGATGCGGGTGTCAACGCCGATCAGGTGCAGTACATCAATGCACACGGTACCTCGACACCAGCAGGTGACATAGCTGAAACTATGGCGATCAAATCTATTTTTGGTGCCAAACCAGAAGGATTAATGGTCAGTTCCAGCAAGTCGATGATGGGGCACTTGTTAGGTGCTGCAGGTTCTGTCGAATCTATCATCACCATTTTGTCACTGCTTGACCAGAAAGTCTCTCCAACCATCAACCTGGATAATCCGGATGAAGGCTGTGACTTAGACTATGTACCGCATACGGCCCGTGATGCCAAAATGGAATACGCTTTATGTAACTCCTTTGGTTTCGGCGGCACTAACGGTTCTATTTTGTTTAAGAAAATCTAACGCCTGATAGAAGGGTCAGAGCAATGCTCTGACCCTTTGATTTTTCTATCTTATTTTTCCCGCTTATTGTCGTAATTCCAGACGGATCCTGCCATTAAAAGTAAATACTGGGGTAACAACTCCATATCTTTTAATCAACAGAAGCACCCTTACCTATGTCCTATAAAAAAAGCTGTGTTGCTCTGGCGCTGATGCTTTGTGCTCAGGTCTCCTTTGCGGATCCTATTGCCCAAACCAAGGGAAAGTTTGAAGATAAATTCCGTCAACTGGACGAGTCTTTACCCACACCTAATATTTACCGTAACGCCGCTGGTGAGCCGGGTCAACAGTACTGGCAACAGCAGGTGGATTACAAAATACAAGCCAGCCTGGATGAAGAAAAACGCCGTTTATCCGGTAGCCAGACTATCCATTACAAAAACAACTCGCCTTATACACTGAAGTATTTATGGCTGCAGTTGGACCAGAATATCTTTAAATCGGATTCTATGGCGGAAGTCACCAGCACCTTTGGTGGTGGTTCAACCCCAACCAATGATCAGCCTGCCAAAATCAGTCTCGACGAATTACGTAATCTGCAATTCCTGGCCGATCACGAATTGGGGTATCAGCTGGACAACATCAAACTGGCTGACGGCACAAAGCTGAAGTTTGTGGTGGTTGGCACTCAGATGCGGATTGATTTACCCAAACCGTTAAAAGCCGGCGAGTCTCTGCAGTTCTCTATGGATTTTGCCTTTAATATCGTTGAAGAAGATGCAGTCTCAGCCCGCTCAGGTTATGAACATTTCCCGGATGATAAGCGCAAAGGTGGCAATGATATCTTCTTGTTTGCCCAGTGGTTCCCGCGTTTAGTCGCCTACACAGATTATGAAGCCTGGACCAATAAAGAGTTTTTAGGCTCAGGTGAGTTCACGCTGGAATTTGGTGACTATGAGGTCGAGATGACGGTGCCGGCGGACCACATTGTCTCGTCCACAGGGGATCTGGTTAATGCGCAGGATGTGCTGACCAAAGAACAGCTGCAGCGTCTGGAGAAAGCTAAAACGGCCAAACGTCCTGTGTTTATCGTGACAGAGCAAGAAGCTCTGGAAAATGAAAAAGATGACACGGATGAGCGCAAAACCTGGCGTTTCAAAGCCAACAATGTACGGGATTTTGCCTGGGCTTCTTCGCGTAAATTTATCTGGGATGCCAAAGGTTATCAGCAAGGTGGCGCCGATCAGCCTTTTGTGATGGCCATGTCGTTTTATCCAAAAGAGGGCGGTGATTTGTGGAAAAAATACTCCACAGAATCCGTAGTCCATACGCTGGAAGTTTATTCCCGTTTCTCTTTTGATTATCCGTATTCGGTTGCCCAGTCTGTGAATGGTCCTGTAGGTGGCATGGAATATCCGATGATTACCTTTAACGGCCCGCGTACAGAATTGCAAAAAGATGGCAGCCGTACTTATTCACAAGCAGAGAAGCGCTTTTTGATTGGTGTGGTGATCCACGAAGTAGGGCATATTTATTTCCCTATGGTGGTGAACTCTGACGAGCGGCAGTGGACCTGGATGGATGAAGGTTTAAACAGCTTTTTAGATGGTATTGCAGGTCGTGAGTGGGACCCACAAATTCCATGGGGTGTCGAAGCCCGTGATATCACTGATTATATGAAAAGTGATCATCAGGAACCCATCATGACACAATCGGACAGCGTGACGCGTTTAGGCCCTAATGCGTACACCAAACCTGCGGTTGCGCTGAATATTCTGCGTGATGTGATTTTAGGCCGTGAGCTGTTTGATTTTGCTTTTAAAGAATACGCCACCCGCTGGAAGTTTAAGCGCCCGACACCTTCAGATTTTTTCCGTACTATGGAAGAAGCCAGTGGTGTTGATTTGGACTGGTTCTGGCGTGGCTGGTTTTACAGCACCGACCATGTCGATATCTCTTTAGATAAAGTCTACAAACTGCAATTGGATACCAAAGATCCGGACATCGACTTTGAGCGTCGCCGCAAAGAAGAGCAGGACAAACCTATGCCAATTTTTGTTGAGCTGAATGAAGCCGAAGGCAAAACCACCTGGGTGGAACGTAATAAAGATGTCACAGATTTTTATGACAAAAATGACAGGTTTACGGTGACCAACAAAGAGCGCAACAGCTACCAGCAATTCCTGGCTGATCTGGAACCCTGGGAGCGTCAGGTGTTTGAGCGTGCTGTAGAAGAAAACAAAAACTACTATGTGCTGAATTTCAGTAACTTAGGTGGCTTGGTGATGCCGATTCTGCTGCAACTGACCTTTGAAGATGACAGTGTGCAGGACATGTATATTCCGGCCGAGATTTGGCGTAAAACTCCGGATGCCGTCAGCAAACTGATAGTGACAGACAAAGTCTTAAAACAGGTGGTGGTGGATCCGAAGTGGTTAACCGCCGATGTGGATGTGGAAAACAACCATTACCCACGTCAGATCATTCCGTCCCGTATTGAGGCCTTTAAACGGGAGAAGAGTAAAGACTTGGTCGAGCGCGACATTATGCAGGACAGCAAAACCAAACTAAAAGCGCCCAAAGCTAAGGATTAACAACACAGATGCGTTTGATACTTTTAGTTTTATGCTGCCTGAGCCTGCAGTTGTCCGCTCATGAAATGAAGTCGGCCATTACCAAAGTGCTGTTTAATCAGCGCACCGGCAACATTGAAGTCATGCACAGATTTTATGTGCATGACGCTGAGCATGCAGTGAAAAAGCTGCTGGATAAGTCAGCTGATTTAATTGCCAAACAGTCCACCCGTGACAGTTTTGCTTTGTATGTATCCAGCCATTTTCAACTGAAATCTGATGGGCAGGACCTGAAACTGAGTCTGGTCGGTAACGAGCTGGATGGCCGCTTTTTCTGGGTGTATCAGGAAGTTGCGATACCACAACAACTGAGCCTGCTGCAGTTGCGGCATGATTCACTGCAAACTTTGTGGCCGGATCAGGTCAACGTGATTAATATCGAAGGACGTGGCAAGGTCAAAACCCTCAAATTCACTCCGGAACAGCAGTGGCAGCAGGTGCAATTTAGCAACTAACTGCCGAAATTAAGGGCAGATCATAGTGTTAACTGTTAACAATGTGATCGCCCCCCATTTTTAATATCACTGATTTCAGGCATACTTTCGGCCAGAATTTTTTCAATTGGTTTGGACTGGCATTGATGCTTTATCTGCAGGCACCGAATAGCACAGATCGCAGCTTTCATTATGGCGACGGACTTTTTACCACAATAAAGGTAAAAGACGGCAAAGCTATGCTGTGGGATTTGCATCTGCAGCGTCTGGTATCAGGCGCCAAAGCTTTGTTGATCCATGCTTTTGATCAAGATGAGCTGACCGCAAAAGTTCAACAGGCTATTACGGCACCAGAGCAGGTGGTGAAAGTATTAATCAGCCGTGGTCAGGCTGGTCGTGGTTATAGTCCGCAGGGAATTGAAGCGCCTTGTTGTTATATCAGCACTGCAGCTTTACCTGATTACAGCCTCTGGCAACAGCAGGGCATTTGCCTTGGTGTGGCAGAGTTTAAACTGGCGCAACAACCCGCTTTGGCCGGTGTTAAGCACAATAACAGGCTGGAGCAGGTTCTGATTAAAGCTGAATTGGCTCAGTCTGGTGTCGATGAGCTTGTGGTGTTGGACCAAAGTGATGCTGTGATTGAAGTCTCTGCCGCCAATCTGATGTTTTGTAAAAATGGCCAGTGGTTTACGCCGAAGCTTGATCAGGCAGGTGTCAATGGTGTGATGCGCCAACATCTGATGGCTCAGCGCCCTGTGACTGAAGGGCGTTATCAGCTGGACGACCTGCAACAGGCTGAAGCCTTATTGATTTGTAATGCCCTGATGGGTGTAGTGCCGGTAAAAGAATTTGCCGGGCAAACTAAACATATTGAACTGGTGCGCCAGTTTGTCCGCGGAGTTGAGCTTTGATCCGAACTTTATTGGTAGTGCTGCTGGTTTTTCTGGTCAGTATCTTTGGTTTAAGTAATATCTGGCAACAATACAGCCAAAGCCCTTTGCCGCTGACAGAGACTTACATCGAAATTAAAGCCGGCGACAGCGCAATGAAACTCTGTCGCAACTGGCAGCAACAACATCTGTTAAGCAATGCTCAATGCCGCTGGTTATCCATTTATTTACGCCTGCATCCGGAACTATCAAAATTACATCAGGGTGTATACAGAGTGCCCACAGAGCAGAAACCAATCCGCTTATTACAAATGTTGCAGTTATTTGCCAGCGGAAAGGTGGCACAGTTTGCGTTTAGTATCAAAGAAGGTGAAACTTTAAGCCAAAGCTTAAAGCGTTTAGCTGAAGCTGAGTATTTACAACATGATTTGACCGATAAAGCTGCATTAGTTGAACTTGCTCAATGGCCTGAAGCCTGGGGCAATAAACCTACCAATGCCGAAGCGCTGTTTTTTGCAGAAACCTACAATTACACAGCCAATAGCCGTAGCAGTGAATTATTAAAACGTGCCAACGAGCTGCTGATCCAACGTTTACAGCAGGCATGGGATAGTCGTCAGGCAGAATTACCTTATAAAAATCCATATGAGCTGCTGATCATGGCCTCTATCGTAGAAAAAGAAAGTGGCCATGAGCCGGAAAAACCTTTGGTCAGCTCGGTTTTTGTCAATCGCTTAGCGCTTGGTATGAAATTACAAACAGACCCTACAGTGATCTATGGGTTAGGTGACAGTTTTAATGGTGACATCACCAGAGCGGATTTAAAAAATCCTCACCTTTATAATACCTATCAGCATTTTGGCTTACCGCCAGGCCCAATAGCAGCACCAAGCGGCAGCTCTATTCTCGCTGCGGCTCAGCCGGCACAAAGTGACTGGCTGTATTTTGTCGCGAAAGGTGACGGTACTCATCAGTTTTCCCGTACGCTAAAAGAGCATAATGCGGCGGTACAGCAGTATATTTTTGGAAAGAAAAAACAATGACAACTTCAGGGCGTTTTATTGTAGTGGAAGGGTTGGAAGGCGCAGGCAAAACCAGTGCTATCCGTACTATCCAACACTGGCTGAACGAACATAACATCAAATTTATCAGCACCCGTGAACCAGGTGGCACTCCTTTGGCCGAGCAAATCCGCACTTTGGTTAAACAAGTACAGGATGAAAGAGTGGCGCCTGAAACTGAGTTACTTCTGATGTATGCGTCCCGCGTGCAGTTAATTAAAACAGTGATCCAGCCCGCTTTGCAGCAGGGCACCTGGGTGTTAGGCGATCGCCACGACTTATCTTCAAGGGCGTATCAGGGCGGTGGCCGGGAGCTGGATGAAAGTCTGATTAACAGTATCCGTCAGGCTGTCTTAGGCGGCCTGAGCCCGGATTTCACTTTGTATCTGGATATTGACCCGGCCATTGGTTTGCAAAGAGCTCAGGCCCGGGGAGAACTGGATCGGATTGAGCTGGAGCAACTGGCATTTTTCCAGCGCACCCGCGCTAAGTATCAACAAATCGCCGCCACAGAGCCCAATATAGTCACCATAGATGCCAGCCGGTCTATAGAGCAAGTACAACAACAGATCCTGAATGCGCTGCAACAGGCTTATCAAAACGGACCTTTACAACCTGATGTCTGATTTTCCCTGGCTGGACTCTTATTACTACAAACTGACAGAACTGGCAGCAGCAGGGCAATTGCATCATGCGTTATTGCTGACAGGGCCTGTAGGCATAGGCAAACTGGAGTTGTCGAAACGGCTGGCCGCTTATTTACTCTGTAAAAGAGCGCAGCAGCAACAGCCTTGTGGTTTATGTAAAAGTTGTCAGCTGATGGCATCCGGCCATCACCCGGATCTGTGGCAATTGCCGACAGAAGGCAGCAGTATTGGGGTGGATCCAATACGGGCTTTAGGTCAGTTTATGCAAGGTGCATCACAGCAAGGCGGGGTGAAGCTGGCGCTTATTCCACAAGCCGAACTGATGACAGAAGCCGCCGCCAACGCCTTATTAAAAACCCTGGAAGAGCCACCACAAAACAGTTTTCTGATTTTACAAAGCGCCCATCCGGCTCAGTTGTTGCCGACTATTTTAAGCCGCTGTCAAAGCTGGGCTTTGGCTCCTGTATACGGCGCACAGATTGAACACTGGTTACAGGAACACAGCAGCAGGCCTGTGCCTGATTTTTTATTGCAGTACGTTGGTGGTGCGCCCTTATTAGCGCTCAAATTATTAGAAAGCGATGAAGCTGCAGCAATTTCTGCACAATTGGTTATGCTGAAGAAGTTCGTGTCGGCTCAATTAGATATGTATGAACTGATGGCTCATTTACCTGACACTGAACAATTAGCTTCAACCTTATTCTGGTTTGTACGACAGGAGTTGTGGCAGAAGGGGGCTGATATGCAGCTGAAACACCATCAGTTGTTGTTGTCTTTACAGCAATGGGGCCGTGACCGACAGCTGATTTCAGGGCAAAATGCCGCGCTGAATTTATCCGCCTTGTTAGTGCAAATGCGCACGGCCTTGTTGTAACAGGAGCTCATTGTGGACGAAATCCAACTGGATTTTACAGAGTTAAAAGAGCTGTATCGCTGCTATATGCCATTTCTGAAAAATGGCGGTTTGTTTGTGCGTACAGCCAGGCCTTATCGTATGGGGCATTCGCTATCTTTAGTAGTGACATTGCCTGATGCACTGGAACCTGTGCGTGTGACCGGCAAAGTGGCCTGGCTGACGCCACAGGGGGCGCAAAGCTCTACGCCGGCCGGTATTGGCGTGGCTTTTATCGACGATAAATTCCAGCTGCAGGATAAAATTGAAAAATTGTTAGGCGGTATGCTCGATTCGACCGAGCCGACCTACAGCCTTTGAGTGTATAAAGCAGCCTTTAGGCTATTTTTAGTGAATGTTTTGGAGAACTCTTTTGTTTGTTGATTCGCATTGCCACCTCGATCGTCTGGAATGGGACAAATTAGCCCTGACCCTGCCTGAAGTTTTACAACAAGCCACAGCGGCCAAAGTTGAACATATGCTTTGTGTATCTGTGAGTCTGAAAGAATTTCCGGCGATGAAACAACTGGTGGCCGCTTATCCACAAGTCTCAGTCTCTTGTGGTGAACATCCGCTGCATCAGGAAGATCAAATTGATATCGAATTATTGCGCCGTTATTGTGCCGATCCCGCTGTTGTCGCAGTAGGCGAAACAGGCCTGGATTATTTTTACAGCCCGGACAGCAAGGCGATTCAGCAAGAGGCTTTTGCCGCCCATATAGCCGTAGGCCGTGAACTGAAAAAACCTTTGATAGTGCATACCCGCGATGCCAGAGCCGATACGTTGAATTTATTGCGTTCTGGTGGCGCAGCCGATTGTGGTGGCGTGTTGCACTGTTTTACCGAAGACTGGGATACAGCAAAGGCGGCTTTGGATTTAGGTTTTTATATTTCGTTATCCGGCATTGTCACCTTTCGTAATGCTGATGAGTTGCGTGCTGTAGCCCGGCAAATCCCGGCTGATCGCTTGCTGATCGAAACTGACTCACCTTATTTAGCCCCTGTGCCTTATCGTGGCAAAACCAATCAGCCCGCTTATGTCAGCGCTGTAGCCGCCTGTATTGCTGAACAGCGTAATGTCAGCATCGAACAACTGGCAGAACAAACAACTGCAAATTTTTACCAATTATTTCAATCGGTTAAGCGTGCTTAATCAGAGGGAAAAGTAGCCCAGAATCAAGGGATTCATTCTGGGCTTAGGGGAATGGCTCATCTAAATGAGCCGTGCGCTATACGGAACCAAAGAGGACAAACAGGTTAACTTACTGATGTTCAGTGTAGACAAGGCTTTTAAAATTTTCCTGTGCTGACTTTTTCTTTTTAAGTGCTTCAAACAGAAACAGAAGTTCAAACTTATCCTGATCTTATACCCTTGTTATCCCCAAGTTATCCACTCCACATCAGATGCTGTAAGCTTTTGCCCGATAAATAAGACAAGAGTCACACTCTTACTATAGAAGTCAAAGTTTTTACAAAGCATTAATTTTAGAAAAATTTAATCTAATAAAAATTGCAAAGCCAGCAGGCTGAGACAAACTGAACAGCGGACCTTCTTCTGAACACCGGAGTGCCACTGTTGCACTGAACCAAGACTTCGCTGTCAGCGCTCTTTCTTTTTTATTCGGGATCTGCCAGTGTAATTAATTGATTCAATTCACTTAAAACTAACATCACGGAGAGGTCCCCCTATGAGTTCTGCTTTTGAGCGTAGGCCGCAGTTTTATGTTCGTCTTAGCGGAGTGTTTTATCTGGCCATTATTGTGTTGGGTCTTTTTGGCGAACAAATGGTCAGAGGCACTTTAGTGGCTGCTGCTGATGCTGCAGCTACAGCGCAGAATATTATGGCTTCATCCTCATTGTGGCGGCTGGGCATAGTAGGGGACTTGTCGATGCAACTGCTGGATATCCCCATTATCGTACTATTTTATTTAGTCTTTAAACGTGTTAATGCCGGGCTTAATCTGGCTGCCACTTTTTTTAACCTGATCCAAACCGCTATGCTGGTGGCCAATAAGTTGTTATTAGTCATTCCACTTTTGCTGTTAAGTGGGACGGCTGCCACTTCTGTCTTTACATCTGAACAACTGTCCGCCTGGTCTTATCTTGCGATCCAACTGCATGCCTATGGTTTTGGCATTGGATTAATCTTTTTTGCTTTAGCTTGTTTACTGCGTGGTTATTTGATTATCCAATCCGGCTTTTTCCCGGCTTTTATCGGCGTAATGTTAGCGCTGGCTGGTGTCTGTTATCTGATCAATAGCCTGGCATTATTGCTGGCACCAGATTGGACTTCGCTGTTGTTTCCCTGGATTTTTATACCAGTATTGCTGGGAGAGCTCACACTGAGTTTGTGGATGATTAGCAAAGGTGTAAATATGCAGAAGTGGCAAAGCAAGGCCACAACCTCTTACTAATTGGTCATCTGGATCCGGGAAACAGGCGGTTACCGGCAACTTCCGATAATCGCCTTTTTACTGTGGTCACAGCAAGTTTTGCAAAACCCCGTTCATAAATCCATACAACTCCTCGCTGGTATTTTTAGTTTTATGTCGACATAAAATATCATTTAGCCTTGACCAAAGCTTATCTAAGGCGTAAAACGTAATCACTTTCTAATTATTGTCGACAATCTGATGCTTGCTACTGAATTTAAAGAAGCTATTACTGCGGCCGACCGGGTGCTGGTGCAAATTCGTACCGCCATAGTGGAAGGTGAAATTCCGGCTGGGACCAAGATCAGTGAGCCAGAACTGGCGCGACGTTATGACTTAAGCCGGGCGCCTTTGCGTGAAGCCTTAGCGCGTTTAGAGCGCTGTCATTTAATAGAACGCACACCCAATGCCGGTGCCCGAGTCGTCAAGCTGTCGATTGAAGGTTTACGTTCTTTGTATCAGCTGCGTGAAGAGCTGGAAGGTCTGGCTTGTCGTTTGGCGGCAGAGCATATGACAGAGCAGGAAATTGCCGAAGTCAGAGCGCTTTTGGATCAGCATTTGTCGACACAACGAGTGCGCGAAGGTGAAAGTTATTACCAGGAAGCCGGTGATGTCGACTTTCATTACCGCGTCATCTTAGGCAGCAAAAATCCATACCTGATTAATATCTTAAGTGACGAGCTGTATTTTCTGGTGCGGATGTACAGAGTGCAGCTGGGTATGAACGGCCCACGGGTATCGCGGGCTTTTGACGAACACAAAGCTATTCTCAATGCCATTGCCAACCGTGATGGCGAATTGGCCGACTTACTGATGCGCCGTCATATCGCCGCATCCAGACGCAATATTGAACAACAGTTACTTCAACAGGGGACTTCACATGGCTAATGTAAAAAGCGCTGGCGCAAAGCTTCGTCAGGCAATTAAAGACAACACTCCGTTACAGCTGGTCGGCACTATCAACGCCTACACCGCCATGATGGCTGAACGTGTGGGTCATAAAGCCCTGTATTTGTCAGGGGCTGGTGTGGCCAATGCCTCTTTTGGTTTGCCGGATTTAGGCATGACTTCATTAAACGATGTCTGTGAAGATATCCGCCGTATTACAGGTGCTACTGAACTGCCACTGCTGGTGGATGCCGATACAGGCTGGGGCGGAGCTTTTAATATTGCCCGAACTGTCAAAGACATGACCAGAGCCGGTGCTGCAGGTTTTCATATTGAAGATCAGGTAGCGCAAAAACGTTGTGGTCACAGACCCAACAAAGAAATCGTGTCTTTGGACGAAATGGTTGATCGCGTCAAAGCGTCCGTGGATGCCAGAACAGATGATAACTTTTTTATTATGGCGCGCACCGATGCGCTGCAACAACAGGGGTTAGAAGCCGCTATTGAACGTGCTTTGGCTTGTGAAGCGGCGGGCGCTGACGCCATTTTTGCCGAAGCTGTCTACACGCTGGAACAGTATCAGGCTTTTACCAAAGCACTGAAAGTACCAGTGCTTGCCAATATTACCGAGTTTGGCCAAACACCACTCTTTAACAAAGCTGAATTGGCTGGCGTAGGGGTTGATATGGTGCTCTATCCGTTAAGTGCCTTTCGCGCCATGAACAAAGCTGCACTGAATGTGTACGAGTCTATTCTGGCCAATGGCGATCAAAAAGCCGTAGTCGACAGCATGCAAACCCGGGCTGAACTTTACGACTTCCTGAACTATCACAGTTATGAGCAGAAATTAGATGCATTATTTGCCGCAGGCAAAAGCTCTAAATAAAAAGTTGGGCAAACAAAAAATAACCATAAGCCAAGCAGCATTCAATAAATCAACAGAACAAATTAAAAACGGAGAGACAAGATGGCGAACGCAAAAGAATTATCAGGCGCAGGCTTACGTGGCCAAATCGCAGGTAAAACCGCTTTATCCACAGTAGGCAAAACAGGTTCAGGCTTGACCTACCGTGGTTACGACGTCAAAGATTTAGCCGCTCACTGTGAATTTGAAGAAGTCGCGCACCTGATTTTAAAAGGCGAGTTACCGAACGAAGCTGAGCTGGCTGCCTACAAAAAACGCTTAAAGGCGATGCGTCAGCTGCCACAGGCATTAAAAGAAGTGCTGGAACGTATTCCTGCTTCTGCTCATCCGATGGACGTAATGCGTACAGGTTGTTCTATGTTAGGTAACCTGGAAACTGAACAAAGTTTTGCCCAGCAACAAGACGCCACAGACCGGTTACTGGCGATTTTCCCTGGCTTGATTAACTACTGGTATAACTTTAGCCACAAGGGCCAACGTATTGAGGTAGAAACTGCGGCCGATTCTATTGCTGAGCAGTTCCTCTGGACTTTGCATGGTGAAAAACCAACACAGCTGCACACAGATGTGATGAACTCCTCACTGATTTTATATGCAGAGCATGAGTTTAACGCCTCTACCTTCACAGCCCGGGTTTGTGCGTCAACCTTAAGTGATATGCACTCGTGCATCACAGGCGCTATTGGTTCCTTACGTGGTCCTCTGCACGGTGGTGCCAACGAAGCAGCAATGGAACTGATTGAAAAGATGGACAATCCGGATGATGCCGAAAGCAAATTGCTGGGCATGCTGGAGCGTAAAGAAAAAATTATGGGCTTTGGCCATGCCATTTATGCAGAGTCCGATCCCCGTAATGCGGTGATCAAAGAATGGTCTGAAAAACTGGCGAAAGCCAACGGCAATACGTCCTTGTACGACATCTCTGTGCGCTGTGAGGCTGTGATGTGGCGCGAGAAAAAGCTGTTCTGTAACGCAGACTTTTTCCACGCTTCGGCTTACAACTATATGGGTATTCCAACCAAGCTGTTTACGCCTATTTTTGTCTGTTCACGTTTAACAGGCTGGGCTGCGCACGTGATGGAGCAACGTGCCGACAACCGTATTATCCGCCCAAGCGCTGAATATACAGGTGTGGAACCACGTAGTGTTAAGCCACTATCAAGCCGTTAAGCAAAAAACACATTATCTATACCTTAAGTAATTGGAGTTGCAGCGAGGCGGTTAGCGACGAATCCCCATGAGCATAGTAGTCCTATGTGATTGGGGTGAGCGAGCAAACCAACAAAGCTGCGGCTTCAAGTACGACAGGTATAAAAGCCCGTTAAGGGCTTTTGTAGGATCTGAAGCAACCAATTTAACTGAGTGGCCACGCCATGAATTCGAACTACCGTAAAAACTTACCAGGCACCAGCCTGGATTATTTTGATGCCGAAGCGGCTTGTAACGAGATTGAACCGGGCTCTTATGCCAAATTGCCTTATACCTCCCGGGTGCATGCTGAAAACTTAGTACGCCGCTGTGATCCCGCTTTATTGACTGATGCGTTAAAACAACTGATTTACCGCAAGCAGGATCTGGATTTCCCCTGGTTTCCGGCCCGTGTGGTCTGTCACGATATTTTAGGTCAAACCGCTTTAGTCGACTTAGCTGGCCTGCGTGATGCTATTGCGCTGCAAGGCGGCGATCCGGCCAAAGTCAACCCTGTAGTGCCGACTCAGCTGATTGTCGATCACTCGCTGGCGGTGGAGCATGCGGGTTTTGAAAAAGATGCCTTTGAGAAAAACCGCGCTATTGAAGACAGACGCAACGACGATCGTTTCCACTTTATCAACTGGACCAAAAAAGCCTTTAAAAATGTGGATGTGATACCACCGGGCAACGGCATTATGCACCAGATCAACCTGGAGCGGATGTCACCTGTTATTCACGCTATTGATGGTGTGGCTTTCCCTGATACTTTAGTAGGGACCGACAGCCATACCCCTCATGTCGATGCGCTAGGTGTGATCGCTATTGGGGTAGGTGGGCTTGAAGCGGAAAGTGTAATGTTAGGCCGTGCCTCCTGGATGCGTCTGCCGGATATTATTGGCGTCGAGCTGACCGGTAAAGCCCAGCCCGGCATTATGGCCACCGACATAGTACTGGCTTTAACTGAGTTTTTACGCAAAGAAAAAGTCGTCTCTGCTTATCTGGAATTTTTTGGTGAAGGAGCCAGCAGCCTGAGTTTGGGCGACCGCGCTACCATCTCCAATATGACGCCAGAGTATGGCGCTACAGCCGCTATGTTCTCTATCGATCAACAAACGCTTGACTACTTGAGTCTGACAGGCCGCGAGCCGGCTCAGGTTAAACTGGTGGAAACTTATGCCAAAACTGCAGGTTTATGGTCCGACAGTTTAAAAACAGCCGAATATGAGCGGGTATTACGATTTGATTTATCCAGTGTAGGCCGCACTATTGCCGGTCCGTCTAATCCTCATGCCCGGGTGTCCACCAGCGATTTAGCGGCTAAAGGCATCAGTGGTGTGGTGGAGAACCAGCCGGGCTTGATGCCGGATGGTGCTGTGATTATCGCTGCTATTACCAGCTGTACCAACACCAGTAACCCACGCAACGTGATAGCGGCTGGCTTATTGGCGCGTAACGCCAAAGTCAAAGGCTTAAGCCGCAAACCCTGGGTGAAAAGCTCGTTAGCGCCTGGCTCTAAAACTGTGGAGCTGTATTTAAAAGAAGCCAACTTATTAGGCGATTTAGAAAGTTTAGGTTTTGGCATAGTGGCTTTTGCCTGTACGACCTGTAACGGTATGAGTGGCGCTTTAGATCCAGTGATCCAACAGGAGCTGATCGAACGTGATTTATACGCCACAGCAGTGTTGTCGGGTAACCGCAACTTTGATGGTCGTATTCATCCTTATGCCAAACAGGCATTTTTAGCCTCTCCTGCACTGGTGGTGGCGTACGCTATTGCCGGTACTATCCGTTTTGATATCGAAAAAGATGTGCTGGGGCTGGATCAAAGCGGCAGGGAAATTCGCTTAAAAGACATCTGGCCAAGCGATGCTGAAATTGATGCAGTGGTGGCAAGCAGCGTTAAACCAGAGCAGTTCCGTAAAGTCTATGAGCCTATGTTTGCTCTGTCCGTGGATTATGGTGAAAAAATCAGCCCGCTGTATGACTGGCGGCCACAAAGCACCTATATCCGCCGCCCTCCTTATTGGGAAGGGGCTTTGGCTGGTGAGCGTACCATGAGAGGTATGAAGGCGCTGGCCGTGCTTGGCGATAACATTACGACAGACCATTTATCACCCTCCAACGCCATTATGATGGACAGCGCGGCCGGTGAATACCTGCATAAAATGGGCTTGCCGGAGGAAGATTTTAACTCCTATGCCACGCACCGTGGTGACCATTTAACAGCACAGCGTGCGACTTTTGCTAACCCAAAACTCATCAACGAAATGGCCGTGGTGGATGGCAAAATCAAACAAGGCTCCCTAACCCGTATTGAACCGGAAGGCAAAGTGACCCGGATGTGGGAAGCCATTGAAACTTATATGGAACGTAAGCAGCCTTTGATCATTATTGCCGGTGCTGATTATGGTCAGGGTTCATCCCGTGATTGGGCAGCCAAAGGGGTGCGTTTAGCCGGCGTGGAAGCCATAGTGGCCGAAGGCTTTGAGCGTATTCACCG
>CAMLSF010000035.1 GCA_946482615.1 uncultured Chromatiaceae bacterium | reverse complement strand
CCCGGACTTGATGCGCAACAGCAGACTCACGGGATTATTCCGGGCATCCTGCCCTCCACCCCTTCGGGGCCGCGCTAAAGCGCGTTCCGGTTTGCTCCCGGCAAACCGGTCGAACATAGGGTTCGAACCAAATCCCCGCTCTCCGGTTTAAATGAAAAAGCCCCGGACTTTCGTCCGGGGCTTTTTCATTTAATCTGGCGGAGAGAGAGGGATTCGAACCCTCGTTAGGGGTTAACCTAAACACACTTTCCAGGCGTGCGCCTTCAGCCACTCAGCCATCTCTCCGAGGCTTGCTACAGCAAGCGCGGCTATCCTATTGAAAATCACCGCGCCGTGCAACAGTTAAATACAGAAGCCTGTTTTTTTGCTGGAATTTTCAGCAAAATCACATCAGGCGTTGCCTTTCACCGGCATTTGCGCTGATTTTGCGAAGTTCAGCATTCTGTCCAGTGGTATTAACGCTTTTTCACGCAGATCGGCATCAACAAATATCTCATGGCCTTCAGACTGCAGCAAAGCGTCCTCAATCGCCTTCAGACCGTTCATCGCCATCCAGGGACAATGTGCGCAGCTACGGCAGGTTGCGCCGTTACCGCCTGTTGGAGCTTCGATAAAGGTCTTGTCCGGCATAGCCTGTTGCATCTTATAGAAGATGCCGCGGTCTGTCGCCACGATAAAGGTATCGTTTGGCATAGTCTGGCTGGCTTTGATCAGTTGGCTGGTCGAGCCTACCGCATCGGCCAAATCCACCACATTGGCAGGTGATTCGGGGTGAACCAGCACAGCAGCGTTTGGATACTGCTTTTTCAGCTCAATCAGCGCTTTGGCTTTAAACTCATCATGCACAATACAAGCGCCCTGCCACAACAGCATGTCGGCTCCTGTTTGTTTTTGTACATAAGCGCCAAGGTGACGATCCGGGCCCCATAAAATCTTTTTGCCTTCGCTGTCTAAATGCTCCACGACGTCCAGAGCAATAGAAGAGGTCACTACCCAATCAGCACGGGCTTTAACAGCCGCAGAGGTATTGGCATAGACAACCACAACACGGTCAGGGTGCTCGTCGCAAAAGGCGCTGAACGCATCTGCAGGGCAACCTAAGTCCAGTGAACAGGTCGCTTCAAGCGTTGGCATTAATACGGTTTTTTCCGGGTTCAGTATTTTGGCGGTCTCGCCCATAAACTTTACACCGGCCACGATCAAAGTTTTGGCTGAATGTTTATTGCCAAAACGCGCCATCTCCAGCGAATCAGACACACAACCACCCGTTTCTTCAGCTAAAGCCTGAATTTCAGGATCTGTGTAATAGTGCGCAACCAACACCGCATCACGTTGCTGTAATAAAAGCTTGATACGTTCTTTGTAGGCAGCTTTTTGATCCGCGTTTAACGGCAAAGGTTTTTTCGGGAATACAAAGTCAAGTTCGTTAAAGTGCAGTGCTTGATCCATAACGGCCACCCGGTTGTAAAAAGTGCGGCATTATACACAAAATTATAGCGGGAAACACAAGGAAGCTAAGATTGCATGGTGGGTCATGATGGATTCGAACCATCGACCAACGGATTAAAAGTCCGCTGCTCTACCAGCTGAGCTAATGACCCATGCAAGGAGAATAGATAAAGTGGTGGGTCATGATGGATTCGAACCATCGACCAACGGATTAAAAGTCCGCTGCTCTACCAGCTGAGCTAATGACCCAAACAAGGGTATCGAAGTGGTGGGTCATGATGAATTCGAATCATCGACCAACGGATTAAAAGTCCGCTGCTCTACCAGCTGAGCTAATGACCCAGTTCGATACAAAAGTTTGCGCGGGAGTGGTGGGTCATGATGAATTCGAATCATCGACCAACGGATTAAAAGTCCGCTGCTCTACCAGCTGAGCTAATGACCCCTGCCGCGGACGCATATCTTACTTATTTAAATTTCCAGTGCAACCAAAAATTACCAGAAAGGCCATTTTCTTTGTTCAACTGCTTAAAATGCCAGCATAAAAACGCCGACCCAACCGAAACAGAAACTGGTCGTATTATTTATATACAGAAAAATGCTCGCTCCGGCTTGCGCACAACTCTGTGTATTGAAGCTGTCGAAACATGGTTTTGAGTCATGGAGCAGAAGTAATTTTAATGCTGGATGGTTTGAAATTCATTATTCAGAGCATTTGAGATATAAAAAACCCCGGCTTTGACCAGGGTTCTTATTCAACACGACAGCTTAATTACAGACTCTCTAACTTCGCCTTTGCTGCTTTTGCAGGTTTAGACTGTGGGTATTTGCTGACTAAAAGTTGATAAAACTGCTTGGCTGCAGCTGTATCACCTTCCCGCTCTGACAATTGACCCAACTTAGATAAAGAATCTGCAGCTTTTGCTGACTGTGGATATTGAGCCACTACACGCTCAAATTGAGCTTTGGCTTTCAACAGTTCATTTTTTGTAAAAAACAACTGGCCTAACCAATAGTACGAATTTGGTGCATAGCTGGAATCCGGGTAAGTACGGACGAAATTTTCAAATGCAGGAATAGCTGCATCGTAGGCGCGATCTTTCAGCACCAGATTGACCGCACTTTCATAAGCATCACTTTCCGACGGGCTCGAAGAGGATACAGCATTAGCTGAATCTGCCGTAGAAGCAGTTTGAGACTCGCCACCATTAACTACTGCAGCAGGATTGCCTACAGGCGCTTGTTCTGCTGATGTTGCTGGGGTGCTTGATTGTGTCGGAGTAGCTGAAGTTGAACCTGAGGCGGCGCCTGCGCCCATTCTCCGGTCAATTTCCTGATAAATATTGCGTTGTTGTTGCAATATTTCTTCTAATTTGTAGGAATGCATCTCAGTGATGCCACGCAATTCAGACACTTCGTCTAATAAAGCGGACACTTGCTGCTGCATAGCAACCTGAGCGTTAGCTCTGGCCTCAACAATACGTTCCAGCGCAGCTATACGGTCAGCCGTGGAGGCGTATTTTGGAGTCTGGACAGCGCCACCGCCAGCGCGGGACAGATCAGCTACAGGAGCCGGATCTGCCCACGAGGCAATGCTGATAACAGAAAGCGCAGTAACTAAAGATTTTTTCACTGCTTTGCTTCGTCTCAGTTATTAGTAAACTAAAACAGCGCGACGGTTTTTAGAGAACGCGCTTTCGTCGTTACCTTCAACAGCTGGTTTCTCTTCGCCGTAGCTCACTACTGACATTTGGCCAGCAGCAACGCCCAGGTTAGCTAAGTATTGAGTCACAGCCTGACCACGACGTTCGCCTAACGCGATGTTGTACTCTGGAGTACCACGAGCATCAGTGTGACCTTCAACAGTTACAGTGATGTTAGTGCGAGCGCGTAAGAAAGCAGCGTGAGCTTCCAGAACAGAAGCGAATTCTGAACGGATAGCTGACTGGTCGAAGTCGAAGTAAATAGTGTTGTCTTGACGCAGAGCTTCTAATTGCTGACGCAGCAATTCTTCAGCTGACAGGCCTTGTTCAACTACTTGGTTAGTGTTTGCACCAGTGTTTGCATCAGTAGCGGCTACTTCATCAGTTGAGCTACAAGCAGCTAAAGTTAACACTGGCACTGCAACTAACAAGCCTTTTAAAACTTTGTTTAAGTTCATAATTGTTGTCCTTAGTAAATCAATTAACCAAATTTTCGTTTTTTATAAAAATGGTGACCAAGCCGGAGATTTGACTCTGCCGTTTGCCGCCGGTAACCGTGCTTTAAAGCGCCCATCCATGGATACCAGTGCCAGTACTTGTGACGAACCGTACAAAGTACTATAAATTATCATTGAGCCATTCGGCGCAATGCTTGGTGACTCGTCCAGATAAGTGCGAGTCAACACCTGCAAATAGCGACTCTCAACATCCATGCGGGCGATATTATACTGGCCATTTGTTCTGTTGACCATAACAATACCACGCCCATCTGGTGTATAAGAGGCAGCTAAATTCATTTCCCCCTCAAATGTTACCCTTTCAGTGACACCTGAAGCTACATTTACGCTATAAATTTGTGGATTACCACCACGTTCTGAACTAAAAATCAGCTTAGAACCATCTGGCGACCAGTTCGGCTCAGTGTCAATCCGTCTGTGGTTCGTCAGTTTTGTCAGCGCTTTGGTCGCAATATCCATCACATAAACTTCTGCGTTGCCATCTTTTGACAACACCATCGCCATTCGGCGGCCATCAGGTGACCACTTAGGTGCACCGTTAATACCTTTGAAACTGGTTAATATACTGCGACGGCCCGTATATATATCTTGAATATAAATTTGTGACTGACGTTTTTCAAAGGTTACATAAGCCAGCTTTGTACCATCAGGTGACCAGGCTGGTGACATTAAAGGCTCTTTGGCTCTTAACAACACCTGCTCGTTTTCACCATCGTAATCAGCTACAACTAATTGATATTTAAAGTCTGCTTTGTCACGTACTAACACATAGGCTATTTTAGTTAAAAAAGCACCACGTTCACCAGTTAATTTTTCATAAACTATATCACTGATACGATGAGCATATTGTCTGAACTGATCGCCACTGATGGTCGTTTCACGCGCATCCAGAATGTGAGTCAGGCCAGTAGTCAGTTGACCACCGATAATAGCCGAGGACGAACCTCCGCCTGAAGCCCCTTTAAATACATCAACTAATTCAAAACGCACAGCATATCTGTTGACACCTACTTCACGGATAGTGCCGGTAACCACAGCTTCAACACCCTGCTTCATCCAGCGCTGATAGTCAATTTCTTTGCTGTTGGTCGGTTGTTGTGGCATCCGGGTTGCTGCGATAGGGTTAAATTTACCACTACGCATTAAGTCTGCTGACACAATATCAGCAATACGTTGATTTGGCAGCGTATTACCTTCAAATTTAAAAGGCACTATAGCAACAGGGCGAGCACTGTCCACACCATCTGTGATTACAATCTCTAAACTGGCATACGATTTTGCACTTAGCACCAGGGCAAATGCCACCAGGCTCTTTCCTATCAACTTCAGCATATTGTTATCTCAGTTCCGGTCTCAAAATTGTTGTTAAATCCTTCAATGCGTCATATACATCAGGGTCTGGTGACATAGGGAAGTTCCCTGCCTTTTGTATTGCACGCATCGCCGATTCACAAAGCGCTCGGTCTCCACCCAGTATCGAACTGGAGGTGACAAAACCATTGCTGGCCAAACGAATATTCACCCGGCACTCTTTGCCGCGCATTGTATCGTCTACAAACCAATTTTGTTGGATTTTCGCAATAATCATCGCCAAATAGCGTTGCTTCTCAGTCAGGATCTGACCGGCCTTCGCTGCACGACGAGCTTCTGCTTCTTCTTCCAACTGCTCAGCTAACATTTCCTCTGCAGCTTCACGCTCACGTTTTTCTTGTTCTGCTTTGGCTTTTTCAGCCTTTTCTTTGGCTGCTTTTTCTTTAGCTGCTTTTTCTTTCGCTAATTTTTCTTTTTTCTTCTTCTCTAGCTCTTGCTGCTTTTTCTTTTCTTCTTCTTTCTTTTTCTTCTCAGCAGCCAGTTTTTGTTGTTTCTCTTTTTCTACAGCCTGTTTTTTCTTCTCTTCAGCCGCTTTCTTTTCTGCTATTTCGGCTTCTTTTTTCTCTTGTTCCTGTTTTTTCAGGCGCTGTTCTTCCAAACGCTTTTCACGTTCTTCCTGTTGTTTCTTTTTCTCTAAATCTTTTTTGCGTTTTTCTTCGTCTTTCTTTTTCTGCTGATTTTTCTCTTTCAGCTCATCAAACTGAGACTGATCGACAGTAGTCGCATTCAGGGGCGCACTTAAGTCCCCAGGCATAGGTACTACTAAAATTTCTTCATTTTTGAAGAAATTAAAATTAACAAATAACAATACCGCTACAAGAAGGTGTAAGGCACCCGAGATGATCAGCGACTTCTTAAACGCTGGTTCCATCTTAGTTTTGCTCCACATCGTCAGTCATTAAACCAACGGAAGGCGCCCCAGCATCTTTCAGCAGATTTAATAACTGAATAATGGCAGCATAATTCACACGGCCATCCCCCTTAATAATCACTTGGGTACCAGGTTCCAGCTGCAGAGTGCCAGCCACTTCCATCTGCATTTCCTGAGCATTAAAGGGCCCTTTATTGACACCATCTTTCTCAAAATAATACAAACCACCTTCATCCACTGTGGCAACCAGTGGTGTTTTACCGTCCTTCATTTGCTCTATGGGTTCAGCATCTGACTTAGGTAACTCTACTTTTACCCCTTGGGTGATAATAGGCGTCGTTACCATAAAAATGATCAACAGCACCAACATCACGTCTATATATGGAACAACGTTGATCTCTGCCACCATACGGCGTTTTTTACGAACGTACATTAGTTATTATCTCCGCTGGCCATCGCCTGACGGTGCAGAATATTGGCAAACTCTTCCACAAAATTGGCGTAGGCACTTTCCAGCATTTCAACTTTGTGAGAAAACTTGTTATAAGCAATAACTGCAGGAATAGCAGCAAATAAACCTATGGCTGTCGCAATAAGAGCTTCAGCTATACCTGGCGCCACCATAGCTAAAGTAGCTTGTTGCACTGCACCTAAAGCGATAAAGGAGTTCATAATACCCCAGACGGTGCCGAACAAACCAATGTAAGGACTGATAGAACCTACTGTAGCTAAAAACGGCAGATGAGTTTCCAGACGCTCTACTTCGCGGGACAATCCCACTCGCATCGCCCGTTGAGTGCCTTCCATCACGGCACCAGACTGACGGCTGGTTTTATGTAAACGGGCAAATTCCTTAAAACCAGCCTTAAACAACGCCTCAACACCTGTCACTGTGACTTTGGCGCTGACTTCGTTATACAGTTTTGACAGGTCAATACCTGACCAGAATTTGTCTTCAAACTGCTTGGTTTCTTCAACAGCAATGCTCAGGGCTTTGTTGCGTTGAATGATCATGGCCCATGAAATTACAGACATGCTCAGCAACATCAGCATAACCAGCTGCACCACCACACTAGCGTGAAGAATTAAATCAAGAACTGATAGTCCGCCTGTCACCTGATAACACCCCTAAAACATCGCGAGGTATTGCACTCGCTTTCATTAATGATAGTTTTACGCAGGCAATACTAACCTGCGCTGAACAAAGCAATTGTGCATCTGCGTTATAGATTTCCTGCCAAAACACCAAACTGGCTTTTTTTAGCTGCTTAATCTCGCTTTTTACCAACAAAAGCTGGTTGAACCTTGCTGGCTTATGGTTTTCCATCTGAACACTTTTCACCATAAAGCCAATATCCTGACTCAATAGCAGATCCTGCTCTATGCCTAAACTCCTCAGCCATTCGGTTCTGGCTCTTTCGAAGAATTTCAGATAGTTAGCATAATATACTACGCCACCGGCATCGGTGTCTTCGTAATATACTCTGACAGGAAACTCAAAGCCTTGTCGCATCATACTATTTTGTCATCCAAATTGGCCGCTATGATATTGGAGGCCACAGCCGAACTCAACAGGGCGAGCCTTATCGACGTTAAAAATATTTTGATTTCATGACATTCTGACGACTAACCAGAGTTATGGGTCAGATATTTGCAAAAAGTTTCATCTTCACGATAAAAGGGGAAAAAATAGCGACTAATGACCATTTTTATCAGTCACATAAATTTTGTTCAAAAAATAGTAATTCATCATCAAAACAAAAGCTGTTCAGCTTCCCTTAATTTTCAAGGCCTGCCGCTACACCACACTCAAAACAAGATTAAAATTCGTACAAAACAGATATTTATTCAGATAAGAAAAAGTAATCTGAAATCTCAATTTTTCTAGTTTGAAGTAAAAGCACTAACTCCCTACAATGCCCCCGTGTTCTGAGCTAGCGCAAAAGTTCCGGCCCCTGTGCCCAACTTTAGTGATGAATACTGGTGATGTGATTATCTGTTCGAAGATGATTATGTTGCTTCTCAACATGTTCCCTGGATTTTGAAGATTTACTTCAACTTGTTGCATTCGCCCGCTAAATTAGCGGGCTTTTTTTATTCCGGGCATCCTGCCCTCCACCCTCCGGGCCATCGTCGTTACACTCCGATGTTCAAAAACGCTCCCAGCGTTTTTGTTATTCAGACAGTGACATTTATCAGGCCATCACTCAGCACCTCACACGAAATCCTTAATTCGATTCTGGTAAATCAAAACCAAAGTGTTTGTAGGCGGCTGGTGAGACAATACGGCCCCGTGGTGTGCGCTGGATAAAACCTTGCTGAATTAAAAAAGGTTCTATCACATCTTCAATGGTTTCTTTTTCTTCGCCTATAGCCGCCGCCAGGTTATCCAGCCCGACAGGACCACCACCGAATTTCTCAATAATAGCCAGCATTAACTTGCGGTCCATATAGTCAAAGCCACTGGCATCTACATCCACCATATGCAAAGCAGCAGAAGCAATTTCTACAGGCACTAATCCACTGGATTTGACCTGTGCATAATCCCGTACCCGTCTTAACAAACGGTTGGCAATTCGGGGAGTGCCACGGGAACGGCGGGCGATCTCTGTGGCAGCAGGTAACTCCAGCTCTAAATTCAGATAATGGGCAGAACGCAAAATGATTTGCGCCAGCTCTTCGGTTTTATAAAACTCCAGCCGCTGCACTATACCAAAGCGATCACGTAGCGGTGAAGTTAAAGCGCCAGCCCTGGTGGTCGCCCCTATTAAGGTAAAAGGTGGCAGCTCAAGCTTGATAGAACGGGCGGCAGGCCCCTCGCCTATCATGATATCCAGCTGATAATCCTCCATAGCCGGATACAAAATTTCTTCAACGACCGGACTTAACCTGTGAATTTCATCAATAAACAGTACGTCGTTGGGTTCCAGGTTCGTCAGCAGTGCAGCTAAATCACCGGCTTTTTCCAGCACAGGCCCTGAGGTATTTTTAATATTCACCCCCATTTCATTGGCCACCACCATAGCAAGAGTGGTTTTCCCTAAACCCGGTGGTCCGAAGATCAGCAGATGATCCAAAGGCTCACCACGACCACGGGCCGCTTCGATAAAAATCGCCATTTGTTCTTTTACATGAGGCTGACCAGTGTAATCCGCCAAGGATTTTGGCCGGATGGCACGGTCAATCAGCTCATCTTCGCGACTGGCTTTGGTGTCGATCAGACGATCGGCTTCTATCATAGGAGGTCCTGTTTAAATCATACTGCGCAGCGCCAGTTTGATCAGCTGCTCACTGCTCATATCGGCCTGCTTAATTTTTTGTACTGCTTTGCTGGCTTGCATCTGACTATAACCCAACGCCACTAACGCACTGATCGCATCCTGCTCTGCACTTTCGACCAGTTCAAAAGACTCCACTTCATCACCAGAAAGCACCAAATGATCGGTGACCGGAGTGCTGATATTCAGACCCCAGTCTTTCAGGCGGTCGCGCATTTCGATCAATAAACGTTCGGCAGTTTTTTTACCTACACCAGGTAATTTCACCAGGGTGCTGATATCGTCATGTTGCACACAACGGACAAATTGCTGCGCCGAAAGACCGGATAAGATAGTAAGAGCTAACTTAGGTCCTATGCCATTGGCTTTGATCAGTTGGCGAAATAAAGCCCGCTCTGTGCTGGTATGAAAGCCATACAGCAGCTGCGCATCTTCACGCACCACAAAATGGGTATAGATCACAGCTTCTTTGCCAACTTCAGGTAATTTATAAAAACTGGTCAGAGGCAGTTGCACTTCGTAGCCCACACCTGCCACATCAATCAATAAATCCGGCGCCTGCTTTTCTAAAATAACACCGCGTAACAATCCAATCACAATTAAAAGCTCCGGTCTTTAAAAAATCAGCGCAGGCGGCCGCGCACAGTTTTAGTGGCCTGGCCTGCCATATGCAATAAACTTTGGTGAGTATGCCCGTGACACATAGCTACGGCAAGGGCGTCCGCGGCATCGGCCTGTGGATTGCCTGGTAATTTTAATAAGGTGCGGATCATATGCTGCACCTGAGTTTTATCTGCTGCCCCGGTCCCCACTACGGCTTGTTTAACCTGACGGGCTGAGTATTCAAACACCTCAAGACCAGCATTTTTAGCGGCCACTATAGCAGCACCACGGGCTTGTCCCAGCTTTAAAGCCGAATCCGGGTTACGTGCCATAAATACCTGCTCTATGGCAAAAACATCTGGCTGGGTTTGCTGAATAATTTCACTGACACCGTCAAATATTTGCTTTAACCGATCGGGGATATCATTGAGTGTCAAACGAATACAACCGCTGGCAATGTACTCGAATTTCTGCCCTGTCTGGCGAACCACCCCGTAGCCTGTTAACCGGCTGCCGGGGTCTATACCAAGGATAATAGCCATTAAGGCACAAGCGCCATGACGTCATCCGCAATGTCAGCATTGTGGTAGACGTTTTGCACATCATCGAAATCTTCCAGCATGTCGATCAGTTTAAAAAACTTCACTACATGTTCTGCGTCCACTTCAGCTTTGACCGAAGGCACCATAGTGATTTCAGCGTCATCCGCTACTAACCTGGCAGCTTCTAAGGCCTCACGTACATCGTTAAAACTGTCGGGACTGGTGATGACTTCAATACTGCCATCCTCATGACTCACCACATCTTCAGCACCAGCGTCCAGCGCTATGTCCAGCACCTGATCTTCAGATAAACCCGGCGCAAAAGAGATCATGCCTTTTTTACTGAATAAATAGCTGACCGACCCCGCAGTGCCCATATTGCCGTATTTGGTAAAAGCACTACGCACATCGGCCACTGTACGTTTATGGTTGTCGGTCAGAGTTTCAACTACTATGGCCACACCACAAGGGCCATACCCTTCGTACACCAGCTCTTCATAATTGCTGCCATCCTGCTCACCGGCACCGCGTTTAATAGCGCGGTCTATCGCATCCCGGGTCATATTATTCAGCAGTGCTTTGGCCACTGCAGTACGTAAACGAGGGTTCGCATCGACGTCAGGACTGATGCGGGCTGACACTGTCAGCTCGCGAATAAGTTTAGTGAAAATTTTGACCCGCTTGGCATCCTGACGAGCCTTACGGTGCTTCATGTTAGCCCATTTACTATGACCAGCCATGTGCATCAAACTCCATTGTTATTATAAAACTGAAGCGGCCTGAGCCGCTTCAACATAGTGTATCAAAAGCGCACACAACAGCGGTGCAGCTCATGCATTATTGCTTTTTCACTACCTGAATACCCAGCTCTGCCAGCTGAGCCGGATTGGCTTCACCCGGAGCATCAGTCAGAGGACAAGCTGCAGTGGCTGTTTTTGGAAACGCCATCACATCACGAATAGAACTGGCTCCTGTCATTAACATCACCAGACGATCTAAACCAAAAGCTAAACCTGCATGTGGTGGAGCACCATAACGTAAGGCTTCCAGTAAGAAACCAAACTTCTCAGCCGCTTCTTCATCGCTGATGCCCAGTAACTGGAATACTTTCGCCTGCACATCCGGCGTGTGAATACGCACAGAACCACCACCTAACTCAGTACCGTTGAGGACCATGTCGTAGGCATTGGATAACAAAGCTCTGTGATCCAGCTTGTCCATTTCAGTCGCCAAAAACTCAGCTGTATCCAGAGGTGAAGTAAACGGATGGTGCACAGCAGAGAAACTGCCATCATCGTTTTCTTCAAACATCGGGAAGTCCACCACCCACAATGGCTTCCAGCCCTGCACTGTTAAACCTAAATCTTCACCTAACTTCAGGCGTAACGCGCCCATAGCTTCACACACCACTTTGTAGCTGTCAGCACCGAAGAAAATTAAGTCACCAGTAGTTGCTTCTGTGCGTTTTAAAATTTCGCTGATAATTTCAGGCGTTAAAAATTTAGCCACAGGTGACTGGATACCTTCAGCACCGGCACTGATGTCGTTCACTTTTAACCAGGCCAGACCTTTAGCGCCGTATATGCCAACAAAAGCAGTGTAATTGTCGATGTCTTTGCGCGAGACTTTTTCCGCAGCGCCTGGCACTTTTAACGCCACCACACGGCCTTTTTTATCATTAGCCGGGCCAGAGAAGACTTTAAACTCAACCTCTTTTAACAGATCGGCCACGTCAACAAACTGCATAGGGTTACGCAGATCAGGTTTATCTGAACCGTATAAACGCATGGCTTCGTTGTACGTCATACGAGGCATTTTGCCCAAATCAACATTCAACAGCTGAAGGAACATCTGATGCACCATCTGCTCTGTCACTTCCATCACCTGCTCTGAGGTCATGAATGATGTCTCGATATCAATCTGAGTAAATTCCGGCTGACGGTCAGCACGTAAATCTTCGTCACGGAAACATTTGACGATTTGGTAATAACGATCCAGACCCGCCATCATCAGCAATTGTTTAAACAGCTGAGGTGATTGTGGCAAAGCAAAAAACTGGCCTTTGTGGGTGCGGCTTGGCACTAAATAGTCCCGTGCGCCTTCTGGGGTCGCTTTGGTCAGAATTGGGGTTTCCACGTCCAAAAAGCCTTTGCTGTCCATAAAGTTACGTACAAAGCTGGTGACTTTTGCGCGGAACTTTAAGCGGTCACTCATCAAAGGACGGCGTAAATCAATGTAACGGTATTTTAAGCGTTGCTCTTCGCTGTTGTTCTGGTTCGGATCCAGCGGGATTGGCGCAGATTTATTCAGAATAGTCAGGCTGGAGGCATACACCTCGACTTCACCTGTCGCCATCTCGCTGTTGACCTGAGAGTCAGGACGGGCACGCACTGTGCCAGTCAGTTGTACACAGTATTCATTACGTAAATCAGCAGCCTGAGTGAATAAGTCGGTTAAATCCGGATCAAAAAATACCTGAACCAGGCCTTCGCGGTCGCGCAGGTCAATAAAAATCAAACCACCTAAGTCACGGCGGCGGTTCACCCACCCACACAATGACACCTGTTGACCAATGTTTTCTGCCTTTAATGAACCGCAATAATGGCTACGCATTAACTTATCCTTTCAGTCGAACTTTAATCTGCCTGCGAAAATGAGCGCTAATTATATAGAAAAGACGATTAATGTCACTGCCCTTAAAGCCACTTGATCATTACGAACTAAATTTTATTGCTCAGGACAGCGCTTGAAGGCTATCTGCTAAAACGATATTGGCTTTTGCCTTGCTGCTTGACCTGATACATCAACTTGTCAGCGGACTTAAGTAAAGTGTTTGCATCAGTGCCATCATGCGGATAAATAGCTATTCCTATACTGGCGCCTACGCTGGCCTGACAAACCGACAAGTTCAGTGGTTCCTGCAGGTAGAGTAGAATTTTTTCTGCCACTATGGCGGCATCGTCTCTGTCGACCAGACCTGTCAGCAGGATCACAAACTCATCGCCACCAAAGCGGGCAACAGTATCTGTTTTCCGCACACAGTGGCTCAGAAGCGCTGATAATTTCACCAGCATTTCGTCCCCCACATCATGGCCGTACTGGTCGTTGACCTGTTTAAAGCCATCTAAATCTATAAACATCAATGCCAGCATTTCATTATGGCGGGCATGCTGATGCAAAGCCGTTTGCAGACGCTCAATCAACAGGCTGCGGTTAGGCAGTTGAGTTAAATCATCATGCCCCGCCATAAAACGCATTTTTTCTTCCACTTTCCGGCGCAAATTCACTTCGCGACGCAACGAGAAGTTCCAGATCAAAAAACCGACAATCACCACCAACGACAAACCAGCAATTTGCAGCACCAGAGTAAAAACCCGACTTTGGTCCAGTCCTTGTTTAATCTCCAGATTTAACCATTTATCCAATAACACTTTCCGGTCTGTATCATTAATAGTTTTGATGCCTTTATTCAAAATCATCAACAATTCAGGCAGGTCTTTGTGTACGCCGAAATAAGAAGGATAAACAGGTAAATCCGTTGGTAAATAAGCTCTTAAGTTAATATAACGGGGATCCCGCAGCGCGACACCAGAAGACACTACGGTATCAAGCACAAAGTCAGCCTGGCCTGACACCACCAGTTCAAGCCCTTCATTTAAACTGTCCACTTCAATTACCTTGTGTTGTGGAAAGTCCTTTTTCAGCTGTTTGACAAACTGATACTCATGCATGATCGCAATACGCTGCGCCTGCATTTGGGCCACTTTGGCATCAAATGGCGCATCATGCCGTCCAACCATAATCCATTGTAAAGTCCAGTAGTCATTGCTAAAGGCGCTGAAACTGCGTCGATCTGGCAAGTCGGAAATATTCGCCACCATCTGCAATTTTCCCGCTTTAAAATCGTCAAGCAGAAGCTCCCAGTCACTGTATGGCGTTGGGACAAACTGTGCCTCTAAACGTTGATTTAACAACTTCAGTATGTCTGATGTAAGGCCCGCAGGTTCCCCATTCTCGTCAACAAACTCAACAGGGCGCCAGTCACTCATCACGCCAACACGGATCTGCTGATGCTGATTTAACCATTGCCGTTCTGCCATAGTAAGCGGCACTTTGTCGCGGAAAGTCTGAAAATACCCGCCGGCATCCTTATCCAGCCAGCGTTTTTCAATGTCCGCCATTTCATCCAGACTGATTTGAGAAAATCCCTGCTGGATACGTTGATACAACTCCTGGTCCTCAAGACGGATCAGAGAATACACTGCAGATTCATAACGAATTCCGGGAAGAACCTTAAAACTCTCCCGGCTATTGGTTTGTGCCAGACGTCTTTGCACTATAACGTCAGACGCCAAAAAACCCGTCAGTTGCTTTTTAAGTACGGCTTCAATCATCTGCTCTACTGAGTCAAAAACTTTCAGTTGAACATTTGGCAACTGCTGCTGTAACTGGGAACGGAAATTTGCTGTATGTAACAGGCCTAAAGTGGCATTGTTAAGCTGAACCGGATCGGAAAGATCGAATTGGCTGTCATAAAACAAAGAGGAATGAATATTGTAAAGATGATAAGCAGGTTTTAAACCCGTGAATTTTTCTGAGTTTTCGACCTGAGCCATTTGCACATCAATACGGCCTTTACGCAAATAAGCTAGTGAGTCTTCCGACTGATTAGGCACAAAACTAATAGCAACGCCGGTCTTTTTTGACCACAAACGCCATAAATCAACAAAAACCCCCTGAACATCGCCAATACTGCTGACGTCCATATAAGGCTGGTTGCCTATTGAAACGCCAATTAACAGCGTATCAGGATCTGTATCTACACTAAGCCATTTACGCTCCAACTGGTCTCGAAAAGTCATCGCCACCTGATCTGCAGCCAGCATTAAAGCCTGCAATAGCTGCGGATGTTCCCGTCTGACCGCAAAGGTCAGCTCTATTTTACGTATTGGTACTTTTTTGTAGACGGGATAAAACGACATCAGCTCGCGGTAATTGGCGTAACGTGGAGGTAAACGATCCAGCCCGGTAAAAGCTTTTATCTCACCTTTTAATGCAGAATCATACATTTGGGATACTGAAGCATAGTGTTTTAATACCAGATCAGATTGGCGCTGAGTCAGGCTGTCGATATGAGTAGAGCGTTCTACAACCCCAACCAGATGAGGTTTTAAATCCGCCAAATTATGCACACCGGCTAAGTCCCGATGTACAAAAACATTGCTGAAAATATCCAGATAATTCTGGCCTAATAAATACTGCTGCTCTCTGTCGGCGGTACGTCCCAAGCCACCATGCAAGTCGATGTATCCGGCATCCAGCATACTTAAGGTATCAGCCCAGTCTGCCGCTATAAATTCAACCCGGATCCCTTGTTGTCTCGCTATTTCTTGCCAGTAGTCCACCACCAGACCCGCTGGCTGGCCTTTTTCGTCGACAAACATATAAGGATAGGTATCACTGGATATACCTATTTTCAGCGATGCAGGAAGAGTGCTGACGGCGGCAGAGTCTTGAGCCTGAGCAGTACAGCCTGTAAGTAACACAAACAACAATAGCAACTTTTTAATCATGTTCAGGACAGTGATCTTTACCTTGGTTTAACAGCTTGAATACAGCGATAATACACAACTCATTGACAACGGGAATCACCGATGCTTTATCTTGGCTGCCCGGTCTGGGCTAACCCTCAGTGGAAAAACCTGATATTTAACAGCAAACTGGAGCCATCCGAGTTTCTTGCTAACTATAGTAGGTATTTCAACTCTGTAGAGGGCAATACCAGTTTTTATGCCGATCCATCACCACAAACTGTGGCGCGCTGGGCAGAACAAAGCAGCGAAAACTTCAGGTTTACTTTAAAAGTACCAAAGCGTTTAAGCCACCAGTTCCAACAATTTCAAACAGAAGAGTTGCAACTCTGGCTGGATTTAATTGCACCTTTGGCAAACAAACTGGCGTTGGTGCACTTACAACTGCCCGCCTTTTTTTCACCAGAGCATTTAAGCTGGTTAAAACAAATGCTTAACCTCTTACGCTCATCCTTTGCTGTAGCCGTTGAGGTACGCCATCCGGTATTTTTTGATAAAGCAGAGCATGAAATTACACTAAACCGACTGCTGCGGGACTTTGCTGCAGAACGGGTTATTTTTGACAGCAGAGCTTTGTTTTCAGTGCCTGCCACTACAGCAGCCTTATTGGATGCCCAGCGCAAAAAACCTTATTTGCCCGTGCATGCGGTGGCATTAACCAACACACCCATGTTGCGTTTTGTTGGCACGGACGATATGGCCGTGAATCAGCAGTATTATCAGCCTTGGCTGAATAAAGTACGGCAATGGCTGGATGAAGGCAGAACTCCTTTTTGCTTTTTTCATAGTCCGGATAATTTAACAGCCCCTGTATTAGCACGGCAATTTGTGCAGGATTTGGGCATAGAGCATTCCATCCTCGCCCCCTGGCCACAGGATCAGACTCAGTTAAGCTTGCTTTGATTTCGTCTTAAAGTCGAAATACGTTAAAC
This sequence comes from uncultured Chromatiaceae bacterium, assembly GCA_946482615.1. The sequence goes on along the minus strand of CAMLSF010000035.1, from coordinate 9,507 downwards.
TGTTTGCCAATTACAGGTATGAAGTTATTCCACTGATGCAAAAAGATCATATTTACGCCGACCCTCTGGGCCATATTCAGGATTTTTGTTTTGACTCTGCAGTAGTGGATGTCTTTCCGGACATGATCCAGCGTTCTGTACCAGGCTACCAGACCATTATTCAGACTATAGGCAAACTGACCCAACGTTATCAGCAAGCCAACAGCAATTTTTATGATTTAGGCTGCTCTTTGGGCGCTGCGACTTTAGCTATGCGCCGTCAAATCACAGCTCCGGGTTGTCAGCTGATTGGAGTCGATAACAGTGCCGCTATGGTGGAGCGCTGCACCAGCCATCTGCACGCCTTTCGCTCTGATGTGCCTGCCACCGTATTACTGGCTGATATCCGTGATATTCCGATGGAAAACGCGGCTATGGTCGTCAGTAATTTTACTTTGCAGTTTTTAGCCAAAGAAGACAGGGCCCGCTTAATTGAGCGCATTTATAAAGCACTTAAACCTGGTGGCATATTTGTATTGTCGGAAAAAATTATCGAAACCGATGCAACCACTCATGAGCTGTTGATTGATTTACACCATGATTTTAAACGCGCCAATGGTTACAGCGAACTGGAAATCAGCCAAAAACGCACTGCACTTGAAAATGTGATGCGGCCGGATAGTCTGGCCGAACATAAAACCCGTCTGTCCGCTGCAGGTTTTGAACATATCAGCCTGTGGTTCCAGTGCTTTAACTTCTGCTCTATGGTAGCTATTAAATCAGAGGCGCAGTGATGAGTCGTTTTCAGAGTTTTTATCAACAGATAGCTGGTAATAAACTGCTGCATTGGCTGGAGACCTTACCAGCTCAGTTAAAACGCTGGGAGCAGGACGCTTTGCATGGTGACTTTAAGCAGTGGCAAAAAGTGCTGGACCACTTGCCTGTTGCACCAACAAACTATATTGAACTAAAAAATAAAGTCGAATTTGGTCTGCCAGACGAATTGAGTGAGGGACAAAAACAGCGGCTTGAGGTGTTGTTACGTCAGTTGATGCCATGGCGCAAAGGCCCTTTTACGCTGCATGGATTAACTATAGACACAGAATGGCGCTCTGACTGGAAATGGGACAGAGTCTTGCCTCACATCAGCCCACTTCAACACAGAACAGTGCTGGATGTTGGGTGCGGCAGTGGTTACCACTTATGGCGAATGAAGGGTGAAGGTGCAGACTTTGTCGTCGGCATTGATCCATCGCAATTGTTTTATTGCCAGTTTGAAGCCATTAAACACTTTAACCCTGACCCTACAGTGCACTTATTACCAGTTGGCATAGACGATATGCCGGAACTCAAAGCTTTTGATACCGTATTTTCTATGGGCGTGTTGTACCACCGCCGCTCCCCCATCGACTTCTTAGCTCAATTAAAACAACAGCTGCGCCCTGGTGGCGAACTGGTGTTAGAAACTTTAGTGATAGAAGGCGACGAACAAGCCGTCTTAGTACCCACAGACCGCTACGCAAAAATGCGTAATGTCTGGTTTATCCCAAGCACGGCGGCTTTGTTACTCTGGCTGCAACGGGTCGGTTTTAAGAATGCCAGAGTGGTGGATTTATCTGTCACCAGTCTGGAAGAACAACGTAAAACCAGCTGGATGGAAAACGAAAGTCTGATTGATTTTCTCAACCCAACTGATCATAGTAAAACCATTGAAGGCTACCCGGCACCACTGAGGGCCGTGATCGTAGCTGTGGCTTAAATCTAAGGACTTTTGATGCCGTACCGCCCTAAATCAACCATGGAACAATGGCGCATACTGCAAGCTGTGGTCGATGCCGGGGGCTATGCGCAGGCAGCCGATCTGCTGAATAAAAGTCAGTCGTCACTGAATCATGCAGTGGCCAAACTGCAATACCAGTTGGGTGTGGAGCTGTTGGAAGTCAAAGGTCGTAAAGCCTTTTTAACGCCGGCAGGCGAAGTGATGTTACGCCGTTCCCGCTTATTGACTCAACAAATTGAAGATCTTGAGCTATTAGCTTCTAATATAAATGTAGGCTGGGAGCCGGAAATTCGCATCGCGGTGGAGCTGGTATACCCAAAACAAATTCTTTACCGTGCCTTAGCCAAGTTTCACCCTATCTCCCGTGGCAGTCGTATTCAGATTATTGATACAGTGATCACGGGCTCCACTGAAATGATACTGGAGCATAAAGCAGATTTAGTGATTGCGGCCTCTCCCAGTGTTCCCAGAGGCTATATTGGTGAACCTCTGGCCGTGATTCAAATGATCCCTGTTGTAGGAAGGGAACATCTGTTGGCTCAGCAGCCGCAGTTGGATCTCAATGAACTCAGCCAGCATTTGCAAATTGTGATCCGCGATACCGCCAGCAAACCTAAAGATGTCGGCTGGTTGCGCGCCGAACAACGCTGGACAGTGAATAACTTTTTTGAAGCTGTAGACATTCTGAAAAACGGTATTGGTTTTTGCTGGTTGCCTGAGTTTTTGATCTGCGATCTAATAAAAGACGGCACATTAGTACGGCTTCAGATTGCCCAAAGTTCAGCACGGGCTGTACCTTTAGCCTTAGTGACACCTAAAGAAGAAACATTAGGACCCGGCAGCCGCCAATTGCGTGAGCTGCTGATAGCCGAACATAAAGTTTAATAGCAGGGGATGAGCATGAACAACCAAGAATTAACCGAATTAATGAAAGTCACTGCCCAGGATGCAGTGGTGTACTCTGCTGAAGAGCATCAGGTTTTGCTCGATTTTAGCCTGGACAGTTTAACAAAAGTCGATGAAATCCTCAGCGAACTGTTTTTACGTCAGCAGGAGCAACGTCATTCTGATGAAGTGCTCTTTACCTTATCCAATGTATTTGGTGCTTACACAGGCGAAGTATTTATTCATCATGTAGGTGGAGAGTGGTATCACGATGAATCAACACCTGATGCGCCTTATATTTGTGTGCGCTACAACGGCAAAGAGTTTCCTTTTGCTTCTTTGGTTTATCACCAGATCGCAAAAACTCCAAGCGCCAGTTTACGTAACTATGTGGCTCAGGCCATGAGTAATGTAATGCAATAAAACCGCTTTGTAATAAGACACATACAAGCATTCAAAAATGCACAGCAGTAAATCCTTTTGTCCGGCGGCGTTACGAGGTAAAATGCCGCCAATTTTTTTGGACCTTCACTTTTTAGCCATTTGGGGATTGCCGTGAGCGAGCAAAAAACGTCGTTAAGTTACAAAGACGCTGGTGTGGATATTGATGCCGGTGAGGCCTTGGTTGACCGTATTAAAGGTGCGGTAAAACGTACAACCCGTAAAGAAGTAATGGGTGGTTTAGGCGGCTTTGGTGCTTTGTGTCAAATCCCTGCTGGTTACAAAGAACCAGTGCTGGTATCAGGCACAGACGGTGTGGGTACCAAACTGCGTCTGGCGATGGATTTAAAACGCCATGACAGCGTAGGTATAGATTTAGTCGCTATGTGTGTGAATGACATAGTCGTATCAGGTGCTGAACCTTTATTTTTCCTCGACTACTACGCCACAGGTAAGCTGGATGTAAATACCGCTGCTACTGTGGTCGAAGGTATTGCCAAAGGCTGTGAACAGGCCGGTTGTGCTCTGGTCGGTGGCGAAACCGCTGAAATGCCCGGTATGTACCATGGTGAAGACTACGACATCGCTGGTTTTAGCGTAGGTGTGGTGGAAAAATCTGAAATTATCGACGGCAGCAAAGTTAAAGCAGGCGATCAGTTAATAGCTTTAGCCTCATCAGGCCCGCACTCCAATGGCTTTTCGTTAATCCGCAAAGTACTGGAAGTCAGTGGTCAGGATCCTCAGACCTTACTTGAAGGCAAAACTATTGCCGATCATTTGTTAGAACCGACCCGCATTTATGTGAAAAACCTGCTGGCATTAATTAAATCTGTGCCTGTCCACGCTTTGTGTCATATCACAGGCGGTGGTTTCTGGGAAAATATCCCACGTGTATTGCCAGAAAACACTCAGGCAAACATCATTGAGAGCAGCTGGCAGTGGCCTGCTATTTTCAGCTGGTTACAGCAGCAAGGTAACGTAGAACGTCACGAAATGTACCGCACTTTTAACTGTGGTGTTGGCATGATAGTGGTAGTTCCTGCGACTCACTTAGATGTGGCTTTGGCTCAGTTAAAAGCAGCTGGCGAAAACGCCTGGCATTTAGGTCAAATCAATCAGGTTGCTGCAGATCAGCCTCAAGTTGTGATCCAGGGCTAACCCCATCCATGAAATCTATAGTGGTATTGATTTCAGGCAGCGGTTCTAATCTGCAGGCGATTTTAGACGCCTGCAGTGTTGGGTTTATCGATGGAAAAGTAACTGCTGTTCTGTCAAATAAAGCCAAAGCTTATGGCTTGGAGAGGGCCAAAAAAGCTGGTGCTGAAGCTATAGTGCTGGATCATAAAGCCTATTCTGACAGAGCTTCTTATGATCAGGCGCTGATTGAAACCATTGATCAGCATCAACCCGATCTGGTGGTCCTGGCTGGTTTTATGCGTATTTTAACGCCTGAATTTGTTCAGCATTATCAGGGCCGTTTACTGAATATCCATCCTTCGTTGTTACCCAAGTATCAGGGGCTGAATACCCACCAGCGTGCTATAGATGCCGGGGAGACTGAACACGGCTGCTCAGTGCATTTTGTCACTGCAGAACTGGACGGTGGGCCTGTGATTTTGCAAGCCAAAGTGCCGGTTTTCCAGGGTGATGACGCAGACACTGTCGCAGAGCGTGTACACGAACAGGAACACCGTATTTATCCATTGGTTGTGCGCTGGTTTTGCCAGAACCGTTTACAACAGCAGTCAGATAAGGCATTGTTAGATGGCCTTTTATTATCTGACCATGGATATGCAAATGACCAGGATGATGAATAAATGGCGCCTTAGTGCGTCATTTTTTTTACTCTTTTCCAGCCTGTTATCAGCTGAAGAACCTACAGCTGCTCCTTCTGTTCAATTCTCAGCTTTTGAAGCCAGTTACAATGTGCTGCGTTCAGGTAAAAAACATGGTGAAGCTAAACGTTATCTGAAAACCACAGAACAGGGTTATGAGTTGGGCTATAGCAGCGACATCAGTTGGCTGATTTTTGAAGATAAACGCTCAGAACAATCTTTTTTCGCTGTAAAAGAGGGGCGTATTCAGCCCAACCGCTATGTGATGCAGCGCACAGGCTCAGGCCCAAACAGGTATTACGAGCTAAACCTGAACTGGGACAGCAAAGAGCTACGGGTTGAGAAATCTAAAAAACTCAAAGCCATTCAATGGAATGAGCAGTGGTTGGATCCACTGAGCTACCATAGCCAGCTGGCGTTGGATCTAAAAGCCGGTAAAACCGAATTTGTTTATCAGGTGCTGAACCGCCATGGTGATGAACGTAAATACAGTTACAAAGTAGCAGGCGAAGAATGGTTATCCCTGCCCTACGGCAAAGTAAAAACCATCCGGATTGAACGCACAGGTACAGGTGCAGATAAAGAAGTCCTGGCCTGGGTTGCACCAGAACTGGATTATTTATTGGTGCGGTTATGGCAAGCCGAAGATAAAGTTGAACAGTTTGATATTCAACTGGCGACCTTCAAACCTTAAACTTTCCTCTTATATACCCAAGAAACTTCAAGTTGCAGGGAGGCGACAAGTGAGTGAGACCCTGGGAGCATAGTAACCTATGCGACTGGGGCGAATGAGCGCAGTCAACAAAGCTGCAGCTTTAAGTACGAAGGGTATAGAGCCGCTTATTGCGGCTCTCCTGACTTAAACAATTGAGCTTGTCCTGCTCTCATCTCTTGCCATTGTTCATTACTGGTCAGCGGTAAAGTGGCAATAATAGTCACTACATCTTTTTCAGTGGTTTCTTTGGAAAAATCTATATCGACATCCACATCTGACAACAAGGCCACACCAAAAGGTGCCCTTCTGGTGATCCAGTGCAGTTTGGTGCTGCAATAGGCCAGCAAGTAGTCACCATCAGAGATCAATAAGTTAAACACACCTAACTGCTGCAAGGCCGGGCACAAAGAGGCAAGGTAATCAAAAGCCGGTTTCATATCCACAGGAGCAACGGGAAACTGTTGTTCCAGTTTATGCAGCAAATAACAAAACGCATGCTCACTGTCGGTTTGGCCAACAGGGTGATATTGACCAACAGCTAAAGTTTCAAAGCCCTGCAACTGACCATTATGGGCATAAGTCCAGTAACGCCCCCATAAAGTACGGGTAAAAGGATGAGTATTCTCAAGCCCTACTCCGCCGCTGTTGGCTTGTCGGATATGTGCCACCACTGCCGTACTTTTAATAGGATAATCACTGATAAGCCGTGCTATTTCCGATTGATAACTCGGGTTTGCATCTTTAAAAGTGCTGACACCTTTGCCCTGATAAAACGCCACACCCCAGCCATCCTTATGCGGACCCGTTTTGCCACCCCGTTCTCTTAAACCTTTAAAACTAAAACAGATGTCGGTGGGCACATTGGCGGACATCCCTAATAACTCACACATAAATCAGATGGCTTCCTATACTTAAACCCGTCAGATGCAGAAACTGCAACAAAAGTTGACACTCAACCAGTGTGCAAAGTAAGGAATTACTTGCATCTTTGCAACAGGCACACTACTCTAAGCTCACAGTGGTCTGACCTCTAGTTCTCAGGAGTATATTATGGATGTGTTGATTTTTTGGGTAGCCTTGCTTGGCACTGTTGCCATGCTCGCCTACCACAGAGCAAGTTTAACTATGTTTACAGCCTTGATCGCTGCCTTGTTAGCAGTTGCGACTTTCACTGATACAGTGGGTCTGGTGAGCTGGATACTGTTTTTAGTCGTCGCTTTACCTTTGAATATTGCCAGTATACGTCAACAGTATTTAACCAAACCTTTGTTAAAACTGTACCGCAAAATTATGCCGGAAATGTCGACCACAGAAAAAGAAGCCATTGATGCCGGTACCACCTGGTGGGAAGGTGATTTGTTCCGTGGCACTCCGGATTGGCACAAACTGCACAATTATCCAAAACCACGTTTAAGTGCTGAAGAGCAGGCCTTTTTAGATGGCCCATGTGAAGAGTTACTGGCCATGGTCGACGACTGGCACACCACACATGAACGTGCTGATTTATCGCCAGAAGTCTATCAATACTTAAAAGACCATGGTTTCTTTGCGATGATCATCAAAAAGCAATACGGTGGTCTGGAATTCTCTGCTTATGCCCAGTCTTGTGTACTGCAAAAATTAACCAGCAAAAGTATGGTGTTATCCAGCGTCGTAGGTGTGCCTAACTCTTTAGGCCCGGGCGAGCTGTTGCAACATTATGGCACCAAAGAGCAGCAGGACCACTACCTGCCGCGTTTAGCCAAAGGTTTAGAAATTCCTTGTTTTGCCTTAACCAGCCCGGAAGCGGGTTCTGATGCGGGCGCTATTCCGGATACAGGTATAGTCTGTAAAGGCGAATGGGAAGGTCAGGAAATCATAGGTATGCGCCTGACCTGGAACAAAAGGTATATCACCTTAGCTCCTATTGCGACCGTATTGGGTTTAGCCTTTAAAACGCAGGATCCGGACGGTTTATTAGGAGACAAAAAAGATTTAGGTATCACTTGTGCCCTGATCCCAGTCTCTACACCTGGTGTAAAAATTGGTCGTCGTCATTTCCCGCTGAACGTGCCATTCCAGAATGGTCCGACACAAGGCGAAGATGTGTTTGTGCCGCTGGATTACATTATTGGTGGTCCGAAGATGGCCGGCCAGGGCTGGCGTATGCTGGTGGAATGTTTGTCAGTAGGTCGTGCCATCACGCTGCCATCCAACAGCACAGGTGGTATCAAAGCAGCGGCCTTGTTAACTGGTGCTTATGCCCGTATCCGTCGTCAGTTCAAACTGCCTATTGGTAAAATGGAAGGTATTGAAGAAGCCTTAGCCCGTATTGGTGGTTATGCCTATATGGCGGAAGCTTCTACCACTATGTCAGTCGGCTCTATCGACTTAGGTGAAAAACCTTCTGTCATTTCGGCCATCACCAAGTTCCATATGACAGAGCGTATGCGTCAGGCCATTATTGATGCGATGGATATCCACGGTGGTAAAGGCATCTGTATGGGCCCGAACAACTATTTAGCCCGTGGTTATCAGGGTGCTCCTGTTGCGATTACAGTAGAAGGCGCCAACATCCTGACCCGTAATATGATTATTTATGGTCAGGGTGCAATTCGTTGTCATCCATTTGTTCTGGCTGAGTTACAGGCTGCCGGCTTAGAAGACGAGCGCGCTGCGGTGACAGCTTTTGACCGTGCTTTGTTTGGCCATATTGGTTTTAGCATCAGCAACTTCTTCCGCGCTTTATGGTTAGGGGTAAGCAATTCAGCTTTCTCTGCCAGCCCTTATGCCGATGCGACAGCTAAGTACTACAAACAAATGAACAGATACAGCGCTGCGTTGGCATTAATGTCTGATGTGGCTATGGGTACTATGGGTGGCGACTTAAAACGCCGTGAACGTATCTCTGCCCGTTTAGGCGATATGTTATCCATGTTGTATCTGACCTCAGCTGTGCTGAAACGCTTTAACGACGATGGCCGTCCGGCTCAGGACTTACCTTTAGTGCAATGGGCTTGTGAAGACAATATGTACAAAGCTCAGGTGGCTTTGGATGAAATGCTGGATAACTTCCCGAATCGTATCGTAGGTTCAGTGTTGGGCAAACTGCTGTTCCCCTGGGGCCGTACTTTACGTAAAGCTTCGGATCAGCTGGATCATCAGGTGTCACGCATTATGCAAACTCCTTGTGAAGCCCGTAGCCGCTTAGCGACAAACATCTATACCACAGTAGAGCCGAACAACCAGATAGGTTTAATTGAAAAAGCCCTGACGGACATTCTGGCCGCTGAACCCATCTTCGATAAAGTGGTGCATGCAGCGAATAAACGCCTGCCATTCTTCCGCTTACATGAAGTGGCAGCTTTAGGTTTGGAGCTGGGTGTGATCACTGAAGCTGAAGCAGAGAAGCTGCGGGTGGCCGAACAAGGCCGTCTGCATACCATTAACGTGGATGATTTTGATCCACTGGACCTGGCTGCGGATAAATCTTTGTTTGATAAAAAGCCAAAAGCTAAATCTGTTGCAGCTTAAACCTCAATAGATCATGAAGAAGCCTGCCCTGTGCAGGCTTTTTTTATGCCTGTAATAACAGAGTCCGGTATGGAAAAAGGTAAAGATCTGCAGCAGTAAACAGAGAATGAGGAGTTTTTGTGGTATGGCAGTTTTTCAGTAGGCCAGAAAGCAAAAAACAGCATTGCTGCTGTTATTTTTACCGGGAGAATGGTCGGTGATGCAAGATTCGAACTTGCGACCCCTTGGACCCAAACCAAGTGCGCTACCAAGCTGCGCTAATCACCGACATATAAACCAGTCGAGAATGGGGTGGCTGATGGGGCTCGAACCCACGACAACCGGAATCACAATCCGGGACTCTACCAACTGAGCTACAG
>CAMLSF010000034.1 GCA_946482615.1 uncultured Chromatiaceae bacterium | reverse complement strand
TTTAATTGCTTGATTTTATTAGTTAAATCAAGTGGATTCGACACTCATTAACCCGGGTTCAGGTTAATTAGAGTAGAGTATGCAGGCTGATTTGCTCTAACAACTGTCGCAGCGGGTTAGTCTCTTGCTGCCCCTGCCGACAGGCTGCATACATAGTCCGGAATAAACCCTGTTCTCCTATAGGAATAACTGCCAGCAGCCCCTGAGCCCGATAAGGCTCCATCAGCCAGCGGGGTAATAATGCCACGCCCTGTCCAGCAGCAATCAACTGTAAAATCTGGCTGCTTTGTGCCACAGCCCTGAATTTGGCGTCCAACCCCTGGGGTGCCAGCACATAACGGTATAAATCCTGCCGGTCTAAAGGCAATGGATAACCTAATAAAGTCTCCTGCCTGAGCTGCTGTGCCTGAACAGAGGGCTGCTGCGCCAATGGATGATCGGCACTGACTCCCAGACAAAGCTCCATCTCAAACAAAGCTTCGAAAAACACGCCCTGAAGCTCGCGCTTATCTGTCGTCAGCACCAAATCCAGTTCATCCGTCAGCAAAGCATCCAGCGCGTTGTGTTCAATCTCGGCAGAAAACTCAACCGGGCAATTGGGCTGCAATAAGCCAAAGGCTTTGACCGCAGGCATCAGCCAGTGAAAACAGGCATGGCATTCCACCGCCAATCGGATACGATTTAAAGCCTTACCTTTAAGCTGTGCTTCCGCCTGTGCAACCAGAGGCAGCACTTGTGCAGCTAAATCCAGCAACAACTGACCCTGAGCACTAAAACTCACAGGCTGGCTTTTACGCAGATAAAGTGCAGTCCCCAGAGAGGACTCGGCCTCTTTGAGCTGATGCGACAAGGCCGATTGTGTCAGACAAAGCTGATCAGCAGCCGCCACCAAAGTACCGGTTTGTTGCAACGCCTGTAAGGTGCGCAGCAGTTTTAAATCGATCATCTTGACTCCCTTGATACCGGACTTGCTGCATCTTCAGTTTTCTTCATTCCGATCTTGCAGTTATTTTTTTGTCTCCATTTAGCATAACCGCCAAATTTAGACATGTAAACATCCAGACATCCAAATATGGGAATAACATGATCTTGCTACCTCTGTGCAGTAGCCCTGGCAGTTCAGACAACGTATGGGATTTAATGCAGGCGGGTATCGGCAGTATTCAGAGGTATGGCCAGTCTGATGAGCCTTTGTCAGAAGCTGAGGCAAAAGCTTGCCCTTCCCTGCTGCTCAACAGAAAGGGCCTGTAAGGCCCTCTGTGTGCTCCGGAAAAGCTACTTAACTGGTAGTTCAAACTTAGCAAACATTCTGTCTATGTCGTCCTGATTGCGTAGCATATTGGCTTTTTCTACCACTTCGCGGGTTAAATGTGGTGCAAAACGTTCAATAAAATCATACATATAAGTACGAAGAAAGGTACCTTTTCTAAAACCAATTTTCGTGGTGGATGCCGCAAATAAGTGACTGGCGTCAATGGACACCAGATCTTTATCCGCTTCTTTATCCATTGCCATAGAGGCAATCACACCCACACCCAAGCCTAAACGGACATAGGTTTTAATCACATCAGCGTCTGTGGCGGTAAAAACTATTTTAGGCTCTAAACCTTTTTCACCAAAAGCACGATCCAGCTCTGAACGGCCGGTAAATCCAAACACATAAGTGACTATCGGATGTTCGGCCACATCTTCTACCGCAATTTTGCGGTTTAAGCTTGCCAGCGGATGATCGTGGCGCACTATCACACTGCGGTTCCAGTGATAACAAGGCAACATCACCAGGTCGCTAAATAAATGCATGGCTTCTGTGGCTATCGCAAAATCAGCATCTCCGCGAGATGCAGCCTCAGCAATTTGTGATGGGGTGCCCTGATGCATATGCAAGGATACTTTTGGAAACTTCTTCATAAAACCACTGATCACAGGAGGCAGCGCATAACGGGCCTGAGTATGAGTAGTGGCAATATTCAGCTTGCCCTGATCCGGCAAGGTATGTTCTTTGGCAACGGCCTTGATGCTCTCAACTTTTCCTAGTATTTGTTGAGCTATTTCAATAACATCTCTTCCAGCTGGTGTAACATGGGTCAGATGTTTACCCGAACGGCCAAACACCTGTATGCCGAGTTCATCCTCCAGCATCCGCACCTGTTTACTGATACCAGGTTGTGAGGTGTATAAACTCTCTGCAGTGGCAGAGACATTCAGGTTGTGGTTCAGAACTTCAACAATATAACGTAGCTGTTGTAATTTCATGTGTCAGTGATCCGTTCTTGGCATATGATATAAACACTATACATATTCGTTTGGATATTCCAACTAATTTTGATTTAGTTGGAATATATAACCAATAGTAACTAAAAAAACTGCTGTTTGTGTATCAATAGCGGTACAACAGGATCATCGGGGACGGTATGTCAGGTTCAGACTCATCCATCGACTTTGCTACAGTGCTGGCGTCTGCCGCACATGATATGAAAAACTCTTTGTGCCTGCTGATCCAGTCCATTGATAACCTGCAGCAAGAACAGCAGCAACTGGACAACAATGGCCGCGAAGAGTTGTCCCGTATTCACTATGAAGCGAACCGGTTGAATATCAATTTATTACAGTTACTGTCGTTGTACCGTATCGAAAAAAACCAGTTACCGCTGCAAATTGATCAGTATTATATCTCTGATTTATTTGAAGAAGTTCTGCTTAAGAATGAAATGTACAGCGCACAAAAAAATATTCAGGTGGAGATAGAAAGCGGCAGCGAGCTGCTTTGGTATTTTGACAGTGATCTGATCAGCAACCTGCTGAATGATATGTTTGTCAATGCACTACGTTACACCAAAAGTAAATTATTATTGCGGGCTGAGCGCACTGAACATGGTCTAGCCATAGAGTTGCATGATGACGGCCCGGGTTATCCTGAATTTATGCTGGACAATGCCGATACCCTGATGAAAGATTTAAATTTAGCAGCAGGACGTACAGGTTTAGGCCTGTTTTTTGCAGGGTTAATTGCCAAAGCCCATAAAAATCATGGTAAAACAGGTTTTATTCGCTTAAGCAATGGTGGTTTGTATGGTGGAGCACTGTTCAGTCTGTTTCTGCCTTGATTTGGTCTTAGTATAAAGATGTTTAAAATACAGCAGTTTTGAACACTGGTTAAAAACCAGCTTTAACAGAGAAGCCCTTAACGCTTTGGGCTCAACGGAGTGTGAATGCTTTTTACCATTATCATTGTACTGGTTGTTGCACTGGTGATTATCGCCGTGATTGTCAACGCCGTGCAGCAACATAAAGAGCGACTGGCATCGCTCAAACGCGCTGAGTTTTCTAAACTCAGATCGCTGCTGGAAGATACAGAAGACATTCTGCTGAACGCAGCCAATGTGCCTATTACCAAAGGCATAGTGCAAATGCTGCTCAAACGTATAGTGGTCACGCTCAAAGCTATGCTGGAGCTGGAGCCCAATTCAAAAGATCTGAAGAAACGGATCGGAGAGACTGAAGCCCGCTTAAATGACACCACCTCAGGGGATATGACAGTCGAAGGCTTAACTATGCCGGATAACGATAAACAAATTATCAGTATGATCCAGGGCATTAAAAAACTGCGCACTATTTTGCGGGCTGAACATGCCAGGGGGAATATTGATACTCAAACTGTAGTGCAGGAAGACAGGCGGCTGGAGATGCTGCAGTTGCGTATTAACGTGGAAAGTCAGATTAAACGCGGCAATCAGGCTCGGGCAGGTAATATGTTAGGGTCAGCGCGTCAATGCTACGAAAAAGCCTTAACCACTTTGTCAAATTGCGCGCACGTGGACGATTACGTCACCATTCGTAAAAGTGAAGTAATGACGATATTGGAAGACATAGCCACTGAATTAAAAGAAGGTAATCTGCGCGACAGGCAGAAAAAAGCCGAAATGGAAAACAACGATTTGGATGTGCTGTTCGCCCCTAAACGTAAGTGGTAACTATCCCCTTCGTACTTGAAGCTGCAGCTTTGTTGACTGCGTGCTCTCGCCCCAGACATATAGAGAAAATATGTACTTGGCATTGTGTGCGCATTTTCGCCTCAATCCAATTGCACATAGGACAACTATGCTCCTGGGGTCTCACTCACTTGTCGCCTCCCTGCAACTTCAATTACTTTGGGTATAGTGCTCAGACATTAAAAAAGGCGCCTAAGCGCCTTTTTTAATGCATTGAAATTACTTTTCTTTTTCTTTGGTCACGACCCAGCGGCCATTTTCGTACCAGGCCGACCAGCCTGTGGCTTTGCCGTCTTTTTCCGTCATCACATATTGCTGTTTGGTCTTACGACTCCAGCGGATGATCGCAGGATTGCCTGCCGTATCCGCTGCAGGCGCTTCAGCCAGATAATGAAACTTCGGCATAATCCGATCTTTAAAACGGGCCAGTTCAGACACCAGAGGCGCCCGTGTTTCCCTGGATTTAGGGAAAGTCGCGGCAGCAAGGAACAAACCGGCGGCACCATCACGCAACACAAAATAAGTGTCTGACTTTTCGCATTTGAGTTCAGGTAAATGCACCGGATCTTCTTTCGGCGGTGCTGCTTCACCATTTTTCAGCAGCTTACGGGTGTTTTTGCAGGCATCGTTGGTACAGCCAAAGTACTTACCAAAACGGCCGGACTTGAGCTGCATATCCGAACCACACTTTTCACATTCGATCAGTGGGCCATCATAACCTTTGAGCTTAAACACACCGGATTCAACCAGATAACCGTCACAGCCCGGGTTATTACCACAAACGTAGAGCTTACGCTGCTCGTCAATCAGGTAATGATCCATAGCAGTGCCACATTTAGCACAACGTTTTTTATGACGCAGTACTTCGGTTTCCAGTTCGTCATCATCGGCCACTTCGACCACATCATCACCAGGCGTCAGGTTCATGGTGGTGGTGCAACGCTCTTTCGGCGGCAGGTTGTAGCCTGAACAGCCTAAAAACACGCCGGTGGACGCAGTACGAATGCCCATCTGACGACCACAAGTCGGGCAAGCAATATCGGTCAGCACAAACTGATTGGTGCGCATGCCACCTTGCTCAGGGTCTGCTTCTGCTGTTTTTAACTGATGAGAAAAATCGCCGTAGAATTGGTCCAGAACCTTTTTCCACTGCAACTCGCCCTGAGCTATATCATCCAGCCGGACTTCCATATTGGCAGTAAAGTCGTAACTCATTAAATCGCTGAAGTTTTCAACTAAACGGTCTGTGACAATTTCACCCATTTTTTCAGCATAGAAACGACGGTTGTCCACTTTGACATAACCACGCTCCTGAATAGTCGAAATAATAGCGGCGTAAGTCGAAGGACGGCCTATACCACGCTTCTCCAACTCTTTGACTAAACTGGCTTCGCTAAAACGTGCTGGTGGTTTAGTAAAATGCTGAGCCGGGATTAACTGCTCCAGCGCCAGACTTTCGCCAGGTTTTACATCCGGCAGCTCCAGCTCTTCTTCGTCTTTGCGTTTTTGCGCAGGTTGCACTTTAGTCCAGCCATCAAAACGTAATACCCGGCCTTTGGCTTTTAATTCAAAGTCCGCTGCTGTAACCGTAATAGTAGTGACATCGTACTGGGCTGATGGCATCTGACAGGCGACAAACTGGCGCCAAATCAGCTCGTACAGTTTTCGGGCATCGGCTTCCATATCCTGCAGGCTGCTGGCTAACACAAATACATCGGATGGACGAATGGCTTCGTGCGCTTCCTGGGCATTGGCTTTGCTGCCATAACTCAATGGCTGTTCCGGCAAGTACTTAGCACCAAAATTCTGTTCAATGTAAGAGCGGCAGGCTGTCAGAGCATCGACACTTAAGTTGGTCGAGTCAGTACGCATGTAAGTGATGTGACCCGCTTCGTATAAACGCTGCGCCAGCATCATGGTTTTCTTCACACCATAACCTAATCGGGTGCTGGCGGCTTGCTGCAGGGTTGAGGTGATAAATGGCGCCTGAGCTTTGCTGCTTGATGGCTTATCTTCACGCTCTGTGACTTTGTAGCTGGCTTTTTGCAGCAAAGCCACTGCCGCATCTGTCTGGGCTTTATTTTCAGGTCTGAAGGCTTTTCCGGCCTGCTTAGCCACTTCCAGCTGCAGGTTCACTCCTGCGTTGGTTTGTGTGTCAGCAGCCACAGTCCAGTATTCTTCCGGCACAAAAGCTTTAATTTCGCGCTCACGCTCGACCACTAAACGCACAGCAACAGACTGCACCCGGCCTGCGGACAAGCCACGGGCCACTTTTTTCCACAGCAGTGGCGAAACCATAAAACCCACAACCCGGTCTAAAAAGCGACGGGCTTGCTGGGCATTGACTCTGTGCTGATTCACTTCACCTGGTTCAACAAACGCATTTTTAATGGCGTTTTGGGTGATTTCGTTAAACACCACCCGCTTGAACTTCTGATGCTCACCACCAATAATTTCCTGAAGGTGCCAGGCGATCGCCTCCCCTTCCCGGTCTAAGTCCGTTGCCAGATAAACAGTGTCGGCTTTTTCAGCCAGAGCTTTCAGCTCTTTAACAACTTTTTCTTTGCCGGGCAAAATTTCATAACGGGCCTGCCAGTTGTTGTTGGGATCAACACCCATACGTTCAACCAGAGCCTGATACTCTTTTTGCTCTTTGCTGAGCTTAGTCTTGTCTTCTTTGGCTTTTTCTTTGTTACTGCTGGTGGGCAGATCGCGGATATGACCAACACTGGATTTAACGATAAAGTCATTTCCAAGGTATTTATTGATGGTTTTAGCTTTCGCTGGTGATTCGACTATGACTAGTGATTTCGCCATTTTATGATTGAGATCCCTGACCTTTTCGCGTGCCACAGGGCACTTCTTTTTTAACGTATATCCGTAAACTCAAGTTGTGACAAGAGAATAAGTTCATTATTATGCCAGAAGGTCACAATTTAGTGACTTTTCGCTGAATAAATCAGCGGACCTGCATAAAGTAGTCAAAGCGCAGCCAACCAGGCTGTGGCTATAAGTACGCAGGTAAAAATGAAGCAACGGCCGCAATAATAATAAAAGCAGTGCCCCTTCCCAAAAATGAAGGAATAAAGCAAAAATGAAGTTCTTTGAAGCAAACTTTGACGGCCTGGTCGGGCCGACGCACAACTATGCCGGATTATCCATCGGCAATGTTGCCTCGCTCAATAACGCCAAAAACACCTCCAGTCCGAAACAAGCCGCTAAGCAGGGCTTGCAGAAGATGAAGTCTTTGTCTGAATTGGGTTTAGTACAAGGCGTACTGGCGCCACAGGAGAGGCCTGACGTCTATACCTTAAGACGTTTAGGTTTTAGCGGCACGGACAGTGAAGTGATAAGTAAAGCGGCCAAACAAGCCCCCGCTGTGCTGAAAGCAGTCTGTTCAGCCTCCAGTATGTGGACGGCCAATGCAGCGACTATTTCACCCAGTGCAGATACAGCAGACGGTAAAATTCATTTTACTCCGGCCAACTTAACCAATAAGTTTCACCGCTCGCTGGAACCTTTAACCACAGGTCGTATCCTCAAAGCCATGTTCAGTGATGACAAGTATTTTGCCCATCACCAGCATTTGCCGGATAACGATCACTTTGGTGACGAAGGTGCCGCCAACCATACCCGTTTATGCAGCGATTATGGTAAGGCAGGTGTCGAGCTTTTTGTCTATGGTCGCTACGCCTTTGATTCATCCAAACCAGCGCCTAAACGCTTCCCGGCCCGCCATACGCTGGAAGCCTGTGAAGCCGTTGCCCGCTTGCATGGCTTATCAGAGCAGGGTGCTGTGATGATGCAGCAAAACCCGGATGTGATTGATCAGGGCGTATTTCACAATGACGTTATTGCAGTGGGTAACCAGAATGTGCTGTTTTTCCATGAACAGGCTTTTGTTGATACCCAAAGCAAGCTGGATGAAATTCGCCGTAAGTTCGGCACAGCAGCTGATTTGCACTTTATTGAAGTCAAAACCTCTGAAGTGTCAGTCGCAGAAGCCGTAAAAACTTATCTGTTTAACACCCAGCTGGTCACTTTACCTAATGGTGATATGGCCATTATTGCCCCGACAGAGTGTCGTGACAGCGATACGGTATCCGCATATCTGGAACAACTGACAGGACGAGGCACACCTATCCGTCAGGTGCATTATTTTGACGTCAAACAAAGTATGCAAAATGGCGGCGGTCCGGCCTGTTTACGCCTGCGTGTGGCTATGAGTGATGCAGAACATCAGGCGGTTAATCCTGCTGTTCTGATGAACGACAGCTTGTTTGCCCGGTTAAATCAGTGGGTAGACAAACATTACCGCGACCAAATCAGTGAAGATGATTTAGCTGATCCACAGCTGTTAATTGAAAGTCGTCAGGCTTTAGATGAACTGACTCAAATCTTAAAATTAGGTTCTGTCTACCAGTTCCAACGCAATTAATTGCAGCCCTTGCAGTTAAAAAGGCGGAATTTATTCCGCCTTTTTTCTCAGAGACCAAACATCTCTGCTCTTGAATTATCCCAAGGTCAGGTTAGTCAGTATCACTGCACAGCGTTCCTTCACCAAAGGGGTTACGTGCCGGCGCTGCGGTTTCATCCGAAGTATATTCACCCGAAACTAAAGTGCGGTATTCACGACTTGCTATGTTTTCCGTGCCGTCTGCAAAACCCGTGACTGAAATTAACACTCTGGTCCATGGCGCAATGTCTCTGGTATAAGTTAAGTCAAAGGTTGCTATACCGTTATCGTCCGCCTGCACAGTACGGGGTACAGAAGCGACATTCCCCGGTGTCAGTTGCCCATCCCCATTAAAGTCTTCACCCGGATCCAGAATTCCGTTGTTATTCACATCCTCGCTCTGACAGGCTGGACTGGTAATCACTGGGTCCCAGTACTCAAAGTCGACCAGATCTGGTACAGCAAGCCAAAAACCTTTGTTGTAACTCAGGGGCAATACAGAAACATTCAGCTCCTGTCCTGCAACAGGATTGCCGGATGAGTCTGTCACAAGTATAGAAAACTCTTGCGCAAACAAGGAATTACTTGGTGTTCCTAAAGAATTACCTGTACCAAAACGGAAAAACAAGGTTCTGGTCCCTACAGCAACAGGTGTATTGCCACTGACGGAGGGCGTGGTATTGAGCACTGTTGCTAAAATACTCAAATTGGCCCCACTTCCGGCACCTGTTGTGTTATCTGCAGTAAACACTGTGCTGGCCAGGCCTTGTGAGTCAGTAATAGCCGTTGCGGGATTAATCTGCCCACCCGGTGCACCATTCAAAGTAAAGGCAACAGAACGGTTTTTCACCGGATTATTATTTTGATCCCGAACGACCGCACGCACCACACTTTGCTCACCAGGCCCCAGCTGCGCGGGGAATGCCGAGACTTTGATTGTGTCCGGCACAGTTGCAATAAATTCAACCTGAGTTTGAGTGGTCAGCAAATCGGTGGCTCCAGCACGGATCTCTGTCGCTGCAATATTCGCAAAGCCTGCGAAGTCTGACGTCACCAGTACAGAGGCTTGCCCCTGAGCATTGGTGGTCTGATCAACAGAAACCTGAGTCAGGTTACCAGTCAGTACGCCTAAGGTTCCTCTGGTCGTAGTAAAATTCAGTGCTTTGGCTGCATTAGGTAAATTATTTAGCAGCCACTCGGCTGTAAGCTGCTGTTCCGAACCCAGCGGTACTTCAATCACTTCGGTGTTTAAAAAGCGGAATTGATCGGACTGAATACTGAGAGTAGCAACAGCAGTCGCGCCCAGTCCGGTCACCCGGATCTCATCAGTTCCCCCCTGGCTTGCCCTGTAACTGAAAGATACTCTGCCACTATTACCAGCAGTGACAAGAGATGTGCTGGTAATAGGGTTCCCTAAGGCAGAAGTAACAGTTAAGCTTTGCCCTTGTATACCTTTGCCATCAAAGTCAGTTAAATCCGCTGTGATGGTGACTTCATCCGATAACACCATAGAACGGGGAGCGCTGATTAAAATCGAGGTGCCGACTACATTGATATCAAGGGTCGCAGTTTTATCACCAACAGATGCCATCACTGTGATTGTTCGTAATGAGGAATCCACACTGCTGGATAAGGTTGCTTTAGCCACCCCATCCGCTTCAGTCACAGCACTGAGCACCTGTAACTCACCCGAACTGGCACTGAACTGTACTGTTACGCCGGGTTGTAATATGTTGTTGGTATCCAGAACTATGGCAGATAATGCCACTTGAGCTGTGCCACCCGAGCCCAGCTGCAGATTATCGGCAATCAGGCGCAAGGAGCCCACAGGCCTTTCAGGTTCCACATCGTCCGCATCACCGGCTGAAGCAAAACTGATAGTGGCAGATTGTCCCCCTGTCAACGTAGCAGCTATGGTGCCGGCGCCACTTTTGGTGCCCACCTGCACCCCTATAGTTGCCACCCCATTACTGTTGGTCTGGGCTGTGCCTGCTTCGTTATTAAAACCTGCTAAAAGTGCGTCATTGACACTGAATGTTACCAGTTGACCCGCCATAGAGCGGCCTGTGGAAGACGATAAGGTCGCGGTTAACGTCAGAGGCTGAGCTTTACTCACCTCAGATGACACAACCCCAGATGTAGTGCTTAACGCCAGACTGATACTGATCACTTCGGTGGATCCACCACCGTCATCACTGATAGTGCCGCCACCGCCACCACATGCCGCCAATAAAGCCAAAACAACGATGACAAAGCACCAGCGGATTCTAAGCATCTGGATTCTCCCTTGGATGCGCTAACTTATTGTAATTATTCTAGCTTAGTCGAAACTTTCGCACAGGGTTAAGCCAAAGCAGAAAATAATTGCGGCAGTTGCGGTTTTTCTTTTGGCTCGCAAACTGGTAGGCTAGGCGGCATTTTCTGGTCTGATAAAAAAATAGAAATGACGTCAAAAAAGAAATTAGGTCTTACCCCACGTATTCTGATCGGCATGGCACTGGGTATTCTGGTCGGTGCATTCTTTAAATTCCTGTTGGCTGGCGAAGCCGAACGAACCTTAAGTTTGTTTGGTGCAGAACTGGGCTTAAGGGCATTTTTTGTCGAAGGTATATTTCATGTCGGCGGACAAATTTTTGTTGCCAGTTTAAAAATGCTGGTTGTGCCTTTGGTTTTTGTTTCGCTAGTCTGTGGCACCAGTTCGTTAAGTGATCCGAATACGCTGGGGCGGCTGGGTGCAAAAGCCATGGGTTTATTCACCTTAACCACAGCTATAGCCATAGCCCTGGCTATCTTCTTTGCGGTGTTGGTTTCACCTGGGGCAGGCGTCAATATGGTGGCAGATTCAAGCTTCCAGACAGGAACGGCACCTTCTATCGCCGAAGTATTTATCAACATGTTCCCAAGTAATCCGGTCGATGCTATGGCCAAAGGGGAAATGTTGCAAATTATTGTGTTCTCAGTGTTGTTTGGTCTGGCAGTCGCCATGAGTGGCGAAGCCGGAGTGCGGGTACGGGATTTCTTTAATGATTTAAACGAAGTGGTGATGAAGCTGGTTGGCTTTATGATGGCTTTAGCCCCTTATGGGGTATTTTTCCTGATGGCGAAGTTATTCACTACACTGGATATGAAAGATATGGGCAGCCTGGTCTGGTATTTTGCCACTGTGCTGTTTGTTTTAGTGTTTCACGGTTTTGTGGTTTATGGCACCTTCTTAAAAGTCTTTGGCCGTTTAAGCCCTTTGATGTTTTTCCGCAAAATGAAAGATGCAGCTTTGTTTGCATTCAGTACGTCAAGCAGCAATGCCACTCTGGCAGTCAATATGGAAACGACCACTAAAAAACTCGGTGTCAGCAACAATATCGCATCCTTCACCATCCCTTTAGGTGCCACCATCAATATGGATGGTACGGCCATTATGCAGGGGGTAGCGACCGTCTTTATTGCCCAGGTATTCCAGATTGAGTTAACCACTATGGATTATCTGATGGTAATTTTAACAGCTACATTGGCCTCTATAGGTACTGCTGGTGTGCCTGGTGTAGGTTTGATTATGCTGGCTATGGTATTACAACAAGTGGGTTTACCTGTCGAAGGTATAGCGCTGATTATTGGTGTCGATCGTCTGTTAGATATGACCCGTACCGCTGTTAATATCAGTGGTGATGCTATGGTGTCTTGCCTTATTGCTAAAAGCGAACATCAGTTTGACGAGGCTTGTTTTAATAACCCGGATGCGGGTAGAAACCTTTAAACATCCTTGTAAAAAAGACGCCGCTTTATGCGGCGTCTTTTCATTCAGCTAGACTGTTACCAACAGATCCGGAAGGCTTTTTCAACAAGCCTGCTGACGTTAAACTGGCGCTGAGCAAAAAATCGTCCTGTCAGATTCCGTATTGCGATCAAGTCAACGGCTGTAGCAAAATCAAACAGTTCTCTGACTTCGCTTTCGGTCACGGAAAAAGGCGGGCCTGACATTTCCTCTTGCGGATACTCCAGGCTCAGCAGCAACAATGAAACAGGTCCAGGACATAAGAGTTTTAACTGCTTTACATAGTCAATTCGCATTTGAGAAGGTAAAGCGATCAACGCCGCCCTATCATAAATCAGGCCAATTTCTCCTAATTGCTCTGGCTTTAAGCCGAAGTAGTCCCCTTGCCATATATCCACAGCGGGATGACTAAAACGCTGAAAATCACCTTGTGCTGAAACTGAATATGCTTGTTCTTGCTCCTGATAAAACTGCTGACAGGCCAGTTCAGACAGCTCAGCCCCCATCACCCGGCCTTGCCGCGATAACCACCACAGATCCAGACTTTTACCACACAGAGGCACAAAAATAACCTCAGAACTGCTCGGGCTTACTTGTGATAACAGTACAGGCAGAAGTGGATGAACGTCGGATTGATGAAAGCCAATCCGTTGATTTTGCCAGCAATTGTGCCAAAACTCAGACTGCATAACTTAACGCCAAAAACTCAGGTTAGTTAACTTGTTCAGACTTGTGGTGAAGGCTGTACTTGCAGCTAAACCTACTTTTTCTGCCAGTTTACGTTTGATCTGATACTTCACCTGGACCACTTTTTTGTTAGCAAACTGCTGAACCAGATAGTCATCACTGGTTTGCAGCTGATCGATTAAATTTAACTGCAGCGCCTGATAACCAAACCAGTGCTCACCTGTGGCTACCTTATCCATCTGAAGTACAGGTCTGTGTTTATACACAAAGTCTTTAAACAAAGTGTGAGTCTGCTCCAGCTCCTGCTGAAACTTTTCACGACCTTTGTCGGTATTTTCAGCAAAGACTGTGACAGTGCGTTTAAATTCACCTGCAGTGAATTGCTCTACATCTATATGATTTTTCTTTAATAATTTGTGGAAGTTGGGTAACTGTGCCACCACACCAATAGAACCCAGAATAGCAAAAGGTGCAGCTAAGATACGGTCTGCAATACAAGCCATCATATAACCACCGCTGGCAGCAACTTTATCGACAGCGACCGTCAGACGAATATTTTTCTGCTTAATTCTGTCCAGCTGAGAAGCGGCAAGCCCATAACCATGCACTACCCCACCCGGGCTTTCCAGCCGGATCAGAACTTCATCTGCGCCCGTCGCAACAGCCAACACAGCTGTGACTTCTTCACGCAAGGCTTCCACTTCATGAGCATCCATACTGCCATTAAAATCCAGCACAAAAAGCCGCTCTTTTGGCTCATCATTTTGCTTTTGGTTTTTACTCCAGACTTTATAGGCTTTTTTATCCAGTAGCTGTTGTTGTAAATCAGCCGTTAGCTCGCGGTAATTTTCCGACAGATCGCTAAACTCCAGCTCACCTTTTTTCGCCTTTTGTTTAACTGATACGATCAGAACAATAATCACAGCAAGGGCAACCACCACAGTGGCGGTTTTGGCTAAAAATAAGCCGTATTGATATAAAAATTCCACTTCGATTCCTTTTCAAGAAAAACTGCAGGCATTGTAGCTTGATGGTAATGAATAAGTCGAAAATATGCTCCTGCATTTTCGACATACCATCCATCCCTGGATATCGTCGAAAATATGCTCCTGCATTTTCGACATACCATCCATCCCTGGATATAAAAAAGCCCGGCATCAGAGCCGGGCTTTTCACGGGTATTGATGTTTAGTTCGCCGGAGCCATCACAGCACCATTAGTGACAACAACACCAGCACCACGGCTCATAAAGAAGCTGACACTTTGGCCCTGCATTTCTGCAGTGGCTGCGGCACTTGCTGTTGGGCTCAGAATTGAGCTGTGGCCACCGGCAATAAAGCGACTTAATGCAGTACCAACCACAGGATAAGTACCAGCAACGTTATTTACTGCTGATGCACCCAATAAGGCGGCTAGCGGTTCAGTACCTGCCAGAGGCATACCAACAGCTCTGTTTGGGATCACCTGATCCGGTAATTGCTCAGCCTGATCACCAACTACTTCAATGATGTAAGTTGGAGTTTCAGAAGCCACCAGCAAAGATGCATAGTTATTTGGATCACCCGCATCTGTCACTGTTTGTGCTGCAAAAGCAAAAGAAGCAAAAGAAGCGTTTAACGCCGCCAGAGCTGTCGGGTTAGAAACCGCCAGGGCTTCAACAAAAGAGTTAAAACAAGCTGCATAAGGAGCACTCTGACCGGCACCACAACTGTTCGTTGTCGCAAACTCAGTGTAAGCCGCTGCAGTAGTACCACCTGCACCTAACAATACGCTGGCTTTAATGGTAGGACCAAAAGAAGCGGACTCCAGCAGGAAGTTAGCCACAGCACCACCAGGCATAGCTAAAGTGGCAGACTGAATTTTATATAAGGCATCCAGTTGTGCATTCCCCGTCGTGCTGTTAGCCAAAGCCACCATAGAAGTGCCTGAAATCGCACCTAACGAGTGACCTAAGAACTGTACGTCCTGAGTATTTAATAAACCCGGCTGGTTATTAAAGTTCATACCTAAACGCAAGCCCAGCATGTCGGCGATACTTTGACGTAAGTTGTCGCGGGTCACCAATAAGTTCGACAGGTTCATATAGACAGTTGCATTGCCGTTACTGGCGTTTAACGCACCAAAACCACGGCTACCGTGTAACGGGTGATCAATCGCAATAGTGGCAAAACCACGGGCAGATAATGCGCCTGTAATGGCTAACATATCTTCTTTTCTGGAGGTAATACCATGTTGCAGTATCACCACAGGCCAGCCTGCTGCAGGTTTGACTAAACCTAAAGCGGCACCACGCACTTCATCAGGCACTGTCACCTGTACGGCCAGGGTCTGAGTGCTGTTTACTTTAGGGATCACGTTAAACTTCGTCAGGTGACGTTGTTTATCTAAGCCAAAGTCACGTAAAGCGCCATTAGACGCCGCTTTACAAAATGCATCATTACCCGCCTGTACAGGATCGGTAATAGCGGCTTCGAGCGCAGTTTTTTGAGCATCAGTTAAGGAGGCAATAATAGCACCAGAGTCACAACGAGCAGTCCAGCGCGTGCTTAATGGTGCCGTTGGATTTTCAGCTGTTGCGGCGCCTAAATAGTAAGGCAGGTTAATAGTACCAGTGTAGAGTTTGGCAAGTTTAAAAATAAAACGTGGATCAGCCAGACTGTCCGCCACAGTTTGTCCCGGGAACAATACATCCGAGACCACAGCACCAGTATTCGTCAGCTGCACTGAAGGAGGTGTGTTATTTAACGCGCTTGGTGCCATTAACTGTTTGATAGTGGCAAAGACCGGAGCTGTTGACTGAGTGGTAATAGCTGCTGTGTAAATAATGTCAGCTTTGTTGATGGACTCTGCAGACACAGCATTTTCAAAACTATTGATCACCCCTTGTAACGCCAGCTGAGCGGCTGTACCTAATGGCTTAGTGGTAATGTCTTGTTTCACTAACTCATACGTTGTAGAAGGAGCAACAGAGCGACCTTCACTGTCTTTTAAATTGTTAGTAAACACCAGAATATAAGTGGTGGCTGGTTTTAATGGCTTTAATGGGATCACAGCAATATTATTGCCACTGGCACGGGTTATATAATCATCACCAAAGGTCAGACTGCCCACAGCTTTACAGGCTGCACCACGTGGTACAGCCCGGCAATCTGCATCAGACGAGGCCGGGTCACCCATCAGGGTCTCCACCAGATACACAGAACCTGCCTGTTGCACGCTGGCGGCATCTAAGGTCACGCCAGAGGTCAGGTTCAGCGCTATAGTAAATGGGTTTTGCGTTGACCAGCCATCTAATGCACCTAAGGCCGTTGAAGGATCTGCATAATTTGGTGCATCAATATGAGCACCAGCCGCATTTTTTTCACCCGGCATAAACAAAGTACCATCTGTGGTACCTTGTAATAACAAATCGTTTGGTGGTGATAACACACCGTTGGCAGGGTCATAGACTACACGTGATAAAGGGATCTGAACCTCACCACCTGTTTGAGTATCGTCTTTAATTTCGTCCAGTGATTCGCCACCGCAACCGGCTAAACCTAATGCACTGGCAATAGCAAAGCTAAGCAAAAGCTTGTTCATATCTTCTCCCCGTGTCCTGTATTTTTCTTATTCTGCCCCGATAGTTACCTAGAGGGGTCATTCGTTTTTGTGATGTTAGCTTTTAACAGCTACGACCAGTTAAACTTAACCCAATCAGAAAAAATTCGCTAGCTCAAAATCAAGCTTGTTGAAGAAAGGTGCAAAATTAATACAGAGCAGGTATGCTGCCGCCGTTTTTAAACGGCTGGGACTCCTATTTATGTTCAATTATCAAGCAAGCCCACAGGCACTGGCAGACAAAGTTATTCTGGTCACAGGAGCAGGTGACGGTATAGGTAAAGCGGCGGCACTTTGTTACGCGAAACATGGCGCTACTGTGATCTTATTAGGCAAAACGACCAGTAAGCTGACTGCGGTGTACGATGAGATAGTGGCTGCCGGCTGGCCAGAACCAGCTATAGTTCCGCTGGATTTAAAAGGGGCTACAGCGAAACACTATCAGGATATGGCTGCCACTATTAAAGCTGAGTTTGGCAAGCTCGATGGTGTGCTGCACAACGCAGGTATGCTTGGGGTATTAAGTCCGTTTGAACATCTGGATTTGCCTACCTGGCAGGATATCCTTCAGGTGAATGTTACTGCGGCCATGCTAATGAGTCAGGCTCTGGTCCCTGTGTTAAAACTGGCACCACAAGGCTCTATTGTGTTCACCTCTTCTGGTGTGGGCCGCCAGGGTAAAGCCTATTGGGGTGGTTATGCAGTGTCTAAGTTTGCGACTGAAGGATTAATGCAAGTGATGGCCGCTGAATACGAAGGCTCCACGCTGCGTGTCAACGCCATTAACCCTGGAGCCACCCGCACTAAAATGCGTAGCAAAGCTTATCCAGGCGAAGATCAGTTAAGTTTGCCAACGGCTGAACAAATTATGCCGGTGTACTTGTATTTAATGAGTGATGACAGCAAAGCTGTGAATGGCCAGTCGCTGGATGCACAGCAGAAATAGTGATTGATTGCAGCAACCAGGCCCCTGCAGTTGCACGATACAGTCTCTCCATAAAAAAACCGGCTCAAGCCGGTTTTTTTAAAAAGAGTAACTTAAAGCAAATTACTTTTTAGACAGAATTTCTTCGCCGTTTGCCTGAGCGTAGGCATTCCATACGTCTACTTTACTATTGAAATTCTCTACCGCCTGAGCACCGGCTTCGGCCAATAAAGCTTCAATGTCTTTACTGTATTTGCTATCTACTTTATGGAATGGCACTACTTTAATACCACGGTCCACTAAAGCCTTTTTCATCGTATGAGTTTTCAGTAAATGTAATTTACCTGCATCGACGTAGAAAAACTGACTTTCTTTATTGATGGTTTTAAATTTTGGCTTAACAGGCCGTTTGCCTTTTGATTCGGAATCATCATCATGACTGACCACCACATCGGCGTTTAATTGGTAACCCAGTTGT
The DNA here is from genome assembly GCA_946482615.1 of uncultured Chromatiaceae bacterium. Next base: position 8,901 of record CAMLSF010000034.1, on the reverse strand, counting down.
TCAAGAGTAAAACCCTGAGCTTTTGCCAAAGCACGGATCTGAGATAACACTTCAGTTTCTTTTTGACGTTCAGCCAATACAGCATTTAACGTCTCAATCACTTCATGTAATTTCACTGTCGTGATTTCTTTCGCGGCTTTTTTCAGTTCTTTTTTATCAAGTAACAATGACATGAAAATCTCCCGTGGATAAATACTACGAATGATAGTACAGAATCAATCTTACAAATTAAAGAGGAATATAATCTTATTTAATAAATATAATAAAAATCCCCACAAAAAAACAGTTGTTTTACCACTATCAGTCTTTTAACAGACTCAGATTTTTCAGATAGTTACGAAAATCATCTGATAACTTCTTATCCTGAAGCGCATATTCAACTACGGCTTTCAGGTAACCTATTTTACTACCACAGTCATGAGACTTGCCTTGTAAATGATAAGCTTCAATCTGTTCAATTAATAATAAATGATGTAAGGCGTCTGTCAGTTGAATTTCGCCACCTGCCCCCGGAGCTGTGTGACGTAATAAATCCCACACCTTAGCTGACAATACATAACGTCCGGTAATAGCCAGATTAGAAGGTGCATCTTCAATCTCAGGTTTTTCAACCATAGTACGGATTAAAGCCGATTGTCCCTGTACTAACTGTTCACCCGATATATCAACTATGCCGTATTTATTTACTTCCAGAGCTGGTACAGGTTCGACCATGATCTGGCTGGCACCTGTGGTTTCAAAGCGTTGGATCATAGCTTTTAAATTATGAATACGGGCATCTGCATGATATTTGTCAATCAAGACGTCGGGCAAAATCACCGCAAAAGGTTCATTGCCTACAACCGGAGCTGCACACAACACAGCATGCCCCAAGCCTAAAGCCACAGGCTGGCGTACTGAAATAACAGTGACGTTTTTTGGGTTAATGGACCGCACGTCTTCCAGCAAAGAGCGCTTCACACGCTTTTCCAGTTGGTTCTCCAGTTCAAAGCTGGTATCAAAATGGTTTTCTATCGAGTTTTTACTGGAATGAGTCACCAGCACTATCTCGGTAATACCTGCGGCTGCAGCTTCTTCAACTACATACTGGATTAAAGGCTTATCAACCACTGGCAGCATTTCTTTTGGAATAGCTTTGGTCGCAGGCAACATCCTGGTGCCTAAACCTGCCACTGGGATCACTGCTTTTTTTAACTTCACCATAAAATATGGTTCCTTCAGAAGAATCTTAACTTATTGTTCTATCATACCCTGAGCGCCAGTAGGCCGCCAAACAGATTTACCCCGGCTGAATCTGTTTCTCTGATAGTCTGCTAAAGTGGTTGCTGGTCGGTGTTCCACCTTGGGTAAGATCTGTTATCGTAACGCCAGTTTTCTATAGGGTGATTCAATGCGTTCCATCAAACAATTATTTGCCAATAACAGGGCATGGGCTGAGCGGGTTGAGCAGGAAGCTCCGGGCTTTTTTAAGCAGCTCTCAGAACAACAGGCTCCTGAATACTTATGGATAGGCTGCTCTGACAGCAGGGTTCCTGCCAATGAGATCGTAGGCTTACTGCCTGGTGAGTTATTTGTGCACCGCAACGTAGCCAATCTGGTACTGCATTCCGACATCAATTGTTTGTCGGTGCTGCAATACGCTATCGATATCCTGAAAATCAAGCACATTATTGTTTGTGGTCATTATGGCTGTGGTGGTGTGGCAGCAGCAATGAACAAACAGCGCATCGGTTTTGTCGACAACTGGTTACGTAATATCAAAGATGTGTATGCATTGCACAGAGAAGAACTGGACAGCTTTGAAGATGATGGTCAAAGAGTTAACCGCTTGTGTGAGCTGAATGTGATGGAACAGGTGCGTAATGTTTGTCACACCAGTTTTGTACAGGACGCCTGGGAGCGTGGTCAGCAGTTGACTGTGCATGGCTGGGTGTACAGCCTGCGTAACGGTCATATTAAAGACTTAAGAGTCAGCCACTCCAGTGCTACCCAGATAGACAATATCTACGCACTGGAGCCGGTTGAAGAATTTATCAGCGAGAAATAATTACGTTCAGTGGAATTTTACTTCCGTTTGGGGCACCCGTTTATATGAAGCGCTGTGCCCTTTTACCCACTTTCCATTCTGTAAATACTCCGAACTAATCTGAAGTATTCCTGTTGGATCCAGCACCGAATGCGAGCGCACTTGCGTGATGCCTTGCGCATTGTTTTCTACTTTTTCCAATGCTTCGATACTTTTTGTATCAGGATTGTAGGTCATAGTGCCATGAGTATAAAAACCTGCGGTGGTGAAATAATAATAAGCAATTTTTTTCTGCTGCTGATCCCAGAAAATCATGGTCTCGCCACCATAGTCGCCATCATTAATGGAGTGCACAGTTTTAATAGCCTGACCGTTTAAAGCCCTGCTCCAGACTGACCTGTCGATCATTTTTTTCTCTTTACCCGGCTCTGTTAAATCCCCCTCCCAGTGGCTGTTTAAAAAAGGACGGAAGATTTCCAATTCAGGATGCAATACAGGTTCAGCCGCAAAAGAGGCGAAACTAAAAAAAGCAGCGATTAAACAGAGTTGTTTTAAACAAAACGGGTTCATTTGGTTTTCTCCTGATAATAATCCAGCATATCCTGCTCAACCTCCTGCGAAAAAGCCTTGGTTTTCATAGCATACTGCTGCAAAAACCTGTCTTCTGCTGTTTCTGGCAGCCAGGCAGGCACTGCTGCTGTATTGCCTTGTGCATCCAAAGCGACAAAACTGATAATGCAGTGGTTGGTTTCCAGCATCTCATCGCCTTTGGTATCGCCTGAGCGCACCTGCACCAGCACATGCATACTGGTGGTGCCTGTGTAGACAATACGGGCTATCAATTCCACCTGATGCCCCACCAAGATAGGCCGGCGAAAGCGGATAGTGCCGACAGAGACTGTGACACAATACAAACCACTCCAGCCTGCGGCACAGGCATAAGCCACCTGATCTATCCATTTCATCACCATACCACCATGCACTTTGCCACCAAAGTTGACATGAGTAGGTTCTGCCAAAAAACGGAATTCTACTGTCCTTTTACCAGACATAAGCTCTACCCTTCAGTCGTTTTAATCAGCTTAGTGCGCTTTGGGAAAAAATCGAACCAAGCTACTGATCTGAATATTTTTTACAGGATCACTGTTTTATTGCCATGTACAAAAACCCGGTCTTCCAGCACCAGTTGCAGGGCTTTACTCAGCACATTTTTTTCAACATCGCGGCCCGCTTTCACCATATCCATAGCGCTGTAGGTATGGTCCACCGGGGTCACCAGTTGTTTGATAATTGGACCTTCGTCCAGATCGTCAGTAACAAAATGCGCGGTAGCGCCGATGATTTTAACGCCTCTTTTATGCGCCTGATGATAAGGATTGGCACCGATAAAGGCAGGTAAAAAACTATGATGGATATTAATAATCCGCTCTTTGTAATGGGCGACAAAGGCTGGGCTTAATACACGCATAAACTTCGCCAGCACTAAATAATCCGCCTGATAAGGGTCTATCACCTGCCGAAGCGCCGCTTCATGTTGCTCACGGCTTAAATTCAGGTGACTGACAAAGTGGTATGGAATATCAAATTTTTCAGCCAGACTTTGTAAATCCGGGTGGTTGCCCACGACCGCCGCTATATCCAGTTTCAACGAGCCGTCATAGACTTTCATTAAAATATCACCGAGGCAATGCGCTTCTTTGGTGACCAGTATCACTACTTTTTTCCGCCCGGCTGCTACCAGCTGACGACTACTGCCCTGAGGTAAAGCCCTGTCTAAATCCAGCATCAGGGTTTTGTCATTAAATATTCCCTCAAGCTGAGTCCGCATAAAAAACTGACCTGAATCCGGGTCTACATATTCTGTATTGCGGATAATATTCAGCTGGTGTTTGTAGCAAATATTGGTAATTTGAGCAATTAAACCTTTTGAATCCGGGCATTCAATTAATAAAACTTTCTTTTCCATCATAAACTCTCGTCAAGCCATAGCAAAAACACAGCAAGTTTGCCGTATAAACAAAGTGGATTCAGGTGGTTTGGTTGTTTTATAAACGGCGGCTTAAACCGCTCTTTGGTGTGCGCTGCGCATCATCCGGAGCAACTGCCTCTATTAATCCCAAGTTTTAACACTAATGTAAAGTTATTTTCTGTCAGAGTGCTTTTGGGGTCTTACTTGTCCTTTGTTGCCTGCAACGCCATAATAGAACTCATTTTTCGCTCTCTGCCGTTTTTTATCTTCTGAGGAACTGATGCCCTCTTATCAAATGCAGGTGCTGGGCACCATCCGCTCACCCTATAAACAAAAGTTCGCTATACCCCGCCAGCCCGGTCTGATTGCTGAAGCGAAAGCTGAACTGGTTTTAGAACCGGGTTATGACGATGATGCAGTTGTACGTGGCATTGAAGCCTTCAGTCATTTATGGCTGGTCTTTGTGTTTCATGAAACCGCAGATAAAGGCTGGTCACCACTGGTGCGGCCACCACGCTTAGGTGGCAACGAAAAAAAAGGCGTATTTGCTACCCGGGCAACCTTCAGACCAAACCCAATTGGCCTTTCTGTCGTAAAACTCGAAGGCGTAGTGCGTAAACAAGGCCGTTTGATTATTCAGCTCTCAGGTGTCGATCTGCTGGATGGCACGCCAATACTGGACATTAAACCTTACTTGCCCTACGCCGATGCCTTGCCAGAGGCCGCAGGAGGTTTTGCCGATGCTGCACCGGAAACAGATATGACAGTCAGTTTTGAGCCTGCAGTATTGGAGTTTTGTCAGCGACAAAAAGATCTGCCCGAATTAGCAGTTTTGATAGAAAAGGTGTTAAAACAAGATCCGCGGCCTCCTTATAAAAAACAAAAAGCGGAACAACAGAGCTATGGCATGACGCTGTATCACTTTAATATCAAATGGACAGTGAATGGAGTACACAATCATGTTACCGAAATCAGGCATGTTAAAGAAAAACAACAGGATCACAAAACTCAGCCTCTGTCTGACTCTTAGTGCTCCTCTATGGCTTCATGCTGCAACTCTGCCCGCTTTGCCCGAAGCCGTCAGCAATAATCTGGTTATGACGACCAGTGTGGCTGGTCGTACTTATGTCGCCAGCTTTATGGGACTGGCCTCCGGGAAGACACACGCCGATGTGCATAACAGAGTCTGGCAATGGACTGTGGGCGAGCCGACCTGGCTGAAAGCCCCTGCAGTGCCCAGTCGTCAGCGTTTAAGTGGCCGGCTGGCCAGTTCAGGTGTGGCCCTGCAAAATCACTTTTTTATTTTTGGCGGCTACACAGTTGCAGCCAATGGTACTGAAGTCTCCAGTGCTGAAGGCTACCGCTACAGCCCTGTAACCAAAGCTTATAACAAGCTGCCGGATATGCCTGTCGCCGTCGATGACAGCGTCGCGCTGGCTTATAACAACAGATACATTTATCTGACCAGCGGCTGGTCGCAGGATGGTAATGTCAATCTGGTACAAATCTTTGATAACTTTACTCAAAAGTGGAGTCAGGCCACACCTTTTCCCGGTACTCCGACTTTTGGTTTAGCAGGCGCCTTGTCGGGCCAGCATATGCTGCTTTGTGATGGCGTCAAAGTCAGTTACCAAAGCCTGCCGCGCCAGTATGAAACTTCAGCTCAGTGCTGGTTAGGTGAAATCAATAAAACCGACGCTAATAGGATCAGTTGGCAACAAATCCAGCACCCAACAGGCAAAGCCCGTTACCGTATGGCAGCGGCAGCTATAAAGCAGGATGGCAAAGATTTGATCGTATTTATTGGTGGCAGTGAAACCGCCTATAACTACAACGGCATTGGCTATAACGGCACAGCGGCGGAGCCTTCAGCAGAAGTTTGGGTGTATTCGTTAACGGACAAAAGCTGGCTGAAAGCTGAAAATACCACTGCGGTGATGGATTTACGTACATTGGTGACAATAAACAACGAGCTGTACAGCTTAGGTGGCATGGTTGCAGGACAAAATCTGACCACTGAATGGATAAAACATCAGATTAAACTACTGCCAAACTAAGGCTCTTGGTAGAATGTCGCCTCGTACTGAATTATTAAACTTAAAACTCACGGAACTATTATGCGGACAAGTCAGTATTTACTCTCTACGATGAAAGAAACCCCGGCCGATGCCGAAATTATCAGCCACCAATTGATGCTACGTGCCGGTATGGTGCGTCGTCTGGCGTCAGGTTTATACACCTGGTTGCCCAGTGGTCTGCGGGTTTTACGTAAAGTAGAAGCTATTGTCCGCGAAGAAATGAACAAAGCCGGTGCCATTGAAGTTCTGATGCCTGTGGTTCAGCACGCTGAACTTTGGCAGGAATCCGGCCGCTGGGAAAAAATGGACGCAGAACTGCTGCGTTTTAAAGACCGTCATCAGCGTGATTTTGTGTTAGGCCCAACTCACGAAGAAGTGATCACAGATTTAGTGCGCAAAGAAATCAGCAGCTACAAGCAGTTGCCGGTGAATTTATACCAAATTCAGACCAAATTCCGTGACGAACGCCGTCCACGTTTTGGTGTGATGCGAGCGCGCGAATTTTTAATGAAAGACGCCTACTCTTTCCACTTAAGTCAGGAAAGTTTGCAGCAGACTTATGACGCTATGTATCAGGCCTACTGCAATATCTTTACCCGCTTAGGCCTGGATTTCCGCCCTGTCTTGGCGGACACAGGCGCCATTGGCGGCAGCATGTCACACGAATTCCACGTTCTGGCCGCATCCGGTGAAGATGCCATTGTATTTTCGGATGGCAGCGACTACGCCGCCAATATCGAAAAAGCTGAAGCGCTGCCGCCTGCGGGCGAGCGCCCTGCTGCGACTCAAGCCAAGGCTGAAGTAGCTACACCAAACGCCAAAACTATTGATGAAGTGTCCGCTTTGTTAAAAGTCGACGCCTCTGCTATCGCCAAAACCTTAATTGTGTATGCCCGTAAAGCTGACGAAAAAGCGCCTCAGACTTTAGTGGCTTTGGTACTGCGTGGCGATCACGACTTAAACGAAATCAAAGCGGAAAAACACCCGCTGGTTGCCTCTCCACTGCAATTTGCTTCAGAAGACGAAGTGCTGGCCGTAACAGGTGCTAAACCGGGTTCAGTAGGCCCTGTCGGCTTAACTATTCCTGTGATCGTCGACCATGCTGCAGCACACTTAGCTGACTTTGTCACAGGCGCCAATAAAGACGGTTTCCACTTCACTGGCGTAAACTTCGATCGCGATATCAACGGCTATCAGGTGGCAGACTTACGTAACGTGGTGGAAGGCGACCCAAGCCCTTGTGGTAAAGGTCATTTAGTCATTCGCCGTGGCATTGAAGTAGGTCATATTTTCCAGCTGGGTGACCGTTATTCTGCCGCGATGAAAGCCGGTGTACTGAATGAAGAAGGCAAACACCAGATCATGACCATGGGCTGTTATGGCGTCGGCGTCTCCCGTATTGTCGCTGCTGCTATTGAACAAAACCATGACGAATATGGCATCAAATGGCCTGTTGCTATAGCGCCGTTTCAGGTCGCTATAGTGCCAATGAATATGCACAAATCAGTGCGTATTCAAGACGCGGCAGAGCAGTTGTACAAAGAGCTGACAGCAGCAGGTTTTGAAGTACTGTTTGACGATAGGAAAGAACGTCCTGGTGTGATGTTTGCCGATATGGAACTGGTGGGGGTGCCTTATCACATCATAGTGGGTGAACGTAATCTGGATGAGCAGAAAGTCGAGCTGAAAAACCGTCTGACCGGTGAGAAGCTGATGCTGTCCTTAACTGATGTAGTAGCTCAGATCAAATCTCTTTGATAGTGATGAGTCGAGCAAAAGGCCCTGTTCAGACAGGGCCTGTTTTTAAGGAGTCTTTGATGTATTTTGGTAGCCATTCCATTCCGGAACTTGCAGGTTTAAAGTTCGCAGAGCGGATGCAGGTGATCCGTGCAGCCACTGAGCAGGTCCCAACTCCGCAAAAACTGTTGTTGAACCTGTTGAAGCTGGCCATTTTAATTCCATTGTTTTTAGTCATAGCCCAATGGGAGTCGTGGCAAAGTACTGTCACTATTCTGGTGTTGCTGGCCGCTTATCCATTACTGACCCGCCCTTTGACTTTTGCCTTATGCCGGCCTCACTTGCAGCAGGCCCGGACTAAGCTAAAGCTTTAGTGCAGCAGACAGGACAGTATTAATGCTGAAGTTTTTGTGTGACATAGCAAACAAAGAGCATCGTAGCTGCCCTTTGCAGCAGAGATTTAGCAAAAAACAGCAAGCTATAGCAGACCGTGAGCAGGAGTTGCTGCAGATAGCCCATCAATTGGTCGAGGCCGAAGGTTACACCAATTTGACCATGGATAAACTGACGGCAGCCAGTCCCTATTCCAAAGGTACTATCTACAATCATTTTTCCAGCAAAGAAGATGTGATCACAGCACTGTGCAACACTGCTTTACGACATGAAATCAGCTTATTTAAAAAAGCTGAATTGTTTAATGGCAGCAGCAGAGAAAAAGCTCTGGCTTTACATCAGGCCTATTTATTGTCAGCCAGAATGCAGCCCATTTTATTTAGTTGTCTACTGACGGCTAAGTCCCCCTGGGTACAGGAAAAAAGCTCGCCAGCCCGAATAACAGTGCAACAAGAGCTTGAAAAGGAAGTGACGCAGATGGTCGATCTGTTGCTGCAGCAAGCCATTGATTCCAACGAATTGCAACCGAAAAACGGCGCGACAATAGACCTGATGGCTTTTGCCAATTGGGCTATCTCTTTTGGTGGTATAGCTCTTTTAAGCAGCGCCAGCGAAACCTACAGCATAGAGCGTCTGCAGGGCGCCCACCCATTTCTGTTCAACTTAAATTGCATGCTCGATGGCATGAACTGGTTGCC
>CAMLSF010000033.1 GCA_946482615.1 uncultured Chromatiaceae bacterium | reverse complement strand
TTCGTGATCGTTCGCTCAGAAATAAAGCAAAACGGGCGAAAAAGAGACTTTTTTGTGGTTGTTGGGGGGAAAGAACTGACAACTATGGCTGTCAGTTCTTTAATTGATGATCAGAAGTCGTATTTGGCACTAAATTGCACGCGGTTTAAGTCACCTTCAGCACCGGATAAAATTTCCCGGGTTGCATGACGGACTTCCACACCGAACATCAGCTTGCTGGCAGCCTGATAAATCAGGTTGACCGCATAGCTACTGGTGCTGTCTGTGACCGCAAGACCTGTCAGATTCGCTTCATTATCTATCTCCAGCGCAGAATAGATAAAACTGGAACGCCATTTATTATCCCAACTATGTTTATAAGCCAGCGCATAACCTGTTGCCTGAATAGCCTCAAGCTGACCTGTGGCATCCAGCACAGCATCATTACTTGCGTTCAGACCTATGTAACGGCCAATACCTTCACCACTATTAATGGTAAAACGTATATCGTCTGTGGCTGAGATATTGTATTTGCCGGAAAAGGACGCCGCATAACCATTGGTGCTGTCATCCAGAGTGCCGGATTCAATAGATAGCTGGCGCGCCATTACAGCAAATGCCAATGAACCCCAGGACGCAGTATGGTTGTATTTGACCACCACATCAGGCACTGAGTTATCGTCCGTGACAATACGGGCGCCGCCTGCATTTGGCGTCACAGTTGTTTCGGGGTTCTCCAGTGCGACTTGCCAACCGCCATTGGTATACCGCACCTGGGCCTGGCGAACGAAAATGGCACCGTCTGTATTACCGATAAAATCCAGACTATCAGGCAAAGACGCAACATCCATAAAGGTGGACCAGGTCTGACCCATCAACCAGTTGTCATAGGTTAAAAACGCATGGCGGATTTCAGGACTGTACCCATTGGTGACACGTTCATCGCCATCAGGTGTTGCCATCATGTCAAACTCTATAGTCCCATTTATTTTTTTACCGTTGTCGAGCGCTGTCGCTGTCTTAAAGAAGAAGCGGGATTGGCGGGCATGGGCATCAAAAGTGGCGGATTCACCTTCACCACCAACAGGGGTCAGGCTTGGTACGTAAAAGTCCCGACCAATACCTGTAGGGATCTGACCATCTGAAGTATCAGTCCACATGGTATCAAGTTTGATATAACCACCATAGGTCAATTCAGTATCACCAAAGGTGACTGCAGCCTGAGCCTGTCCGCATAGTCCTGCAACGGCTAAAGCCACTAAGCTGGCAAGAGGTTTTTTCGTCAGCATTGTTTTCTCCTGGTCCAAGTTAAAATGTTGTTATTGTCTGTACCACAACTCAACTTTGGTTCGCTTTTAGCAAAGCGACAATTAGCCTTTAGTCGCAGATTGTTTTTTATTCAGTGGTAACGCAGACGGCGATGGCCGGATTGGCTAGACTAAGGTCTAATGTTGTTAGCACCTTAAACAAGGTAGAACGAGTGCAACCAGAACAGGTGGTAGTCGCTATTGGACTAAGCCATCGAGCCTACAAGACAGGGGAAATTTGAAAATGAGTCACGCCCAGCTTTATCCGGTACCAGAGCACACCAAAGCCAAAACTTTGGTGACCAACGAGCAGTATCTGGCGATGTATGAAGAGTCAGTGAAACAACCTGAACAATTTTGGGCAGAGCATGGCAAACGCATCAGCTGGTTTACACCTTTTACTAAGGTGAAAGATACCAGCTTTGATTTAGGTAAGGTGCATGTGAACTGGTTTAGCGACGGCAGCTTAAATGCCAGCTATAACTGCCTGGACCGCCATTTACCAACCAAGGCCAATGATGTCGCTTATTATTGGGAAGGTGATGAGCCCGGAGTACAAAAGGCTGTCACTTATCAGGAGCTTTACGACGAAGTTTGTCAACTCGCCAATGCCATGCGCACTTTAGGCGTAGGCAAAGGCGATCGTGTGACTATTTATTTGCCCATGATCCCAGCAGCCGTCGTGTCACTGTTAGCCTGCGCCCGGATTGGCGCTATCCATTCTGTCGTCTTTGCTGGCTTTTCACCAGACGCTTTAGGCAGCCGCATTCAGGATTGTGATTCAAAACTGGTGATCACCTCCGATCAGGCGGCCCGTGGCAGTCGTCTCACTTATTTAAAAGACAACACAGATCAAGCCCTGGCACATTTAGGGGATGCAAACCCGGCTAAGCACGTCATAGTGGTAAAACACGTTGGTGAGAATATAGATTTCCATCAGGGCCGGGATCTGTGGTATCACGAAATTCTGGCAAAAGAGCCAAAACATTGTGAGCCAGAAGTGATGAATGCTGAGGATCCGCTCTTTATCCTTTACACCTCAGGTTCAACCGGTAAACCTAAAGGTGTGTTGCATACCACAGGTGGATATATGGTGTGGGCCTCGATGACGCACCAGTACGTGTTTGACTATAAAGAAGGTGACATCTACTGGTGTGCCGCCGACATAGGTTGGGTCACGGGTCATACCTATATAGTGTACGGTCCGCTGGCTAATGGTGCGACCAGCATTTTATTTGAAGGTGTCCCTACTTATCCAAGCGTAAAACGTATCGCTCAGGTGGTCGACAAATACAAAGTGAATATTTTGTACACAGCACCAACAGCCATCCGCGCTTTAATGGCTCATGGCACTGTGGCAGTAGATGGAGCCGATCTATCTTCCCTGACCTTATTGGGCAGTGTCGGTGAACCTATTAATCCGGAAGCCTGGAGCTGGTATCACGCCTCTTATGGCAAAGGTAACTGTCCTATCGTAGATACCTGGTGGCAAACAGAGACAGGCGGTATTTTAATTACGCCATTGCCCGGTGCTACAGATTTAAAACCAGGTTCTGCAACCCGGCCATTTTTTGGTGTCAAACCCGCTATTGTCACCAACGAAGGTGAATTAATAGAAGGAGTGGCTGAAGGTAATTTAGTGATCCTCGACAGCTGGCCAGGCCAAATGCGCACAGTCTTTGGTGATCATGACCGTTTTGAGCAAACCTACTTCAGTACTTATAAGGGTATGTATTTTACCGGTGATGGTGCTAAACGTGACGAAGACGGCTATTACTGGCTGACAGGCCGGGTGGATGATGTATTAAATATTTCAGGTCACCGTTTAGGCACTGCAGAAATCGAAAGTTGTCTGGTGGCCCACGACGCCATTGCCGAAGCGGCTGTCGTAGGTTACCCGCACGATATCAAAGGCCAGGGCATTTATGTTTTTGTTGCCCCTCGTGTAGGTGTTGAACCCAGTGACGAGCTGACCAAAGCTGTACGTGATTGGGTGCGTCGTGAAATATCCCCTATAGCTGCCCCTGATATTATTCAATGGACGCCTGGCTTGCCGAAAACCCGTTCAGGCAAAATTATGCGCCGTATTCTGCGTAAAATTGCCGCCAATGAATACGATCAGTTAGGAGATATCTCTACCTTAGCGGATCCCTCTGTAGTGGAACACTTGATCCAAAACAGATTAAACCGCTAATCTGTTGACAATAAGTTGCTAATGTTTAATTAATAGCAACAACACTTTAGCTGAACCCAGCCTTTGCTTTCCGGCAAAGGCTGGGTTAGGAGTTTATATGGCAAAGTTAATTGTCGCGGATGACCATCCACTTTTTCGAAATGCACTGATCCACGCGATCAGCAATACCTTTGTTACCAAAGCCACTATAGAGACCGACAGCTTTGAGGCCACCTGCGAAGCCTTGCTGGAACATCCTGACGCAGATTTATTGCTGCTGGATTTGCATATGCCGGGTAACTGCGGTTTTTTGGGACTGATTCAATTACGAAAACAATACCCCACTCTGCCTATAGTAGTCATTTCTGCCAGTGATGATTTGGACGTGATTAAACGTGTGATGGCCTTTGGTGCATCGGCTTTTATTCCCAAATCAGCTCATCCGGCAGAAATTGGCAAAGCCTTAAGTGCAGTGATTGATGGCGAGCTCTGGGTACCACCAGCTATCCACAGTCAGGTGATGAATCAGCAACAACATCAACCGGACTTAGATCTGGCCAGCAAAGTGGCAGAACTGACGCCACAACAATACAAAGTGTTATTTTATTTAACCGAAGGCTGGCTGAATAAACAAATCGCTTATGATTTACATATTTCCGAAGCTACAGTGAAAGCTCATATCACAGCTATTTTCCGCAAACTTGGTGTCACCAACAGAACACAAGTGGTGATCCAGGCACAGCGCCTGCAGCTGGAAGCACCTGCCGACAAAACGCTGGTCGCCCATTAACGAGCACACTAAGCCTGATTATTCAGGCTTAGTGGGTCGCTGAAACTCATCGATAAAAATTTGCCAGAACACTAAAAACAGCGCGGCGACCATAGGGCCCAATACAAAACCATTAATGCCCATTAAAGTAATGCCACCTAAGGTAGAAAACAGCACCAGATAATCCGGCAATTTGGTATCCCGGCCTACCAGAAGCGGCCGCAGTATATTATCGGCCAGACCTATAACTAAAGCGCCGTAAGCCACCAAAATGGTTGCTATCACCCAATCACCTGTGGCGTACCAGTACAAAGACACAGGTAACCAGACCAATGCAGCCCCCACAGCCGGTAACAAGGATAAAAAGGCCATCACCACGCCCCATAAAATGGGAGCAGGTAAACCTAACAGCCAGAAAATAAGCCCGCCTAAAGCGCCCTGCACCACAGCCACCACCAGATTGCCTTTGACAGTCGCCCGGGTGACCTCAGCAAATTTGGCAAACAACAAACGTTCACGCTGATCACCCAAAGGCAGAGCCCTGACCATAAGCTCGACTAAATGATGGCCTTCACGTAATAAGAAAAACGTCAGGTATAACATCAGACATAAACTCAGAATAAAACCAAAGGTGTTTTGACCTATGGACAAGGCCTCTTTAGCCAGTAAACGACTGGCCTCGACGGCGCCTGAGGATAATTTTTCGCGTAAGCCATCGGTTTGGATACCAAAGCGGCCTAAAAACTCAGTGACCACAGGAAAAGCTTGCCGTATCGATTCAATAAAACCATCCGGATTGATTTCACCCTTTTCAATTTTGTCGTAAAAGGCTATGCCTTCCTGAATAAAAGCAGCGCCTATCGCCAGCACAGGTAAAATCACTATCAGCACACAGAGCAATAAAGTGATCAGTGCAGCGCGGTTTGGTTTATCGCCAATCAAACGCAAAATCCGCTGTTGGACAGGATAAAAAATAACGGTAATGGCGCAAGCCCAGAAAATACAGCCCCAAAAAGGCTCAAGGACCAAACCAAAAGCCAGAGTCACCACCACCAGCATGATTAAAAAAAACCGTTCTTCCAACTTGGCCAGCATTGAGCTCTCCTTTGCAAACAATTCTCATAGATCAGGCATTTAACCACAGCAACGCCGAGGCAGCCAGATTATGCGTTACGAACGCAGATTTTTTAAATGATTAATACCAGCGCGCAGTGCCGCAGGTTTAATTGGTTTAGCTAAAAACAATAAACCCGCAGCTTTCGCCCGCTGAGCCAAATCTGGCTCAGGAGCAGCAGAGACTAATATTCCGGGGACCTTGCCCCAATGCTGTTGCAACTGCTGATAAAGCTCCAGGCCATTGAGTCCCTGCCCCAACTGATAATCCACAATCAGCAAATCCGGTTTGTCCAGCAAAGGGGCCTCCTGCAACAATTGCTCAGCATGTACATAACTTTTCACCTCACCTAATTGCCATTGCTGCAGCAATAAACGCAAAGCGGCCAGATTTGAGCTGTCGTCATCCACACAAAGCACCTGCCACTGTGGTAACGCAGAACTTTGATTTTCCAGCACTGCATTTTGTTCATCCACAGAGCGCTCTATCGCAAGCGGCAGATACAAACTGAACACAGTCCCTTTGCCCACCACAGAATGCACTTCAAGCTGATGTCCGAGCAAACGAGCCATACGCTGTACGACGGCCAAACCTAGTCCAACCCCTTGCTGGCCACGGGCCGTGCTGTCCACCCGGTAAAAATCATCAAAAATACGCTTAAGCTCATGTTCTGCGACGCCTGGGCCTGTATCCCACACCTGCATCAAGAGTCGATTGCCTCTCTTACGGCAAGAGACAAGCACCTGGCCTGAAGGTGTGTATTTAATCGCATTGCTTAGAATATTCTGCAAAATGCGCCGCAGATAGGTGCCATCAGTTTGTACTTGCCAGTCACCAAAATGAGTGCGTAGCCTGAGCTGCTTTTGCTCTGCCAACAACCTGAACTCATCAGATAACGGCTGTAAAATAGCAGTAACAGATAAGGCCTGAGTTTTAGGTTGCAAACGGCCATCATCCAGGCGGGCAATATCCAGCAAAGTGGCAATGAGCTCTTCTGTTGCTTTAAGAGAGTTGTCCAACTGATGAATAATTTTTTGCTGGCTCTCTTCCATGCTCTGATCCTGCAATGCAGCAGTAAAAAGCCGGGCGGCGTTCAGTGGCTGCAGAATATCGTGACTAGCCAGCGCCAGAAAGCGGGTTTTAGAGACATTGGCCGCTTCAGCTTCCGCCTTGGCCTGCAACAGTTGTAACTCAGTAGCACTGCGCCTGGCCACCTCTTCCACCAACTCCTGATTCATTTCACTGATCCTGTGTGTACGTTCCTGTACCCGCTGTTCCAGATGTTGTTTGGCTTCGGCCAGTTGCTGCACAGCCCGGACATGCTCAGTGATGTCGGTAAAACTGGTGACAAAACCGCCGCCAGGTATAGGATTACCGCGCATCTCTATTACTTTGCCATCCGGTCTGACCCGCTGAAACACATGAGAGGTACCGTTTTGCATATGTGCAATACGCTTAGCCACATGCTCTTCAGGCGAACCTTCACCAAAAAGCCCACGCTCGGCATTAAAACGCACAATGTCGGCAACAGGACGGCCAATACGGATCATGCCATCCGGGTAATCAAACATTTGCAGGTAGGCTTTATTCCAGGCCACCAGCTTTAAATCACGGTCAACAACGCTGACCCCCTGACTTAAATGCTCTAAGGTCGAAAACAAAATTTTACGGGAAAATTGAATCGCCTGTGTGGTGTCATCAAACAAAGTCACCACATCTTCCAGTTCCAGTTGCCTGCCTTCAGTGGCTGCACTGACCACAGCCAAAGCCGAAGCAGCGCCTATGACACCAGCCAGCTCACGCTCAACAAAAGCAATAAGTTCAGGTCCGGCAATATTATCCTGCAGCTCCAGATCAGGGAAACGACGTTGAAATTCGGCCATAGCTTCGTTACAACGCTGCGCACCAATAAAACGCTCCAACAACATAGTGATGTCTGTTCGACGAACCCGCACCCGCCGCACCGGAGCCTCTTTATGCTCCAAAGGTAAGGTAGGTTTAACGAATGCTGCCGCCTGTAAACGATCTTTTAAGTTCACCTTAACCAACACAGAAAACAGCAGATAGCAGCTCAGATTCAGTCCCAAAGACCAAATCACACCATGGCTTAAAGTATCCAGCTGCACGCCAAATAAAGAGGTAGGTTTCAGAGCCTCAATGCCAAACAAGCCCTGCTGCAACAGAGCCTGATCCAACACGCCAACGGTAGCTAGCTGTGGCACCATCAGACAAAAAAACCACAAAGTAAAACCTACAGCCAGACCGGCATAAACACCAAAAGCATTGCCATGGCGCCAATACAGGCCACCCACTACAGCGGGGGCCAGCTGAATAGCTAAGGCAAAAGCTAAAAGACCAGTTTCAGCCAGTTCGTAATTGCGGGCAAACAAAGCGTAATAGCCATAAGAGAGCAGCATGACGGTAATAATCATGGTACGGCGGACCAGTAAAATCAGTCCGCTATAGTCTTTGATGCGCTGGCCGTGACCTGGACGGCGTAAAATAGCCGGCATCACCACGTCATTACTGATCATGGTACTCAGTGCCAGAGTGGAGATAATAATCATCGAAGTCGCCGCAGAAAAACCACCGATAAACACCAGTATACTTAAGGTATGCCAACCTGATTTCTCCGGGATCAGCAACACAAAACTATCGGCCAGATGCTGTTGTCCCGGGAATAAATGCATGCCAGCCAGGGCTATAGGGATCACCACCAAAGTGACTAAAAACAAATAACTGCTATACCAGCGTTTGGCGTGGCCTAAATGCCGGTGGTCCACATTTTCGACAAAAGCGACATGAAACTGCCGCGGTAGCAGAAAAATAGCACTCATCGCCAGCAGGGTTTTTATAGCAAAAGAAAACCAGCTGTTGTGCTCTGTGCTGTACTGCAAATGACTGGCATGCGCAACAAACTGACTGACACCAATGGTTTCCGGTAGCAGCAACCAATACGCCATCAGGGCCAGACAGAGCAGCGCAAATAACTTCACCACAGATTCAAAGGCAATAGCCACCATCACGCCACGGTTTTGTTCTGTCAGCTGTACTTTGCGGGTGCCAAATAAAATAGCAAAAACCGTCATTGCCATAGCGCTGAACCAGGCGGTGTCCTGCCACCAGGGTAAGGAATGATCTGATAAATCATGCCCCAGCAGCACCTGATAGGAACTGGCAACAGCTTTGAGTTGTAAGGCTATGTAAGGGATCACCACAACTAAACATAACAAGGCTGTCACTAAGGCGATGTTTTTACGTTTGCCATAACGGGCGCTGATAAAGTCGGTGATCGAGGCCACGTTTTGTTTTTTGGCGACATACAGCAGCTTAAATAAAAAGGGCTGCGCAAACAGAAACACCAGAATAGGTCCGAGGTAAATCGGAATATAGTCCCAGCCCTGGGTCACAGCTGTGCCTACTGCTCCGTAGTAAGTCCAGGAAGTGCAATAGACGGCCAGCGCCAGGCTGTAGAGCAGCCCACCATACTTTCGTAGTAGTTGATCACCGGCATGGCGTTCGCCCCAGTTGGCAATAAAAAACAGCAAACCCACATACAACAAGGCCAAAAAGGCCACTATCCAGGCTGACAAAGCATACTCCCTTTTCATTTCTGACCTTACTTTTGGCAGAAAGCGCCAGAAAGTCAATGATCTGTCATTTGGGCTTCGACTAAAGTCGGGCTATCGCTTCCTGTACCTGCTGCTAGATTAAGCAGGCAAGTCAACAGAATTTTTATAACAACCACAAAAAACAAGAGGAAGACAACGATGGCATTTCAAACAAATGAATTAGCCAAAGCCTATTGGCGGGAGAATATCTCGCTGATGCTCAAACTGCTGGCAGTCTGGTTTGCTGTATCCTTTGCGGCTGGGATCTTATTTGTAGACCAACTGAATATGGTGCAGTTTTTTGGCTTTAAGCTCGGATTCTGGTTCGCGCAGCAAGGTTCGATCTACACCTTCGTACTGCTGATCTTTATTTACGTCATCAAGATGAATGCGCTTGATCGTAAATACGACGTCCACGAAGATTAAGGGGCAGATGATGGATTTACAGACCTTAACCTACATTATTGTCGGAGCAACTTTTGCGTTGTACATCGGCATCGCTATTTGGGCCCGCGCTGGTTCAACACAAGAGTTTTATGTCGCCGGAGGCGGTGTATCCCCAGTCGCAAACGGCATGGCAACTGCTGCGGACTGGATGTCTGCCGCGTCCTTTATTTCGATGGCCGGTCTAATTTCATTTATGGGCTACGACGGTTCTGTCTACCTGATGGGCTGGACTGGTGGTTATGTATTACTGGCTTTGTGTTTAGCCCCCTACCTGCGTAAGTTTGGTAAATTTACAGTGCCGGATTTTATCGGCGACCGGTACTACTCCCAGACTGCCCGGACTGTGGCTGTTATTTGCGCCATCCTGATCTCCTTTACTTATGTCGCAGGTCAGATGCGCGGTGTAGGTGTGGTGTTCTCACGCTTCCTTGAAGTCGATATCACCACAGGCGTGATCATAGGTATGGCGGTGGTGTTTTTCTATGCTGTTTTAGGCGGCATGAAAGGTATTACCTACACGCAAGTGGCTCAGTATTGTGTGCTGATTTTTGCTTACATGGTCCCTGCAGTTTTTATCTCCATTATGATCACAGGCCATGTGTTACCACAAACAGGTTTAGGTGCGACTTTAGCGGATGGCTCCGGCATGCATTTGCTGGATAAACTGGACGGACTCTCGGCAGAACTTGGCTTTGCCGCTTATACCGAAGGCACCAAATCCACAGCGGACGTCTTTGCTATTACCGCGGCTCTGATGGTAGGTACTGCTGGTTTACCTCACGTGATAGTGCGCTTCTTCACTGTACCAAGAGTTAAAGATGCCCGTATCTCTGCAGGCTGGGCATTGATTTTTATCATGATTTTGTACACTACAGCTCCTGCTATCGGTGCTTTTGCCCGCTACAACATGATAGATACCATCAATGGTCCGGATGCTCAGGGTACTTTAGTCACAGAAGCGCCCACCTGGATCAAAAACTGGGAGAAAACCGGCTTAATTAAACATGAGGATAAAAATGGTGATGGTCGTATGTTCTACTCAGGTGACGAACGCAACGAAATGACCATTGACCGTGACATCATGGTATTGGCCAACCCGGAAATTGCTCAATTACCGGATTGGGTGATTGCTTTGGTGGCCGCTGGCGGTATTGCCGCTGCGTTATCCACAGCCGCTGGTTTGTTACTGGTCATTTCGACGTCCATTTCACATGATTTACTCAAACGAAATCTGATGCCCAAAATTACCGATAAACAAGAGCTACTGGCAGCCCGGTTGGCCGCAGCTGTGGCTATCATAGTGGCAGGTTACTTAGGTATTAACCCACCAGGCTTTGTCGCGGAGGTGGTGGCTTTTGCCTTCGGCTTAGCTGCGGCGAGTTTCTTCCCTGCCATTATTCTTGGTATTTTCTACAAGAAAATGAATAAGGAAGGCGCTATCGCCGGCATGTTGGCAGGTATCGTTTTCACTGTGGGTTATATACTGTACTTCAAAGGTATTTTTATCACCCCACTAGCTGAAAACAAACCTGAAAACTGGCTCTTTGGTATCTCTCCTGAGGGCATAGGTACTGTAGGTATGCTGGTGAACTTTGTGGTGGCTTTTGTAGTGAGTAAAGTAACCAAAGAAGTACCACAGGATGTACAGGACATAGTGGAACAAATCCGTTATCCAAAAGGAGCGGGTGCAGCCCAGGCTCACTAAGCTCAAGCATACCCTTCGTACTTGAAGCTGCAGCTTTGTTGACTGCGAGCTCTCGCCCCAGTCACATAGGTAAACTATGCTCCTGGGGTCTCACGCTCTTGTCGCCTCCCTGCAACTTCAATTACTTTGGGTATAGATAAATAAAAGGCGTGGCAACACGCCTTGTTTTTTGACAAAGCAGGAAGGTTGTATGCAAGTTCAGGAAGTGGTTACTTTTTTGCAGCAAACGCCGCCTTTTGACGACCTGGCACCTCATGTACTTGAAAGCTTGTGCCGGGAACTGACAGTAGTCTATCTGGCTGGAGGGGAAACACTGCAACCAGAACCACAACTGATGCTGATACGTTCAGGTTTATTCGCTCTGCACACAGAACAACAACGTCTGACTCATTTACAAACCGGTGATTATTATGGCTATCAGTTATTACTGACAGGTCTTGCCGATCCTGACACTATTCGCTGCGAGGAAGATGGGCTGGTCTATTTTTTACCTCAGGAGAGTTTTGATAAATTACGTCATCAGTACAAAAATTTTGATTTATTTTTCCAGCGTTTATTTAGCCGCCGCTTGCATTTGTACCAGAACAGTCAACAGCAAAATACCTCCACCTTAAAAGTGGCCGACTTAGTTGCCAGACGCAAAGTGTCGATTGGATGCGCAGATACAGTGCAACAAGCCGCCCTGCTGATGACAGCACAGCGGGTATCCTGCGTACTGATTGAGCAAGACGAAAAACTGGTGGGCATTCTGACTGACCGCGATTTACGCAGCCGGGTGCTGGCGCATAACTTGTCCGCCTCAACCAGCGTGTCGCAGGTGATGACGAAAACACCGCACAGTATTGATATCAATTGTTTTGCTTTTGAAGCCATTCAGCAAATGAGCCAACACAATATTCACCATTTACCGGTGGAAGAACATGGCAAAGCCATAGGCGTACTTACCACCACAGATTTAATCCGTAGCCAGCAGGAACACCCGGTTTTTCTGATCAGCCATATTCACCGTCAGCATCAGGCCGCAGGTTTACAGGCCATCACGCCGCAAATACAGCAACTGGCCTTGCAACTGGATGAGCAGCAAATCCCTTCTTATGAAGTCAGTAGCGTACTGACCAGTATCATGGACGCCTTAGTCCAAAGCTGGTTGAACATTGCAGAACAACAGCTTGGCCCTGCCCCTTGTGTCTACAGCTGGCTGGTGTTTGGCTCCCAGGCAAGACGGGATATGTTACCCAGCGCCGACCAGGACAATGCATTACTGTTGGAAAAAGAGCCCGTTGGCGCTGTTGCCGATTATTTTTCAGCCTTGTCAGACATTGTCTGCAATGGCCTTGCATCCAGTGGGCAGGCGTTGTGTGAAGGCCATATTATGGCATCCAACCCTGAGCTGCGGTTAAGTCTAAAAGGCTGGTCTGGCCGTTTTGCCAAATGGCTGAATACACCAGATCCACAAGCTTTGCTTAACAGCAGTATTTTTTTTGATATGCGCCTGGTTCATGGTAGTAAAGGTTTATTTAACGTATTGCACGAAGACGTGCTGGCACGCTGCAAAAATAACGAATTATTTTTGTATCAACTCGCAAAAAATGCCACAGAGCGACAACCTCCGCTCGGATTCTTTAAACACTTTCTGCTGGAGCAGGATGGCCGGCAACGTAAAGGTCTGGATCTGAAAAAGCGCGGTGTTAGCCTGGTAACAGATTTAGTACGGGTTTATGCTTTATCTGCAGGAGTTCAGGCGGTCAGTACCAGAGATCGACTGAACCTGTTACTGCAACAGGCTGTGTTGACTCAGCGCCAGCAACAGAATTTACAGGGCGCATTGGATGTGCTGGCTAATTTACGCTGGCAATTGCAGGCGCAGGATATGAAACGGGGCCGACACTTATCTAACTTGCTGGATCCAAGCCAACTGAGTTTGCTGCAACGCCATCAGCTCAAAGACGCTTTTGCGGTGATCAGTGACGAGCAACAAGTGCTAAGACAACGTTTTTGCCGGGAACTCTAAATGTGGAACTGGCTGAAAAAACCGGTGGCTGTGCATCAGCTGGTACTGGATTTTGAAAAAGACTACAGCCTGGACAAACAAAGTCTGGCTGCTAAAGCCAATTACTTAGTGTTGGATTTTGAAACCACGGGGCTGGATGCGAAAAAACATCATATTGTCAGTGCTGGCTGGGTAAAAATTACGGGCGGTAAAATTCATTTAAACTCAGCTCAGTACCATCTGGTGAAAAGCCCGGCTTCAGTGGGTCAAAGTGCGGTGGTCCATGGCCTGCATAATCACGAAGTACGGCAAGGTATAGAGCTGGAAGACTTACTTCGCCTGCTGCTACAGGAATTAAAAGGAACTGTGTTGGTATCACATCACAGCGCACTTGAGCTCAGTTTTTTAAAACAAAGCTGCCAAAACTGTTTTGGCCGCTCGCCTGCTTTTAAAGCCGTCGATACCTTAAAACTGGAGCTGCATAAAATGCGGCTCAAAGGCGGTCCTGTGGCACAGAACTCCCTAAGTTTATCTGCCTGTCTGGCCCGCTATCAATTACCTGAAGTGACAGAGCATCATGCCTTATCCGATGCTTTTGGCTGTGCTCAGCTGTTGTTAGCACAGTTAAAAACCAGAGGAGCCTCCTGTACTTTGACGGAGCTTTTTCAGCAAAGCCGTTAAATCATAAGGGGCTTTAGCTACAACAGATAACAAAAAGCCAGGCAAACGCCTGGCTTTTTCAGTAAAACAACAACTTACAACGCGTTGTCTGACAACACACCCGGCTTAAAGCTATCAACACTGATAGAGCTGAAACGTAATTCGTTCATCCGTATCAGCTGTTTCGCTTCATCCGCAGTAATAACGTTAATCTCCAGGGCTTTGGCAATCAGCTGATCCATAGGGATTTTACGTGGCACAGAGCCTTGTTTTTGTGCAGCATAAATTTTCTTCATCACGCTCTGAGCTTCATGCACTGCAATAAAGGCGGATTCCATTAACCCCGTTGGATCTTCATCGCCTTCACCAATAAAACATAAGTGAGTTAAGCGATCACGGATCACACCCGGCTTTAACAGGGCATCAGAAATTTCCTGAGTCACGGCATCGGCCGGCATTTTGTAGCCATTGCCAAAAGGGAACACCAGAGTTTTTAACAGGCGCGCCACAACACGGCTTGGGAAGTTCTGGAAGAAAGCATCCAGCGCTTTACCAATTTCAAACAGGTTACGTTCAACTGAATAACGTACGAAAGGTAAATCTGCCACCTGACGGCCGTTGTCTTCATAAAACTTCAGTACGGCAGAAGCTATATACAAATGGCTTAACACGTCGCCTAAACGGGCTGACAGCATTTCTTTACGTTTTAAATCACCACCTAACATCAGCATGGAGAAATCTGCGCTTAACGCCAATGCACGGCTCATACGGCTTAACTGCTTGTAGTATTTAGCGGTTTCACCAGACACAGGGCTGGAGTTAAAACGCCCCAAAGTTAAACCCTGCCACAAAGCGCCAAAAGTATTGCCTAATGCAAAACCAATATGTTTCATCAGCAGGCTGTCGAACTGTTGTAAACCTTCTTCCGCATTTGGATTGGCTGCAGCTTCTAATTCCTGCAAGACGTACGGATGGCAACGGGTTGCACCCTGGCCAAATATCATCAGGTTACGGGTCAGAATATTCGCGCCTTCCACTGTGATAGAAATTGGCATGCCCATATAACCGTGTGCCAGATAGTTCTTCGGACCTACCTGAATAGCGCGGCCTGAATGGATATCAAAAGCGTCGTTTAACAAGGTACGGGACATCTCTGTCATATGGTACTTGGCAATAGCGGTCACCACTGAAGGGCTCAGGTTTAAATCAATGGCACCAGCCGTCATCACCCGCATGGCTTCTAAGCTGTAGGTATAAGCACCAATACGGCCTAAACTTTCCTGCACCCCTTCAAACTTACCTATAGCCATACCAAACTGCTGACGCACATAAGAGTAAGCGCCTGTCATACGGGTGGCTAAATGGCCTGTGGCAGTGGCCAGCGCAGGTAAAGAGATACCGCGGCCTGCAGACAAACATTCCACCAGCATACGCCAGCCGCGGCCAGCGTAATCCGGCCCCCCAATAATCCAGTCAAGCGGAATAAACACGTCTTTACCGTAAGTGGTACCGTTCATAAAGGCCATATTCATCGGGAAATGACGATCGCCAATTTCCACGCCTTGATGGCTGGTTGGTATCAAAGCACAGGTAATACCCAGCTCAGTTTTTTCGCCTAACAGGTTTTCCGGGTCATACAGCTTAAAGGCCAGACCCAGCACAGTCGCCACTGGCGCCAGCGTGATGTAGCGTTTATCCCAGTTCAGGCGGATACCTACCACTTCTTTGCCTTCGAATTCACCTTTGCAAATCACGCCTGTATCCGGAATACCACCGGCATCAGAACCTGCCTCAGGGCCTGTTAAAGCAAAACAAGGTACTTCTTTACCTGCAGCTAAGCCTGGTAACCAGCGATCTTTTTGTTCCTGCGTACCGTAGTGCATCAAAAGCTCACCCGGGCCTAAGGAGTTAGGCACCATCACAGTCACGGCCGCGGTTAAGCTGCGGGTGGCGATGCGCGAGACTATAGTTGAGTTGGCGATAGCAGAAAATTCACGGCCACCGTAGCTTTTTGGAATTATCATCGCAAAAAAGCCATTGTCCTTGATGTATTGCCAGACTTCAGGCGGTAAATCGCGCTGTTCCTGTACAATTTTGTAGTCGTCCAGCATCTTCAGCAGGGTCTCTACTTCATTGTCCATAAAGGCCTGCTCTTCAGCCGATAATTCGGCTTTTGGAATAGCATGCAGCTTTTTCCAGTCGGGTTTGCCCTGAAACAAATCGCCATCCCACCAGACGTCCCCTGCTTCCATAGCTTCACGTTCTGTGTCCGACAGCGGAGGTAAAATTTTCTTAAAGATGCCAAAGACGGGTTTGGTGATCAGGTTACGCCTGATGTCTGCTACACCGAGCACAACAATCAGCACAACCAACAGCAGGATCAAAATTGACATAAACAGGTCCTTACAGAGATTAGTGAGCTTGACTTGATAAAGTTAAAGGTGACGCTATGCCAGCGGCTATATAAGGGATCAGCCTGTGGATCACGCCTTCTATTTCTACATTTTCGTTAAAATCTGCAGCTGCAATTTCCTGCAAAGCCTGGTTCGAAGCCATGGTAAAGACCACAGTGCCGAGGGAAAAATGCAGACGCCAGAAGATTTCACTGGCCGGTAAATCAGGGCAAGCCTGCTGAACCAGCAACACAAATTTGTCCAGAGTACGGCCATAATGATGGTTAAAAAACCAGCGCAAATGCCCCTGCACATCGGTATAACCCCGGCCCAGTAGCTGCAAAAACATCCGGGTGCCGTGGTGCTGAACTTTATTCAGTTCCAGCAAAGGTTTAATAAACACAGACAGCACAGCCGTTAAGTCATTTTGTTTCTGACTGGCCAGTAACTGGCTGAATTCCTGATCCAGACGTGGCATCAGCACGGATAAATAGCGCTGCAGTACCGACTGGATCAGCTCTTTTTTTGAACCAAAATGATAGTTCACCGCCGCCAGATTAACCTGCGCCATGCTGGTAATTTGTCGTAGTGACGTATCAGCGAATCCAGTGGAGGCAAAAAGCTGCTCGGCCGCATCCAGAATTTTGTCCTGCGTTGTTGTTTTATTCACCATAACCCTGACTAAATTAAAACACCTGTTTGAAATGTACGTTTGAAAAAAAACACTGTCAAGCAGGCGCGGGATAAAAACCTCAATCTGGTCAGACGAGAGATGAAATATACAAATTATTTACACCGAAAAAGCAAAATAACTACAAATTCCGCCCCTTAAAGGTGCAAAACCCTATGATTAAAGATGGCTTAAAAAAAGCACTTGACATCAATAACAGGATCAGACAACTTTGAGTCATACCAACACCACTCAATGAATAGGAGAGCGAAATGCAACGTTGTGCTGCAAACCCAAACAGCTACTACTGCTCTACCTATTACTTATCCGAGTGGTTCAATAATTAGAACAACTTCTGCCATAGCCAGAAGTGTGTTCTGCTTGCCTGTGTTCTAAAATCTGCAACTGACACTTATCTATTTGCTTGCTGACATCATTTTCAGGCCTTGATCCGTCTGATTTTTGCTGCGTCAGTGTTTGCTGTGCTTCTCGCTTTGGCTAGTCCCTTTTTAGTTCGAAAAAACAGATTGCCATCAGGCAACACCGACACCAGAGGAAACATCATGTCACAGCATAAAAAAATGAAGCTCAGTAAAGTAGGTATGGCCACACTGTTTGCCTTGTTTGGCTCACAGCAGCTTTATGCACAACAGGCTGAAGCAACAGAGCAAGACGAAGCATCAATAGAAAAAATTGAAGTTACAGGCTCACGCCTCAAAGGCGTGGATATGGAGGGCGCTAACCCGCTGCAGATCTTCAGCCGGGATGACTTAGCAAAAAAAGGCTATGACAGCGTCAGCTCCTTTTTGCGCGATTTACCCCAAGCCTCCAGCGCCGGTACTTTTACTGAAAACGGCGGTGTTGCAGGTAATGACGGCACACCAGCAGGAGCTGCCGGGGTCAGTTTACGAGGTTTAGGTTCAAGCTCAACATTGGTGTTAGTCAACGGCCGCCGGGTGGCAGTGGACTCCTTCACCAATGGTTTTGACTCCTTTGTGAACGTCAATGCTATTCCAATGTCAGCGCTGGAGCGGGTTGAAATTCTGACCGATGGTGCATCTTCAGTGTACGGTTCAGACGCCATTGCAGGTGTCATTAACTTTATCCTGCGTAAAGACTATGAAGGGCATGAACTCAGCGCCTCTTATGGTGATGACACAGCCAGCAGCGACTTTAGCAAATACAACCTGACCTACACCGGCGGTTTTAGTACAGACAACAGCAATACCACAGTAGTGATCGACTACTTTGACAAAAACGCGCTCTTTAATACAGACCGTCCGATAGACGTCACTTTTAAGTCAAGTACCCGCGTCACCATAGACGGCAGCGATTATGCTGAACCCTGGTGTGGCACAGCCACCAGCAATGGTGGCAGTCGCTGTCAGTACGACTATGTCAGCGAAAGGGCTATCCAGCCAGACAGTAAAGCCGTTGGCGCGACTGTCAATCATACCTATCGTTTAGGTGATGATCGTGAGTTCTTCGCTGAAGCTATGCTGCAACAAAACACAGGTTCTGCCTATGATTCAGCGGCGGCTTTTGATGTCCGTGTTCCAGGTGATGCCAGCTTTGTACCAGCATGGGCCCAAGCCATTGATGCCGAAGATGGTGAAGTCAATCAAATCCGTATCCGCTCCCGTTTTCCCGAGCGCCGTATTCAGGACTACGACAGCCAGAGTTACCGCCTGTTAGCGGGTTTACGTGGCGAGTTAGGTGAATGGTCATGGGAAACTGCAGCCACTTATGGCAAAACCGACAATGAAATTACTCATGTCTCAGGTTATATGGGCATAGATAAAGTGGCGGATGCACTGGCAGATGGCAGCTTTAATCCATTTAATTTAGGCCGCGATAATTCAGCCTCTGTCATTGCAGGTTTGCGTGAAATTGCACCCCGTATTGGTGAATCGGATGTCTACTCAGTGGACTTTAACTTCTCCGGTACTTTGTTTGCAGACATCAGCGCTGTATTTGGTGGTGAGTTCCGCGGCGAAGAAATATCGGACAACCCGGCAGAAGTGGCTCAAAGCGGTGGCATTTATGCGCTGGGTGCCAGTGATGCAGCAGCAGACCGCACTCAATATGCCTTTTACAACGAATTTAATATTCCGCTGACCGAAAAACTGGATGCCATAGCCGCCTTGCGTTATGACCATTACAGCGACTTTGGTGGGGACATCAATCCTAAACTGTCCTTACGTTACCGCCTGACCGAGGATCTGATTTTACGCAGTTCCTGGAGCACAGGTTTCCGGGCCCCTTCGCTGTCACAACTGGGTGCCGGTACTTCATTGACAGCCAACTACATAGACTGTGGTGCTGATCAGCCCTTTAACGCACTTTGTGGCGACTTTGGTGGCACAGCGGGAGAGCTGGAATTTGATCAGGAAACTCTGGGTAACAAAGGCTTAGACGCTGAAAGTTCAGAAGCCATCAATATTGGTGCCTCCTGGAATCTGACGGAAGATTTGCAATTTACTATCGATTACTGGAAGTACACCCATGAAGACATTGTGGATGTGGATGCCAATACCACCTTACGCGCCTGTGTTGCCGGTACAGCACCAGTGGTGACGGACGAAGCGGATTTAAATGGCGAATTTGGTTGTGTGATTGATGGCGGCGATGATTTGGTCTTCCTGCGCACCGGCTTTTTTAACGTGGGTAGTCAGGAAACAGATGGCGTCGACTTTAAGTTAAATTACAAGCTGACCACCACCAATGCCGGTGATTTTAAGTTCAACATAGCAGGAACCCGTACTTTATCGTACGAGCGTCAGGTCACACAGGACAGCCCGGCTGAAGATTTGTTAGGCAAATTGAGTGGGGCCTCAGAAATTGCCCGTCCTGAATTTGTGGCAGATGCCGGCACTGAATGGCGGTTAGAAAACTGGAATGCCAGCCTTGGTGCACATTACATCAGCTCCCTGGGTGACGGTGACTTCAAGTTTGATAACGAAACTGTTGATTCCTGGCTGACTTACAACGCCAGTCTGGGTTATGACATCACAGCCAATCAGACTGTGTTGCTGAGTATCCGTAACCTGACCGACAAAGAACCACCTTATGCATCGTCTCCAACCAATGGTTACGCCAGTTCAGTGCATGACTGGTTAGGCCGTAACTGGACTTTGCGTTATTCAATAAAATTCTAAGTTTTCTTCTACCTGGATGAAGTTGGGGCCTGAGTTTTCAGGCCCTTTTTTTCGGTATTTATCGCAAAGTTTCGCAGAAAAAACAGAAGAGGCTAGGTTTCATCCTTCCGCTTCCGTATAATGAGAATAATTCTTGTTAGAGCGATAAATATAGGTGAATTATGGCATTTCGTGTGGTTCTGGTGTGGATAGCCTTGTTGGCCTTTCCAACATTCGCTTCGGATAAATTGATCCAATACATTGAATACATTGGCGCTGATTACAGTGCAGCAGTGGTTGACGGCAAAATCGTCAGTGAAGCTGAATACGGTGAAATGCAGGAGTTTTCTTCGTTAATAGCAGAAGAAGTCGCCACGGCACCACAAGAGTTACAACAACAATCTGCTCAGTTAAAGCAGCTGATTGCAGATAAAGCGGCAGAAAAAGACATTCAGGCTTTAACAGCCCTGATGCGCCAGAGTGTCATTGCAGCTATGCCTGCAATTCCTGTCCCGCAAAAAAGCCCGGATTTAACACGTGGTGAAGCCTTATTCGCCACCAACTGCGCCGCTTGTCATGGTGCTACAGCTATGGGCGACGGCCCGGCCGGCGCTCAGCTGGACCCTGCCCCCACCAATTTCCATGAAGTGGAACGTTATCAGGCCCGCAGTGTTTATGGTTTATTTAATACCATCACTCTGGGTGTAGCAGATACTGGCATGGCGTCTTTTGCGCATTTAGATGAACAAAGCCGCTGGGATCTGGCCTTTTATGTCGGTCATATCGCAGGCAAAGGCCTGGACAGCAGTAAAGTACCGGACGCCATGATTGAAAGTGGCGCGGTAAAAGACCTGTTAACAGCTACACCAAAAGATTTGATCAAACTTTACCCTGATTTTGGTGCTGAGCTGATGGGCTTGTTCCGCAGCCAGCCGGAGCGTTTTTTCCAGGCCCAGAGTAAAGATCCGCTGGTAATAGCCCAGCAGAAATTACAGTTATCTGCTGATTTGTATGCGCAAAATCCACAAGCTGCTTATGATCAGGCCGTGTCTGCTTATCTGGATGGTTTTGAATTGGTAGAAAGCCCACTGGGTACAATCAACACCCCACTGCGTGACCAGATTGAGCATGCGATGATGGGTCTGCGTCAGTTACTGAAAGATCCAACCCAAAAAGATGCGGTGGTCCCCCGTATCACTGAAATTCAGACCTTATTAAAACAAGCTCAGACTGAGCTGTCAGAAACCCAATTAAGCAGCATCAATGTGTTTTTGGCTGCGTTGCTGATTTTATTGCGTGAAGGTTTGGAGGCTTTACTGGTGGTCGCCGCTATTTACAGCGTAGCGGTAAAAACCGACAAACCCGCTTTGCGTCACACTGTGCATATCGGCTGGGTGGGTGCTTTGGCTTTGGGGCTTGTCACCTGGTTTGTCTCAAGTTTTGTGATTGATATCTCAGGTGCGTCGCGTGAACTGACTGAAGGTTATACAGCCCTGATCGCCGCCGCTATTTTGTTTTACATGGGCTTTTGGATGCACAGCAAAACCAGCGCCAAAGAGTGGAGCAACTTTATTCAGAACAAAGTACAAAACGCCGTATCAGGTGGTGCTTATTTTGGTTTAGGTCTGGTGGTGTTTTTAGCTGTCTACCGTGAAGCTTTTGAAACTATTCTGTTTTATCAGGCCTTGTGGTTACAGGGTGGCGAACAGGCGCAGCAAAGCTTTGTCTCTGGTATAGCGGCAGCTCTGGTCCTGTTGGCTGTGTTAGGTTTGGCTGTGTTTAAGTTTGCACTGAAATTACCACTGAAAACCTTCTTTGGCAGTACAGCACTGCTGATGCTGGTGCTGGCCATCGTCATGGCGGGCAAAGGTATAGCCGCCCTGCAGGAGGCTGGTACTTTGTCGGTGAGCCAGCTCAACCTGCCCACCATCAGCTGGTTAGGTTTTTATCCTAATACTCAGGGCGTAGTGCTTCAGTCTGCTTTAGTGCTGATAGCACTGATTTATCTGGTGCGTAGCCGCAAAGGTTAAGCACCAGGGTCAGAGTCTTGACTCTGACCCTACAGTTTCCAAAGCTTTAAGCTGTTTCGCTTTGTGGCTCAGAACCAAAGTTCTGAGCCAACAATTGCCCTAGCAGCCCACAATCCACTTTTTGCAGCTCTGCATAATCCACACAAGCCTGTACCAGTTCATCCATCACTTTAGGTAAATGCTTCACTACGGCCTGTTCAAAACGAAATGAACGTCTGTCGCCTCTGCTATGGGATAAAGCCAAAGTACGGCCACAAGCCTCGGCATATTCAGCCAGTTCTTCACCCGGAGCTTTTTCTGCAAAACAAACATCTTCAGGGTCCACATCCACATTGGCATGATGCAGCGAGCGCACCAGATAATGAGCGCCATTCCAGTAATGTTCATCCAGCACCAAATCCGGGCGACGCTGCATTAAGCGCTGGCAATCCACAGTTAAATGAGCGGCATTTAAACGGTTGACCGGGCTTAAGTCCGGGAAAAAATACAAAGGCGCAGAGTCCCGTTGTTGTTTGGCTTCCACCACATGACACAAGGCCAAATCGTCATCTGAGCTGATATCTTTTGGCCCCACCAGTAAATAATAACGCTGCATATTTAACGAGCCGGTTCCGGCGCCCTGCCGGGTGACAATATCCAAAATATCGTCGCTGACATAAGGCCGGAAACTGAACTCCACCTCCTTGTACAACTCCTGGCTTAAGCGGGTGAATTTCACAGGGTCTTGTTTAAATGTCAGAGGGCGAGCTGATAAATCCGCCACTTTGGCCAGCGTGCTTTTACGTAAAAAGTCTTCGCCTTTGGCTGAGCGTTTAATGGCTTTTTTCAGCACTGGTTTTAACACATGATTTTTCGGGAAATCATCCAGCACTGAATAACGCAGTTCAGGCTCCTCAACAATAGCCTGGCATTGAGCGACATAAGCACTTAAAAAACAACGCACTGCAGCAACCGCATCTTTGGCTGTGACCACCTGCAAGGCCGCCAAATCCAGATTTTCCTCATTGGCATAACGCTGTTGTTTTACCCCCTGACAATAATCAGCGGCTAATAAAATACTCACCGCATAACGGCTCCAATCCCAAACCGCATGACCCACACAGGCATCGTCAAAATCATTGGGAGCAAAAATTACTCTGTCACCGGATGAACCTTCTTCGGTAAAAAAGCCAAAGTTAGATAAATGACAATCCCCTATCACTGTGGTCAGCGGGATTTGTGCGGTGAGTAGTTCAGGTAATTTCAGCACAGAATTTTTGATGTCGGCATAAAACAGCCCTGAACTACCGCGTAAAAAGCGGAATGGATTCAGCGCCATTTTCTGATGTTTGGTCAGGACAGGATCTATGCAGGGTGCTATCCCATCTGTGCGTTTAAATTCCTGTTGTAATTGCTGGATCCGTACCTTTTTCTGCATAAAATCCTCCATAAATGCTGATCGCTATGGATTGATACTACGCTATGCCAACCTCAATTCGACAGCTGTTTCACACTAGATTTGTAACAAATCACAACCTGCTCAGGCTGGCATTGCAGCCACTACAGCCTTGAGTATTTCCTCAGACAGTTGCTCATCACTGACAGCTCTGGCAAGAATTAATGCCCCCACACTACTGGCATAAGCAGCAATAGCTTGTTGCCTTTGCTGTCCGGTTGAGGTTGCAGGCATCAGATGTTGGATAGCATCAATGATATTTTTCACACCTTCGGTCACTGGCTGTTTTACCACATCAGGTTTTCTGGCTACTTCCGAACCTAAAGCCGATATCAGACAACCATCAGCACAACCTGTCAGGTACGACTGCTGCAAATAGTTCTGCATCAAGTCAGGCAGAGAGGTCTGACTCTCTTTATCATTAAATTGTTGCCAATACGCCACATTTTGCTCCAGCGCCCTGCTGCTTGCTTCAGCCATTAACGCCTCTTTTGAACCGAAGCTGGCGTAAAAACCACCATGAGTTAAACCGGCACTACGCATTAGATCTGCCACGCCTATGCCATCAAATCCACGTTCGCGGAACAACCGTCCTGCTATTTCTACTACGGCTTCACGATTTTCTTGGGCTTGTTTCTTACTGACTTTCATACACTTAGCTCCTGGCCAAAAAGTGAAAACCAATTATATATGATGACCATCATAAAAACACTTGATTTATATATTATGACCATCATATAATTTTATCACGAAGTACGAAGTCTCGTTTAACCCCCACTGACAGATAGATACGGAGCTTATGATGAAATACACAACTTTTGGTCGCAAAACTGGTTTACGGGTATCTGAACTGGCATTAGGTACAGGTAACTTTGGCACTGGCTGGGGTTACGGTTCGGAGCGTGCTGAAGCCAAGGCTGTTTTTGATGCTTATGTTGAGGCTGGCGGTAACTTTATCGACACAGCAGATACTTATCAGGTTGGACAATCTGAACAAATGGTCGGTGACTTTATTGCGTCGAACCGTGATCATTTTGTTGTCGCCACTAAATACACTTTAGCTATGGCTCCAAATTCTGGTTTATCGCGCACAGGCAATAGTCGCAAAAATATGATCCAGTCCGTAGAAGGCAGTCTGAAGCGTTTGAACACCGACCATATTGATTTACTGTGGGCACATTTTGATGATGGCATGACGCCGATGGAAGAGATCTTACGAGCCTTTGATGATCTGGTACGTTCAGGAAAGATTTTGTACGCAGGTTTATCGAATTTCCCGGCCTGGCGTATTAGTCGTGCCGATACTGTGGCTGAGTTACGTGGTTTCGCTCCTTTGGTTGGCATCCAGCTTGAGCACAGTCTGCTTGAACGTTCAGCCGACCGCGAACTGCTGCCGATGGCTGAAGCTTTAGGTTTGGGTGCTGCTTTATGGTCTCCTTTAGGTGGCGGCGCTTTAACAGGTAAATACCGAAACGGCAATAAAGAAGGTCGTCTGACAGGTTTGGGAGGCGCTTTGGTACGCACCGAAGACAGTGAACGCGAAGTCAAAACCATAGATACGGTTTTAGCCATAGCTCAGGAAATGAATGTTGCGCCAAGCCATGTCGCCATAGCCTGGTTGTTAAACAAAGCAAGGCAATCAAGCACTGCATTGGTGCCAATCCTGGGATCG
This sequence comes from uncultured Chromatiaceae bacterium, assembly GCA_946482615.1. The sequence goes on along the minus strand of CAMLSF010000033.1, from coordinate 1,873 downwards.
CGCACTAAAGAGCAATTTGCCGCCACTATCGCAGCCAAAGATCTGCATTTATCCGACGAACAGATGGCCAGGTTAAATACGGCCAGCGCTATTAAGCTCGGAGCTCCTTATGAGGCCATAACTGACGCTTTCCCTTTAGTTACCGGGGGTCAGCCAGAACTGATGCGCTTAAATCCGATTGCAGTGAAATAAGGAGAATTTGCGATGAAAGCAGTTCGTTTCCATCAAACAGGCGCAGCTGAAGTATTGCAGTACGAAGAGGTCGCCGATCTGGTGGCTGCACCGGGTCAAATTCTGGTTCGGGTTGAAGCCGCTGGTGTGAATTACGCCGATGTGATGCGCCGCCGGGGTGACAATTATCCGGAGCCTACGCCATTGCCTTTTACCTTAGGCTATGAAGCTGCAGGCACTGTTGCCGCTTTAGGTGAAGGAGTAACAGGGCCTGCAATAGGCAGCCCTGTTTTTGTAGCAGGCCCGTCCGGAGGTTACGCTGAGTATGTGCTGGCGCAACCGGACCAGGTGATCCCATTGCCGCCGGGTCTTGATTTTACGGCCATAGTACCGCTCTTTGTACAAGGTTTGACTGCAGCTCTGGCTTTAAAACAGGCAGCAAAAATCAAGCAAGGCGATACAGTTCTGGTGCAGGCTGCCGCAGGAGGAGTAGGACAGCTGGCGGTTCAACTTGCCAAACTCTATGGAGCTTCCAAAGTCATAGCAGCAGCCAGTACGGCAGAAAAACGTGCCATGGCACTGCAGTTGGGTGCTGATGTTGCTGTGGATTACACCCAGCCGGATTGGGTAGAACAGGTTCGTAACCACACAGCAGGTCAAGGAGTAGACATTATGCTGGAAATGGTAGGTGGAGAAGTCTTTCCGGCCGCTTTGCATGCCATGGCTCCTTCAGGCCGGATGGTCATTTTTGGTGGCGCCAGCAATAAGGCCAGTCTGCTGCCCTCTACTGATGTGATTGTATTTAATCAGTTGCAGTTGCTGGGTTTTAGTCTGGGTACTTACTTCAGTCAGCCTGAGGTACTAAGCCAAACCTTAACTGAACTTATAGGTTACAGTGTGCAAGGCCAGCTAAAGGCTCAAATTGGTGTAGTACTGCCATTGTCTGAAGCTGCGCAAGCTCACCGTTTGCTCGAAGGCCGAGAAAGCACAGGTAAAGTGATTCTGAAACCCTGGCTTTAATCAGGCAGATGCCTCTGTCTACTGCTGGATACAGAGGCGTCATTCTCACTGTTATCTCTCCAGCACAATCCGATAACGGGCTTTACCACTTTCCAGATGCGCTATGGCTTCGTTGATTTGATCAAACTTAAAAGTCTCGACTACAGGCTTAATGTCATGCTGTACGGCAAATTCCAGCATTTTTTTGATAGTAGCCGGGCTGCCGACGGGGGAACCTGACACAGAGCGCTGCGCCATAATCAGGCTAAACACATTCAGATCCAGAGGCTCTAAAGTTGCACCCACAAAATGCAGCCGGCCTTTTGGTTTAAGGGTTGAAAGGTACAAATTCCAGTCCAGTTTCACATTGACAGTGGTTAAAATAAAATCAAAACGCCCTGCCGCTGCGGCTATTTCGTCAGCATTTCTGGAGTTAATACAATGATGTGCACCTAATTCTTTGGCTTCGGCCGTCTTGCTGTCGCTGGAAGTAAAAGCTGTGACTTCACAACCAAAAGCCCGTAAAAACTGCAGCGCTATATGGCCTAAACCGCCAATACCTATCACCGCCACTTTGTCGGTCGCTTTGACATCAAATTGCACCAGTGGGTTAAACACTGTAATGCCACCACAAAACAAAGGGCCTGCAGTTTTCGCATCCATGCCTTCAGGCAAGGCCACCACACTGGCCGCACTGGCCCGC
>CAMLSF010000032.1 GCA_946482615.1 uncultured Chromatiaceae bacterium | reverse complement strand
TCAAGTTGAATTTGCCTGTCATTTCCTACCCCTGTCGGTATCAATCATTATTTTTTTATGCGCTGAGCTGATGTTTTGGCAATGGATCAGCAGTGCACCATGCCTTTATATCACTCAAGGTAAACGTTTACCAAAACTTTTTCTCAAATCACAATCACAAAACAAACAAAGTATTGAATTAATTAAAAATATAATCAGGTAATCGATTTCTTGAAATAGGGAAATATGCGGCATAGGGCGCAAAGAGTTGATTTAAGTCCACAGCTGTTGTTTCAGATCAAGAAGCCACCCGATGCAAAGCTTTAGCATAAGGACTTATTTTTCTGACAAAGGAGATGCCCTTATTATGAATCCGCCCTTGAGCACTCCCTTACTGCCTTTATCGTCCGGTCAGACAGTGGCTCAAGTGCTGCAAAAAAAACTGATCTGCTGTGAACCTCAGACTTCTGTGCAACAAGCGGCCAGTCTGATGCGCCAGCACAATATCAGCTGTATTCTGGTGAAAAAACGCGGGCTGATCCTGGGGATCTGGACCGAATCAGACTGTAAAAAACTGGATTTGTCGGACACAAGTCTGCTGCAACAAGCGGTGTCGAAGGTGATGAGCTGCCCTGTGCTTTCAGTACCAGAACACTGCAGTACCAGTGAAGCTGCGGCTTTAATGAAACAAAAGAATATCAGGCGTTTACTGGTCACGGACAAAAGCCATCAGGCCATTGGCATAGTGACCCAAACGGATCTTATTCATCAGCAGCCGCTGGAGCATTATTTGATGCTGCGGGATATCAGCTCCATTCTGGTGGAGTTGCCGTTATTACTGCAGTCAGAGCTGACCGTAGCCCAAGCCGCCATATTGATGCAGCAAACTCAGCGGGACGCCGCCATAGTCCAGTTTGAACAAACAACAGGTGTGACCGAATACGGCATAGTGACAGAACGTGATCTGGTGCATTTTGTCGCGACCAAGCGCACTCTGTGCACTTTAGCTGAAGTCGCAACCCGCCCTTTATTGACACTCCCCTTGCACAGCAGCTTATTGCAGGCTGTGCGGCTACTGCGCGAGCAGGGATTCCGTCACCTTGGAGTGACAGATGCATATGGCAAACCTGCAGGTTTGTTATCGCACAACCACATACTGCTGAATATGGAACATTTGTATATCAGTGAGTTAAAGGCCGCCTTACAGGCCAGAGACAAGGCTCTGCGTTCCTCTGAAAGTAGTCTGCGTTTAGCCTACAAAGTGATAGAAGCCTCACATGATGCCGTGATGATCACCGATCAGCAGGGTGTTATTCAGTCGGTGAATCCCAGTTTTTGTAAACTGACAGGCTACAGTGTGGACGAAGCTTTAGGCCAAACGCCCAGCCTGTTGAGTTCAGGCCGGCATGATCAGGGTTTTTATCAGCAAATGTGGCAAGGGCTGCAGCAGCAAGGTTATTGGCAGGGAGAGATCTGGAACAAGCGTAAAAATGGCGAAATCTACCCTGAATGGCTGTCGATCAGTGCTGTACGGGGTGAAAATGGCGCAGTAAATCAATACGCCGCTATTTTTTCCGATATTACGGAGCGTAAAAAACGTGAGCAAAAAATTCACGAACTGGCTTATTTTGACGAATTAACTGGTCTTGCCAACAGACGTTTATTTCAGGACAGACTGGAGCAGGCTTTGGCCAATGCCAAACGCCATCATCATCAGTTGGCCGTGCTGTTTCTTGATCTGGATTTATTTAAACGGATCAACGATACCCTGGGCCATCAGGCTGGTGATGAAGCTTTGCGTCAGGTCGCCAGACGACTGCAAAAAGCCAGCAGAGCCGGTGAATCTGTTGCCCGGCTCGGTGGTGATGAATTTACTATGCTGGTGCCGGAATGCGAGAACCTTCAAGAGATCGAAAAACTGGCGCAGCGTATAGTGGCGCAGTTTGACCTGCCGTTTCATATCCGGCACAACGAGCTGGTGTTAACCACCAGTGTCGGCATCAGCATTTATCCGCAGCATGGCCATACCGCCAGTGAGCTGCTGAAATGCGCTGACGCCGCTATGTATCAGGCAAAAGAATCTGGCCGCAATAACTACAGTATTTACAACTCCAGCCTGGGGCAGCGGAATGATCAGGCCTTACAGCTGGAGCAAGCGCTGCGCAGGGCATTATCACAGCAGCAGCTGGACGTGTATTACCAGCCTAAAGTGGATTTAAAAACCGGACAATTGCATAGTCTGGAAGCTTTGGTGCGCTGGCAGGACGAGGAGTTAGGCAAAGTTGCACCAGCACAGTTTATTCCAATGGCTGAAACCTTAGGCCTGATCCAGCAGTTAGGGCAACAGGTATTACGCCAGGTCTGTCATCAGTTACACCACTGGGGACCTTTTGCAGTGCCTGTGGCGGTCAACATCTCCGCCAAAGAACTGGCAGACCCGCTTTTTTTGCCACAACTCAAACATACTCTTGCTGAAACTGCAGTGGATCCCAGGCTGCTGGAGCTGGAAATTACTGAAAGTTGCCTGCTGCCGGAGCGTGCAACACAGACACAACAAGTGCTGCAGCAATTACGACAACTCGGTATTCGACTGGCCATAGATGATTTTGGCACAGGCTACTCTTCGTTGTCTTATTTACGGCATTTACCTATCAACAGCCTGAAAATAGATCGCAGTTTTATTAAATCCTTACCGGACAATACCAGTGATCGCCAGATCACCAGCGCCATTATTGCCATGGCCAATGCATTGAGTTTGGATGTGGTTGCAGAAGGCGTGGAAACACAGGCGCAGCAGGAGTTCTTACTGGCAGCAGGCTGTCGTTTTGGTCAGGGGTATTGGTTTGGTAAGGCTGAAAATGCCTCTTTTACGGTACAGTTATTACACAAAGCTGCAGCTGTTCACTTACCATAAATGCAAAAAAGGCAGCTGCGGTGCAGTTGCCTTTTTTTGTTGTAACCAGTGCAATCAGATTAAATCTGCTGACTCCGGTGACTGTAATTAAAAATTACAGAACAACAATTTTCTCAGCCTGTGGGCCTTTTTGACCTTGAGTCACAGTGAACTGTACACGTTGGCCTTCTTGCAGAGTTTTGAAACCCGTGCTTGAAATTTCGCTGAAGTGAGCGAAAACGTCTGGACCTGAAGCCTGTTCGATGAAGCCGAAACCTTTAGTTTCGTTGAACCATTTTACTGTGCCGGTAGTTGTATTAGACATGGTATTTACCTGTATTTAATAAAATTAATTGTGCCTGGTTTCAGGCGATGGTGCTGTAAGAGATGTTTTAACTTATGAATACAGGACGTACTAAAACAACAGTAACATTCGTTGTGGTGCATAAATAATGAACAGACTAACAAAGCAAGGCCAGTGTATAGGTTTTCAGAGAAGTGTCAAAGCTTATTTCACTACGTTATTAAAATAAGCCGTTTTATAACGCTCAACATCATTGACAAACTGCTGTATCACATCAGGTTTAGCGGGTTTACGGTAATAACTGATATTGTCGCTAATCGCCTGTTCCTCTACATAATTCATAATATTGGAGGTCAGTAAGCCAATAAAACACTGCTGATCTCTGTCCCGGATCCAACGAGCCAATTCCAGACCATTACGCCCGGGTAAATTATAATCCAGTGCATAGGCATCAAAACGTTGCTTTTCAATCAATGCCATGGCCTGCTCTGCACTTTCAGCTACGCTACAAACCCAGTCGGCCCTGAAGGTCTGCACATAACCTCTGGTCAACATTAAACACACCTGACTGTCGTCTACGATCAGAATCTTAAAAGGCATAAGTCTGCTTTAACCTCGTCCATGTTACCCAAACAGAAAAACTCCATGGCCTTTTAATGTAGCTATAACTTACCCAATACTCCAGTGATGCCAAAAGATGATTTAGTTTTCAAAACCACTTTAAGGTTCAGAGTCTTGAGCTAAAAAGCTCAGAGTTTATTCAAAAGCACCTGTAACTGCTCAAATCCGGGGCGACTACTGACCTTCTGTTGCATACATAACTGCACTACAGCTGCAAATCTTTGCTCAAACTCTGCCGACTCATCAACAGACAGCAAACTTTGCATATCCAGTAACCAATAAGCAAAAGCACGGACTTCCAGTGCACAAAACAGCTGTTGTTGTTTTTGTGGTAGGGCATTTAGCGCAGTAGCGGCGCCAAAGTCCCCCAGGTACAGCTGTTGTTCTTCATTCACCAGCATATTGTGAGCATAGAGATCGCCATGACAGATCTGCTTTTGATGCAAATGTGCCATCACCTGCACCACCTGTTGCGCCAGCTTGTTCAACTGCACCAAAGTTAAACTCTGGCCCCGGGTAAAGGTGTCGCGGGTGCAGGTTTCAAACGAAGGTGGCTGCCCCAGCACTGCAAAAGAAGCCGGCACCAGTTCCATCACTAAACCGGGTAAATCGCTGTCTTTGAGTTTGGCTTTAACGGCTATTAAATTCGGATGCTGACCCGCATTAAGGTAGTTATTCATCTCATCTTTAGGGCAACCATCACTGGTGATCCAGCCTTTAAATTGCTTTAACGCCAGCAGTTCTGGCTCCTGATCTAAACGTGCCTGATAAATCACACCGGACGCACCTTCCCCTAGTTTTTCTAACAGCTGATAATCCGACAAGCGATGAGCAGTAATAGCTGTAGCTTCAGGCACAGGACAAGCAGGGTTGGCTCCCAGCGCCAGCCAGGCGAGTTTGGGCAATTCAAATAACCAGTCCGGAAAAGACTCAAAGTTGTTCAGCGATAATCTTAATAAACCCAGCTGACGACACTGCTGCATTGAATCCGGTAACCAAGACAGCTGATTACCCGCCAGTGCGACTTTACGCAGCTTAGTGTAACGACCAAAATCATCAGGCAATTCAGTGAGTTGGTTGTCAGTTAATATCAACCATTCCAGCTGTTCTGGTAAAGAAGCTTCAGCAAACTGAGTTAACGCATTGCCTTTAAAACTGACCATGACCAACTGCGGACACTGGCTTAATACTGGTGGAATATGCCGGAACTGATTCGCGGTTAAAAACAGCCGTTTCAGTTTTTTAAACCGGGATAAATCTTGTGGTAACTCCGACAACTGATTACCGGATAAATCCAGAATTTCCAGACTGTCGGTAAAACGATATAACTGTGCAGGAAATTCAGTCAGGCCGGCAGAGAGATTAATGCGGCTGAGGGGGCTTGTGCTTTGCGCTAAAGTTTCAAGGCTGAACATAAGAACTCTGTCTGCTGAAAAAGCCGGATTGTACAGTGCAGAACTCAATCCGGCAAAAGGCGCACCTTATCCCTTGAGATCTGAGCACTGCAAACCAATATCAACTGAAGCCTTTACGCATCAAACACAAGGGAGAAGCTATGAGCAACACTTATACCCCACCTAAAGTCTGGACCTGGGACAGTCAAAACGGCGGTGCTTTTGCCAGTATCAACAGGCCGGTTTCCGGCGCCACTCATGACAAAACCTTGCCTGTGGGTCAACATGATTTACAGCTGTATTCCATGGCCACACCCAATGGTGTCAAAGTCACACTGCTTTTAGAGGAGCTGCTCGAGGCTGGTATTAAAGAGGCAGATTATGATGCCTGGCTGATCAGCATTCGGGACGGCGACCAGTTTGGCAGTGGTTTTGTTGCCGTAAACCCAAACAGTAAAATTCCGGCTTTGTTTGATCAGGGCACTGGCATCCGGCTCTTTGAGTCGGGTTCTATTTTGTTGTATCTGGCTGAAAAGTTTGGTGCTTTTTTGCCCAAAGATCTGGCCAAACGCACTGAAGTGCTGAACTGGCTATTCTGGCAAATGGGCAGCGCGCCTTTTGTTGGCGGCGGTTTTGGTCATTTTTACGCTTATGCCCCGGAAAAGTACGAATACCCTATCAACAGGTATGCGATGGAAACCAAACGTCAACTGGATGTGTTGGACCAACAATTGGCTAAACATCCATTTGTTGCTGGTGATGACTACAGCATAGCTGATATGGCGATTTGGCCCTGGTACGGTGCTTTGGTATTAGGCCGGATATACAATGCAGCCGAATTTCTGGATGTGCAAAGTTACAAACACCTGCAGCGCTGGGCCAAACAAATTGATGCACGCCCTGCAGCACAACGCGCAGTGAAGGTCAATCGCAACTGGGGTGAAGCCCACGAGCAACTGCCGGAGCGCCATAGCGCTGCGGATTTTGATAGCATCCCTAAAGCATAGATACGTAAAGATTAATCAGTCCGGTTGGCAAAAGGCAGGCTGTCTTCTGCTTCCTGCTGATACAAGACTAAAGCCCGTTGCTCCTGCAGGCAGTAACGGGCTATAGCTTCATTGATCGCCTTGTGCTGCGCTTTTTCAGTAAAGTGATAAAAACCATGTCGCAGCACAGGCGCAAAACCCCGTTGTAGTTTGTGTTCACCCTGAGCGCCGGCATCAAAAAACTGCAGTCCCTGCCTGATGCAATACTCTATGCCGCTGTAATAACAGCATTCAAAATGCAGGAAATTAAAATCTTCTGCACAGCCCCAATAACGGCCATACAAGCTCGTCTCTGACTGGAAACACAAAGAAGCTGCCAGCATTTTTTCATCGGCAAAAGCAGCAAAGACCACAATTTGTTTTGCCATAGTCTGGCCCCACAACCTGAAGGTGTCCGCTGTTAAATAGCCATTATGGCGGGAACGTTTTTGGTAGGTGCTACAGTAAAAACCATAAAACTGCTGCCAGAAGGCTAAATCCAAATCGGCACCGCTTAAGGTTTTAAGCACAATGCCCTGCTCTGTCACTGCAGCTCTTTCCTTACGGATCTGTTTACGTTTGCGGGCTGTCAGCACAGCCAAAAAATCATCAAAATGCTGAAAGTTCTGATTGGCCCATAAAAACTGCACATCAAAACGTTCGATAAAACCAGCGTCACGAAAAGCCTGCTGATCACCAGTTTCGGCATACAGGCATTGCAGATGACTTAAAGGCAGCACCTGATTGAGCTGACTAACGCCCTGCTTTAACCATTGCAGCAATTGCGCTTTATCCACGTCAGCGGCCAGCCCCAAACGTGGCCCTTCAGCAGGGGTAAAAGGAATAGCCAGCAATAACTTAGGGTAATAGTCCAAACCGTAGTTTTGATAAGCTTCAGCAAAAGACCAGTCGAACAGGTATTCGCCATAAGAATGCAATTTGAGATAAGCAGGTACAGCGGCAATCAGTTGGTCCTCTTGCCAGACGACAAAATGCCGCACCAGCCAGCCGGTTTGCCGGCCTGAACTTTGGCCAACACTGCCGCCTGATTCCAGCGCCTGTAAAAACTCATGGCGGGTAAAAGGGTAGTCTGGCGGAAATAAAGCATTCCAGTCTGCAGCCTCCACTTTACTAATAGAATCAAGCCACTGCAGCTGCATCTCAGGTCCTTAACAACGCAATGCGGCCAGTCTTGACCACTTGTTTATAAATACGAGGCTCCGGGGACAGCACATACAAATCGCCATTGAGGCCTGTCAGTTGGATTGGCACCAGACTTTGCCGTGCCACATCGGCATTGGCCTCTATATGTGCGGCTTCACCATGCACAGGCACTGCGATTTGAGGTTTAACCCAGCTGTACAATAATTCCAGCTCGCCACGGCACGGGTGGCCTGAAACGTGAATAGGTAAATCAGTGTCGTGACTTTGCAAGGTGTGAATCTCACGTTGCTGAAATTGTTGTACCAGCTTTTCGATAAAGCCTTCATTGCCCGGAATAATAATGGAGCTGAAAATCACTAAATCACCACTTTCCAGCGACAACTCCCGCTGCATATCAGCGGCTAACCGGCTTAAAGTGGCTTTAGGTTCACCCTGACTGCCGGTCGCCACCACTAAAACTTCGGCTTTGGGTAAATAACCTAAATCATTGGCGTCGATCAGCTGGATATCCTCAGGCCAGTGCCCTGTTGCACGGGCGGCGCCCACCATATTTTGTAAAGATCGGCCCAAAAGCGCTATATAACGGCCGGTTTGATGCGCCACCCGGCCCAGTGCTATTAAACGTCCGACATTGCTGCTAAAACCACTGACTACTACACGGCCCTGCGCTTTACTTATCACCTGCAACAAGGCCTGATAACAGTCGTTTTCCGACACAGAAAAACCTTCACGCAAGGCATTGGTCGAATCACAGACCATAGCTGTGACATTCTCCAGGGCTAGACGCTGAAACACCCGGGGCTTAAAAGCTTTGCCCGTCATAGGTGTTGCGTCTATTTTCCAGTCAGCTGTGTGGAACACTGAACCTGCGTCAGTGCGGATCATCAGGCAATGAGGTTCAGGAATAGAATGGGTAATAGCAAGAAACTGCACCGCAAAGGGGCCTATATGTTTGGTGTCACCGGTTTTCACTTCAATGATAGGCACTTTATCTAAAAGCCCCACTTCAGAGAGCTTACGACGCAGAATTTCAGCGGTAAAAGCTGTGGCATAGACAGGGCATTTGAAACGGGGCCAAAGTGCAGGCAAAGCGCCTATATGATCTTCATGGGCATGGGTAATGACAATGCCAGCCAGATGTTCCGGCTGTCTGGCAATAAAAGCCGGATCGGCCGCCACTACATCGGCTTTTTCTGAACTGTTTGGCTGCAGCGGACTGTTAAAAGTCACACCACAATCGACCATCAGCCAGTAACCGGCATGACCATACAAATTCAGGTTCATGCCAATTTCGCCTGTGCCACCTAAAGGTAAAAACCACAAATCAGCACGGCCCGGTATTAAATCCACAATCACAACTTCCTGCGCTTGTCACAACCACTGTTCAGAATACGGCTAGTGTAAGCCGATTGGTCCAGTCAGCCTAGTAATAAAGCGACGTGACAAAGCTTCTTTGGCTTTAATGCACAGGTCCGGCGCCTTGATCAATTTGCTGTTGCAGCGATTTGGCTAAGCCAAGTAAAAACAGTAGCTCGGCCATCACAAACAAAGGTCCTATCAATAACCCCACCAGATCGTCGACAAAAGCAGGTTTTTTGCCTTCAAAATAATGACCGATAAATTGCAAAACCCAACCCAGTACAAACACAGCGACAGACCAGCCCAACCAGGCCGTGGTGCTGTCCAGTGCCACCAGTTGCAGTGCCAGCGCATAACAACTGGCGCTAAAGCCCAGCATCACCAGCCCCATACTCAGGCTTAAACGGAAATAAAACAGCAAAGAGCCAACCAGCAGCAAATGGGTGACTGTGACACCAGCTGCTATCTCAAAGGACAATAAACTGAATAACGCAATTACAATCAGTGGGATACCGGCAAAATGGGTGTAAATATTACGTTGATCTCTGTGGTAATGGGCGTACTGAATTAAATGCTCTGCTAAGGTTTTCATAAGGTCCTCCGGCGTAAAAAAACCACTCTAAAGCAGAAAGACAAAGCGGTTCTGTCGGCTAACTGACAATCCGCCATTTTAATTTGACGGCAGTTCTGCAGCTTGTTTAAGTAACTGTAAATCCAGCACTTCGATTTGTGCGTAACTGGTGCGGATCACCCCGGTCGCCACCAGCTGTTGTAATAACTGATTGATGGTCTGGCGGGATAACGACAATAACTGCCCCAGTTGTTCCTGCTGCACCGGGATCAGATAAGGTTCATCCTGCTGATGCAAACGGCATAACATCACTAAACGCCGGGCCAGCCGCACTGAAGCAGGCAACAAACTCATATCTTCCAGCGCCTGAAACACCAGCCGCATTTTTTCAGTCAACAGTTGGCCAAAACGTTGCCACCAGAGTGGATCCTGCTGCACTAATTGCTGCAAAGCTGAACTATTTAAATGCAGCAACTGACAAGCCAGGCTGGCGGTCGCATCATGAGTACGGGCTTTGCGGTCAAACAACGCAATTTCACCTATCCAGTCGCCGGCTTCCACTATGGTCAGCAAAGCTTCGCGGCCCGAGCTGTGCACACCTGCGATCAGCAAAGCGCCGGACAACAGTACATAGATGCCATCGAACTCATCACCACGGCTGAATAAACGTTGTCCTGTCTCAAGCTGCACTGGTTTGGCATAAGCTAACAACTGCTGCTGTTGGCTGGCTGACAAAGCCGCAAACCAGTGGCTTTGTTTTTGCAGCTTTTGCACCACAAGCCCGTTCAGAACGCCCCTTGTATCAGGGTGAGTCATTGCCATTTGGTTCTTTTATCCCATTTTGTTCAGAGGGCACTTTTTGAGTCATCTCCACCTTCATATGGTCCAAAACCACACCTGCATCAACCATCCAAATCTTGATGCTCTGCAAGCCCGTACTGATTATCTCGTGCTTGCTTAATCCTATAGCGGCAGCCCTGAGTGTGTTGCGACTCCAGGCTCCCTTGTACTCATCGGCCTGAATATCGACAATTCGGGGGGCATCTCCATTAAGAGAGATTGCATATCGTAACCCCTGATGCTCCGAAGTGATCCTGTGTGTAGGCAGGCAATGGGTATATATTGTTACAGGACCAGTGCTGAACGAATAAAACTGATAAGTCAGAGATGGACTGTCCTTTGCAAGCCGGTCCAGCTTAACACCAGGCGATGTTACAGGTAAAACAGTCATGCCATCCCCTGTCGCTGTTGCCTGATCGATCCTACGCCAGCCTGTGCCATCAGTGAGATCGGTGCGTCCAACAAAATTGACCGCTTTTATTGTCACCTGACCATTGTTTTCTACCGCCTCTGGCAGCTCAGCCAGCTGCAGATCTTCGGGATTAAAGACCCGAACTCTGACTCTTCGCTCGTCTCCAGCCCCCGAGATGACAATAAAACCGGGCACAGCATGGCCATAAGGAACTTGCTGCCAATCAATGCTCACCATGATCCGACTATCACCTTCCCCACTGACCTGGCTTAAGTTAAGCCATGGTTCACTGGTTTGAACTGTCCAGCTCAATGCACCTTCACCCTGATTGTATACATCAATAAAATAGCTGGGGTTGGCTGTTCGGACAAAGGTTGGCAGTTCCCCTTCTGTATTTGCGTCAAGGGGTTCAGCTGCCCCCTCAACCACTACGGCCAAAGTCGCGTCAGGATAGGGCTGATACTGTCCGGTTTCAGGCATGATCCAGGGGCGTTGCGTTTCATGAGCCCAGACAGGCAGCGCAGACAATGACATTGGACTGACCATGTAATTCCATTTGCCGTTGGCATTTTCTTCGTTGTAAAACCGAACCTCTGCTAACAAAGCTTTATAAATACTGTGAACCTGAGCGGACAAAGCTGCGGTCGCCGAACGCTTTTGTTTCGCCCATAACCGGCTTCGTTCCGCCTGTAGTACCTTTTGATTGATCAGGTTAGATGCCCGGACTGAATAAAGTACCATCTCGTAAAAAGCTGGCCTGTGGGTTTCCGGAAGTTGGTCGTAGATGGTATTGGCCTGCTCAGTCATATCGTTGAAGGCATTCAGTCGCTGTTGTGCTTCATCACCATTTTGAATCAGACTGAAGCCGCTTTTGTTTAGATCAAGGTGCTCAGGTCGCTTGATGATATTCAGACGAAAGTAGCTTTCCAGTACTGCAGCTATAGCATCAGCATAGCTGGCGCCAAAGGTACGTTCGGCCCACTGTGTAAAGTAGGTGTTCTGGTCAAAATTACGGAAAGCTTCCGGATTACGGGCAAGCCGCATCAAGAAGTCGGTGCCAATCTCGTAGGGTTTAATATCGCCGACGTTGCTGATCCAAATCTTGTTCGCGTTAAAATCCCAGGCTTTCATCATCTCAGACTGCGTCATCCCTAACGGGGTGCTATGAAACCAAAGATAGCTGCCGGGAACGCCCCAATACTGCAGGTGATAATAAACTCCGGATCCGCCGGAACGGGCATTCTCAGCTGGGGTGGAGAGCTGGCGAATATAACCATGATTGTCGTCCGGCCAAACAATAGTGACATCCTCAGGCAGTTCCAGGCCTGATTGATACTGAACCAGGCTTTCTTTGTAAGGAATGAAAATCTGTGGCACTTTTGCAGGGTCCGCATCTACATGCTCAGTGAGCATCCGTCTTTGATCCGGAATAATCGCATGCTGAATTTTAGCGGCTTTCTGCTGAGCAGTAGTCCCATGCGGAGCCAACATGCCTTCATCGCTGCGTCCGCGCATGCCTATAGTGTAGATATTTTCATAGTGAGCAGACTCTTTAACCCTTTTTTCCCAGAACCTGTAGATACGCTCACTATTACTCCAATAATTATAAGGCCCCTGAATCTCTTCATCGTACTCGTGGCTGTTGGTCAGCATGGGCTCATGATGGGAAGTGCTGATAATAATGGCGTAGTTGTCTGCGACTATTTTGTTCTGTGGGATTTCATAGAAAGCTGTGCTTCTTAGCGGAAACTCGTGCATTGCGGGCCAAATCACGTTGCCATAGAGCCTTAACAGTAATTCAAATACCCTGGCATAAGTTTTCGGGCCTATGTTACCAACCTCAGGCTCAAAGGTTTTCGCAGCCCAGGGCTGGAAACCCCAGTCCTCGTCATTGATAAAAATTCCACGATATTTCACACCGGGAGATGGCTGGGTATGGCTACCAACTATATACAGAGCAGGTTTTTTCGGTATCGGAACACTGCCCCAAAAATGCCAGGGAGAAACGCCCATCGATTCGGATAATCCGAACACACCAAAGGCTGTGCCACGCCGGTCACTCCCTGCGATGATGAGACCCTGATCAATACCCGGCAATGGCTTGTCGACCACTGCGGCAGTATAAGCTTCCCATTTCCCCTGAATAGCGGATACATCAATCTTGCCAGCCTCCACCAGGCTATCAATCAGCGGGCTCTGACCTAAGGTACCGATTAAAATAGCAGGTGATCCACCCTGAAAGTCAGTATTCATCTCTGGCCGCAGCCCTGTCACCCGCTGAATATCATCACGCAAAGCCTCAGCTGCAACTTCCACCACCTTTGCGTCTTCCTCACTGTAATAAATGGCAGAAACCCGCCCTTTGGCGGCAATGGCCATAGCACCACTCAGCGGCGACTCTAAAACTGGCATAAAGGGTACTGCAAAGTAATCCGGCTGCCCGGGGAGCGCTGGTTTCATCCCATCATAAGGTTTCCATACTTTCTGAGTTCCAAACTTCGAACCGATCACATTATGACTAAAGGGAGCAACCATAAGTACAGCCAGAAAAATCAGGACCAGCAGAGCAATAGACACTTTTATCCAATGACTCATATTTTACTCCCCCGGTAAAACTAAGGACGCCACAGTAAAGAACTCATTCAATAAAACAGCCGTAGTAAAATCAATCTGATATCTGGTAACAAGATTATCTTTTTTTATACACAACTGAGCTGCTCTCTGTAATCAAAGCGCTGTTTATCCACAGTGCCGGCTTTGGAGCTACTAACCCAAAGCGCCAGTCTTACCCCACATTGTGCTTATGGAGTACTGAATCATCAGTATTCCGGGCCGCTCATGTGCCTGTGTGTTGCTCTGCCTATTGTTATGCCAGTGCTTTCTTATTGAGTTCACGTCCGCTCTGATAGAGTTATGCTAGAGTTAAATCAACGGCTTAATTCATTTTTCGATGCAGGAGCTCTGAAAAATGCAGCAACAAAATGGGACAGCGTATGACCTTTAGTTTAATACCTTCAGTTTTGTCAGAAAGCACAGTAAAAGAGCAAGCCGAAACTGATCAGAATCTGCAGGATATCATTCTGTTAGCCAGTTATATTTGTGACGCTCCTGTGGCCATGGTCACACGCTCCGATGACACAGAGTTAAATTTAATTGCCAAGGTAGGGGTTTCAGTCTCATCTATCGCACGCAAAGACTCATTTTGTGTGTATGCCATGGAGGAACCTGATGCGGTGATGGTGGTGCCGGATACCAGACTGGATGACAGATTCAGTAAAAATCCTATGGTGGTTACCGGGCCCGGCTACAGATTTTACGCCGGTTCCCCATTGGTAACTGCCAAAGGTGAGGTGATAGGTACTATTTGTGTTTTTGATTTTGTGCCGAAACGGCTGGATCAGCGGCAGATCAGCTCTTTGCAGGCGTTATCCAGACAGGTAATCGCCATGCTGGAACTAAAACAAATTGGCGAACAACTCCACAAAACCAGCATGACAGATGCCCTGACCGGAGTGAACAACAGAAGAGCTTTTGAGCAAAAGTTTGATGCTGAATTTGCCCGCTGGCAAAGAACAGCCCAGCCTTTTACTCTGGCATTGATTGACGTCGATCACTTTAAAAGTTTTAACGACAGTTTCGGTCATGCGGCTGGTGATCAGGCGCTTATTCAGGTAGCACAACTGTTCCAGACCCATTGCAGAAATTACGATTTTTTTGCCCGTTATGGTGGTGAAGAATTTGTGCTGATTTTACCTGGTTCGGACAGAGCCTCAGCCTACAAAACAATGGAAAAACTGAGAATGCTGGTCGCCAACCATGAATGGCCATTGCGACAGTTAACGGTCAGCATAGGGTTAGCCAGTGTAGAAAAATTCAATGATAAAAAACAATTGATCGAAGCCGCAGATCAGGTGCTCTACAAAGCTAAAACTCAGGGCCGCAACCAAACCAGTGTATTTTCCGATAGCTAAGTCCTTTGTCAGTTTATTGCAGAATCATAGCCGTCGGTCTCTTATTGAATCCTACTCTATCAGTGTGCCCACATCCCTACAAAAAAACACAAAGAAGTCTTAATGACACATAACCAAAAGAGTCAAAATGACTCATTAAGATTTTTAACCGTTGATTTATAAAGAAAATAAAACTGGCCTAACTTTTGTAGTAGCACGAAAGTCTTAGCGAACATCAAAAGAGGATTTTTATGCCAGTCGATACAATCAACAGCCGTTTTGCCGTTGTTACAGGAAGCAGTTCAGGTATAGGTTTAGCCGTCACTTCGGCCTTATTAAATCAGGGAGTAAAGGTTTTGGCCATGTCGCGCAAAAAAGGCGAACTGGCACCTCTGTTGTCTCATTATGGCGAGCAGTTGATTTGGTGCCAGGGTGATGTGACCCAGGTCGCAGATCTGGACAAACTGGCCGCTTTGGCCAAAGACATTGGCCCTGTGGATTATCTGGTGCCTAACGCCGGTATAGCTCAGCTGGGTGATAGTCTGGATGCCGAAGCTTTTCACCGGCAATGGGCGGTCAATGGCGCAGGAGCTTTAAATACTCTTGCGGTACTTCGCAACCAACTCGCGCCACAAGCTTCAGTGGTCTTTATCGCTACTTTTTTATCCGCCATCAGCTTCCCCGGACTGGCCGCTTATATAGCGTCGAAAAGTGCACTCAAAGCACAAGCCCGCACTTTGGCCGTTGAGCTGGCCAAAGCCGGGATCCGGATAAATCTGGTGTCGCCAGGCCCTACTGCTACACCCATCTGGGGCAGTTTAGGTTTGGATGAAACCAGTCTGAATTCAGTGGCAACTTCAGTCTGTCAGCGTTTATTAACAGGTCAATTCCTTGAAGCTTCAGCAGTAGCCGACGCCATTGTCTTCCTGCTATCGGACGCAGCCCGAGGTATTTATGGTCAGGATTTAGTAGTGGATGCAGGTTTTACCTTAAGTTGATAAGACGTATGGAGGCAACAATCCAGACTCTTATCTAAGTGATCGTAACTACAGGCTCTGGCTATCCGGCCAGAGCCTTCTTTTAAGACCTCAGAAAAACTGAGGCATCCCTTCCAAAGATGCAATTGGATCAGAAATCGGAGTCAGAGCAGACTATGTCTTGTCCGGTGTTTTGCAAAAGCACCTAAACCTTAGACAAATAAAGGATTCTGATGATGCTCCCAAGCCGCTATAGCCCCTATGTATTTTCATTTTTTATGTCGTTACTGATGTCCGGTGTGATGTCGTTTTGTATCACAGCGTTGAACCTGGGTTGGGTAACTGACCTGCTGTTGCTATGGCTAAAAGCCTGGTCTGCCGCTTTTGTGATTGCCTTTCCAACCATAGTGCTGATAACACCACTGGTGCGCAAACTGGTGACTTTGGTGATTAACGCCCCTAAGCACAACAGTCTGGTCTGATTGGAGGACTGGTTTATGATTGAACTGCAACAACTGACAGCAGCCATAGTCATTGGCACTGGCGCTACTTTAGTGATGGATTTATGGGTCTGGTTGCTGAGCTCTGTGTTTAAAGTGCCTTCGATGAGTTTTTGTCTGGTCGGCCGCTGGATTGGCCATATGAGATCTGGGGTGTTCCGGCATCAGAGCATTAGCAAGGCCGCACCACAAAAAGCTGAATGCCTGATTGGCTGGGTCAGTCATTATGTCATTGGTGTCCTGTTTGCGTTGCTGCTGACTTTACCTAACCATGGCTTATGGCTGCAAAATCCCAGCTTGTGGCTGGCATTGTTGGTGGGTGTGGCTACTTTGGTATTTCCTTTTTTTCTGATGCAACCCGCCTTAGGTTCCGGTATAGCAGCATCAAAAACAGCTTCACCGACAAAAGCCCGCTTGAAAAGCCTGCTGACGCACAGTGTTTTTGGCCTTGGCTTGTATTTGTCTGGTCGCTTATTCAGTATGCTGTAATCTTTTAGTTCAGGAGCCTGCCAGTGGATATTTATCAGCTAAAAACCTTTGTCACGGTAGCGACCGAAGGCAGTATCACTAAAGCTTCTGAACTGTTGTTTTTAAGTCAGCCTGCTGTCAGCGCCCATATTAAAGCGCTGGAGGATGAACTGGGATTGCAGCTGTTTAACCGAACGGCCAAAGGCATGAGCCTGAGTGCTCAGGGTGCGGCTTTAGTGAGCAAAGCCGAACAACTGCTACAGCTACAGAAAGAATTGCTGCTGGATGCCAAAGGCTTAAAAGCTCAATTACATGGTTGTGTCCGGCTTGGATCCAACCGTGGCTCCAGCGCTAAACTACTGGGGCAACTGCTGAATCAGCTTGCAACACAGTACCCAGAGTTAGATATCCGCATGCACTACGGTAGCTCTGCAGAAATACAGCAAGCGGTTTTGCAAGGCAAAGTCGACGCCGGATTTTATACCAGTGCCACACCAGATCCGGCACTGCATACGATCGAAGCAGACAGCTATGGTATTTATATTGCAGCACCAACGGCTTGGGTAATTACAACCTCTCCACCTGACTGGCAACAATTGGCAGAGTTGCCCTGGGTTTTGCCAGAGCCGGACACCTGCTGTGGCCGGGCTGCAGCAGGGCTTTTCGCCAGCCATGCTTTTTATCCGGAAAAAGTCATTAAAGTGGATCAGGAACAAATGACAAGATCCCTGATAGCTGGTGCTGCCGGCATAGGTTTATTGCATGCTGACAATGCGTTGGATGCAGAACTAAAAGGCGAAGTACAGTTACTAGGCCGCACAGAGCAGCTGGTCAAACTATGGTTTTCCTGCCAACCCGACCGAATGCAGCAACCTCAACTCAAAGCTGTGATTGAATTAGTCCAACAGCTGGTGATTAAAACCTGAATTTATTGTGTTGCCCATTGAGCACGGTACTCCATCAAAAAATCAATAAAGGCCCGGAGTCGCAGTGGTATATGTCTGTTGTGCGGGTACAACAAAGTAAAAGGCCGGGATCGGCCCTGATAAGGTGTCAGCACCTGCACCAGCTCGCCACTTTGCAGCTCCTTTTCGACAACAAATTTGTAAGTCTGAAATAAACCAGCCCCACTTTTTGCCAAAGTCACACCACCTAACACGTCTTCTGACAGGCAATAGCCCCCTTGCGCCAGAATTTCCAGCTCCTTGCCTTGATCCTGAAATAACCAGGGAATAGGCCGGCCACTGCTGGGCAATTCAAACTGAATGCAGTCATGCAAAGCTAAATCATCCAGCGTTACAGGAGTGCCTTTGGCATCCAGATAAGCCTTGCTTGCCACCACCACTAAAGCTGCGTCTTCCAGATGCCGGGCAATCAGGCCTGAGTCCGGCAATGCTCTGACCCGGACCGCCATATCATAACCTTCGCTGACAAAATCTATGTTTCTGTTACTTAAGTGAATATCCACTTTGACATCAGGATGGCGGGCACGAAACAACGGCAATAAAGGCAAAATACGATGATGGCCATAAGTGGTAGGCACACTCAATCTCAAAGTGCCTGCCGCCTGACTTTGTTTTCCCATCACCTCCCGCTCTGCTTCCACCAGTTGTGACAACGCCTGACGGCATTGCTCAAAATAAGCCCTGCCTGCTTCGGTCAGCCGGATACTGCGGGTAGTACGGACAAAAAGCCGCACGGCCAGACGTTCTTCCAGTCTGGAAATGGAGCGGCTGACCGCAGCAGGTGTGACCCCGGCTTCCAGTGCTGCTGCGCTGAAACTGCCCGCTTCAGCCGCTAAACAAAACAATTCAATGCTTCCCAGCTGAATATCATCAAAGTGTCGTTTCGTCATCTATTACACCATCTGTTACATCAGGTATCAACTGAAGTAATTGAAACCCAATTTTTGTAACTCTACATCACAAATATAGTAGCCGTCATCAGCTGTGGCGAAAACAAAGTGTCACACCACTGCTGCACCAGCCTGGCTCCCTGTTCACCAGAACAGCATGGAAACAAGCTCAGCCCCTTAGCAAAGTTCTCTATGGAGATGACGATATGAAAGCAGCAGTAATACATAAATTTGGCGGCCCTGAAGTGCTTGAACTGATGGAACTGCCAACCCCGGTTCCTGGCCCAGGGCAGGTTCTGATCAAAGTGCTGGCCGCTACAGTGAACAGACTGGATCACTATATCCGCGAAGGCAGTGTGAACCCGGCTTTGTCTTTCCCTCATGTGTTGGGTATGGACGCAGCAGGCGAAATTGTCGCTTTGGGTCAGGGTGTCACAGGTTTTAAAACCGGAGACAAAGTAATAGCTATGCCGGGTTATGCCACAGACCCGGCTGATGCAGCTATACGTCCGGCTACAGCAGCACCAAGCTACGCCTTGCCAGGCCTGCATCTGACCGGCACTTATGCCCAGTACATCACAGTGCCTGCAGCCTGGGTGGTGCATGACAGCAGCGGCTTACCACCAGAACAGTCCGTGTCTTTACCTGTCACTTTGCTGACCGCTGTGCGCGCCGTGCAAATTGTCGGTGAAGTCAAAGCCGGTCAAACCGTATTAGTGCATGCAGGTGCATCCAGCACTGGCTTGATGAGCATTCAGGTCGCCAAAGCTTTGGGTGCCAAAGTGGCTACTACAGTGCGCACTCAGGAGTCCGCCGACGTCGTAAAAGCCCTTGGGGTGGACCTTTTGATCAACACCACAAACGAAGACTTTAATGAAGCCATCACGCGTTGGACCAATGGCACCGGTGTAGATGTCGCTATCGACAGCATTGGTGGTGACGGCTTCGGCAACACCATAGCTGCAGTCAAACCTTTTGGCATAGTGGTCGCGATGGGTTTTATGGCCGGCACTGAAGTGAAGTTTGATATCCGTAACTTCTTTTTCAGTCAAAAACAAATTCGCGGCACCCTGATGGCTGACATTGAAGATTTGCAGGTCTGGCTGGAGCAGGTAAGGGCCGGTGTGATTAAAACCGTAGTCGACACAGTGTTGCCACTGAGTGAAGCCGCCAAAGCTCACGAGCTGGTTGCCACCAACAAAGCCAAAGGCGCAGTAGTTCTGATGCCCTGGGCTTATTAATAACCCACCTGAACCACAGCATTCAAAGAGGAAAATACTATGCCTTTTATCAACTTACGTATCACCAAAGACAGCGTGACCCGCGAGCAGAAAGCTCAGGTCATAGCCGAAATGACAGAAACCTTGCAGCGGGTGATGGCGAAAAAGCCAGAACTGACTCACATAGTGATTGAAGAGGTAGACACAGATAACTGGGGCTATGCCGGTCTTACCACTACTGAATACCGTCGTCAGAATCCGGGTTAAAACCTTCAGCAGACAACACCCGGCTTTAACAGCCGGGTTGATCCGCCCCACTATCACAACAGGAAAACTTCAGAATGAAACCACTGCAAATTGATTTTATCTCGGATCTGGTATGCCCCTGGTGCGTTATCGGCCTTTATGCCCTGCAACACGCCATAGAAGAGCTGAAGCAGGAAACCAATCAGCAGTTTGATGCCCAAATTCACTTTTTACCTTTTGAATTAAACCCGGACGCGCCGCCAGCCGGGTTGGAAAAATTTGCTCATGTCGCTGCCAAATATGGTCTGAGCAAAGCACAAGTGCTGGTCAATCAGCAAAATATAACCCAAAGAGGCATGGAACTTGGTTTTGACTTTAATATGGAAAAACGCAGCCACTACTACAATACCTTTGACGGTCACCGACTACTGTATTGGGCCCAGCTGTCAGGTCAACAACTGCAATTGAAACGGGCCTTGTTTACCGCCTATTTTACTGAAGGCAAAAATCTGAGTGATCATCAGGTGCTGACAGCAGCTGCTGCCTCTGCAGGTTTTGATGCTACTGAAGTGTCGGCTTTTTTAGCATCCGATCAGGGGAAAACTCAGGTGCGCGCTCATCTGTTGCAAAACCAGAAATGGGGGATTCGGTCTGTGCCCGCTATGTTTATCAATCAGCAGTATCTGATCAGCGGTAGCCAGACTGTGGCGGCTTATAAAAAGGCGCTTAGAGAAATAGCAAACGACACACAAGTGTAAAATGCAGAAGCTGTCCGTTACTATGTGGCGAATAGCATCAAGTGCCCCGACAGCAGCATCAGGCAGGAGAGCAGCATGAACCATCAGTTTTGCCAAAGATTAGGTATCCGCTATGCCATTATTCAGGCGCCTATGGCTGGTGTTTCAACACCAGAGCTGGCGGCTGCAGTGTCCAATGCCGGTGCTTTAGGCTCCATTGCTATTGGCGCCAGTCAGTGTGAACAGGCCAGAGCCATGATCCGCGCGACCAGGCTGCTGACCAGTCAGCCTTTTAACGTCAATGTCTTTTGCCATCAGCCTGCGTTAGCTAAGCCTGAGATTGAGCAGCAATGGCTGGCCCATCTGGCGCCCTATTTCGCCCGTTTTTCTGCATCAGTGCCCACAGCTTTGCAGGAAATTTATTTAAGTTTTCTGGTCGCAACAGATGTACAACAGATGCTGCTGGAAGAAAAACCAGCAGTGGTCAGTTTTCATTTTGGAGTGCCGGCCCCGGCCATAGTCCATAACTTGCAACAAGCCGGTATTTACACTTTGGCTTGTGTCACTAATCCTGATGAATTACGGCAAGCTGAAGCAGCAGGTGTGGATGCGATAGTGGCTCAGGGCATAGAAGCTGGAGGCCACAGAGGTGTATTTAACCCACAGCAACCCGACTTACAACTTGATACTTTAACTCTGCTGCAAACCCTGCGGGGCCGGACTACTAAACCTCTGATCGCTGCGGGCGGTATTATGGATGGTAAAACCATTGCGCAGATGCTGACCGCAGGTGCCAGTGCAGTGCAGCTGGGTACTGCCTTTTTACTCTGCCCTGAATCTGCGGCGAATCAGCAGTACAGAGCAAATCTGAAAAGTCCTTTGGCCAGTCAAACCCGTTTTACCAGCGTTATCTCAGGCCGGCCAGCCCGGGGTTTGCCTAATAGTTTTTATCAGGAAGTCGAAGTTAATGCGCCGCCCCTGCCCGACTACCCTATAGCCTACGACGCAGCCAAAGCTCTGGTTGCTGCCGCAGCTCAACAGGGCAGCAAAGATTTTACTGTGCAATGGGCCGGGCAAGCTGCGGCTTTAGCCCGGGAACTGCCAGCGGCCACACTGATTGCCAGGCTGGTCAAAGAGTGGCACGACGCTTAGTTTTCCTGCTCTTTAAGCACCTGGTGCTGTTCAGTTGCAGATAACTCAGTACGTTGCAGTACTTTGCCTTTGAGGATCACCAGCTCTATCTGATCATAAGCTGTCACAGTCTGCAGCGGGTTGCTGCCAAGCAACAATAAATCAGCATCCAAACCTGTTTTAACAAAACCTATCTGGTCTTGCAGGCCTAAAGCTTTGGCATTACCGCTGGTCATGGCGCTGAATAACCGGGCTAAACTCAAACCTGCTTCCAGCCAGCGATCCATTTCCCAACGGCCATTGGTGCCGGGAAACTGGCTGTAAAAAGGACCACTTGGCGTGTCGCTGCCAAACTGCAACACAGCTCCTTTTTGGTTTAAATCTGCCGTCATCTGGCGCAACAGGCTCAAAGGTTGCTGATAAGCCTGTTTGATCTGCTGATACAGCTCTGCCGGATTTTGCGCTGGCGCAAAGTTGTCCGCCAGCGCCCTGTTCATCCACTGCCCTGCTTCAGTTTGATACCACTGGATAAGGCTTTTTGGTATGGCATGCTGCACTTGTGGGTTGTGGAAAAATGCCGGGTTCAGTAATTCCTGTTCACCATAAAGCACCTGAATCGTCGGCTGAACTGTTATCCCGGCTTTTACCAATTGCCCGGCCATCTGCTGCAGTTTGCTGTGATTATGCTCTGGCTCTGCACCTTTATGGGGATGCCATAAACCATGCACCAGGGTATTTACTTTGGTCTCGAGCGCAAACTCATAAGCAGCCTGCGAATTACCGTGCAAATACACAGGCAGCCCCTGGTGTTTGGCCTGTGCAACTACAGCTTTGATAAGCGCTACAGAAGGCACAGGCAAATTACGTTGTGCACCAAAACCTGTTTCATAAAATACCTTGATACAACGGGCGCCCTGCTGTTTGGCTAAAGCCACCACAGCAGCAGGGCTATGTTGTTCTTTGTTAAAACTGGCCGGATACACATCGGGCTGAGCCGGGTCATACAACATGGTTTGACTGCCTTTGAGCTGAAACTGGCCCTCTTTACCAAAAAACACCGCCGGATAACCATTAGGGATCACCACTGGCGCACAAAAATAGGCTTTGGGGCCAGCCGGTGCACTATTCCAGTTGGCAATAAAATCCGCATCCCCTGTTAAATCCAGCACAGTGGTAAAACCAAAATAAGCGTAACTACGTGGCATCTGAGCTCTGGCTTGTTGCAGCATCAACTCATCTTTTGCATCCTGCCCCCTGTAGCCGGGTATGCCATCTAAATGCACATGGCTGTCAATCAACCCGGGGATCAGATATTTACCAGTACCATCAATCTGCTTGTCAGCCTGCCCTGGTTTTGCGCCTATCGCCTGAATCTTGCCGTTATTAATCAGCACGTCCTGCGCCACTGAAACTTGTGGATGCTCACCAGTGCTGCCGCCACTAACGCCATCACTTATAACGCGGACATTACGGATCAGCAAAGATTCGGCCTGCACAGCAGCACTGGCTATCAACATGCTTAAAACACTGATACGGATAAAAGGGTTTTTGACAGAAAGAAAAGACTGGTGCATAAAAGTTTCCTGTTGTGATGAACTGCCAGCAACTCTGTGCTTTTTTGTCCCTGCGCTCGACTCAAAACAGGATCGAGGTCTTAAAAAACAGGTTTCAGGTCCTACAGTCTAAAGGTATGATTAGGCATAATTTCAGAGATAGATCAGATGCTTAGTTACATTACTTATATTCAGTTCGCCAACGCTTTGCTGTGCCTGCTGTTAGCAGCACAATTTTTGTTGATGACGGCACTGCGGCCCTGGCCTAAACGTCTGCTGGGTCTGAGTTACCTGTTGTATGCCCATCAAAGTGTGATCCTGATTGCTGTACTGCATGAACAAGCCGGTGCTTTGGGGTTGCTGCGGCCTTTGGTGGCCATGTGGCTTGGCCCTTTGTTGTATCTGTATTTTTGTTTAGTGCAAAAACCCGATGCTCAACTGCGCTGGTCAGACAGCCTGCATTTTATCGCAGGCCCGGTGCTGTTGCTGATATTGCTCAGCAACCCATTGCTGGCAAACGGCATAGACTTTGCGATTATGGCCAGTTTTGCGTTGTATTTCCTGCTGATAGCCTTGCGGATGCGGCAGGGAAAACAAGCCTTACAGCATCTGGGAACTCTGGCCTCTCCTGCGTATCGCTGGTTAGTCTGTCTGCTGCTGGTGGCAGTGATCAATATTGGTTGTGAAATAGCTGTGGTTCAGGAAATTCAGGCAGGAGTCAAACTGCAGGACTCAGTGGCACTTTTTGTGTCAGGTTGTGCCTTTTTTCTGTTGAATATCGCCACCTTGCTGGCCGCTTTACAGCGCAGCAACGTTCTGGAATGGATGTATCTGGCGGGTTCATCTTCAGAACCAAAAAGCTTAACGGCAGAAGAACAACAACGTGCGGCGGACATCATGCAAGGTTTTGAACAACTGGTGATAAAAGAGCAACTCTATAAACTGGAATTTGGTATCACCTTGCCACAGGCGGCCAAAAAACTGCGGGTACCAGCCCGTCAGTTATCCATAGCCATTAATCAGCTCTATGGTCAAAGTTATTCGGTCTACCTGAATGATCAGCGTGTTAAGGAAGCCAAACGTTTATTGCTGGAGGAACCCCACCTGCCTGTGATTGAAGTGATGCAACAGGCAGGCTTTAGCAGTAAGTCTAACTTTAATAAAGAGTTTTTGCGGGTGGTTGGCGTATCGCCTTCAACTTTCCGCCAGGAAGCAGGGCTTTAATCCTGCTCCCACATATCATCATCAGCTGCCCAAAGCTTTAACAGCTCAGCCTGGCGTGCTAATTGCGCCGCCTGCTGGGCTAAGTCACCAGCGAGCACAGGGCTGCCAGTCCAGGCTGTGCCTTTAGTTGCAGCTGCAGCTAATGTGGCCCATTTTTTGGCAAAAGCAGCTAAAGCTTCACGGGGTTCTGCGCCATCTTCTGCGCTTAAATAATCAAAAGCCACAGGCTGAGGCTGGGCTCCTGTGGTGTCACCGGCTAAAACCCAGTGACCAACAAAACCCGGATCGGCCGGATCTTCCACTGCCCACAAACCTACATAAGGAGCGGCATACCATTCAGGCCAGTCACAAATGACACCATGCGGAATGTTCTGCGCTTTGACATAAGCTTCAATAGCGGCAAACTGTGCATCACACCAGGCCCAGTCTTCTGCTTCATCCAAATTCATACTCTAAGGCCCTTGTTGGCTGAAAAGCGCTATTTTCACTAAGTTAAACCAGGGCAGCAAGCTTTGATTTCAAGTACACTCTGCGCCTCTTTTCATCAGGATACCCAGGATGACAGTGATAGATACTTTTGTTGCCCCGCCCTGTCATCAGTCTATTGAAACTCTGTATCAGGACGAGCATATTCTGCTGATCAATAAACCCAGCGGTTTATTGAGTTTGTCCGGTAAAAACCCGCAGAATCTGGATTCAGTGCACTATCGTTTAGCGCAAATTTATCCGCACATCACCTTAATACACCGACTCGACCTGGGCACCTCAGGCCTTATGCTGCTGGCCCTGGACAAAACCAGCAACGCCTTGTTAAGCCAGCAGTTTCAATCCCGCACTGTGATCAAGCGCTATCAAAGCATAGTGGCTGGTCATGTCAAAAAAGACAGCGGCATCATTGAAGCGCCTATCAGCAAAGACAAAACCCTGTTTCCGCGCTTAAAGGTTTGTTTTGACACAGGCCAAAAAGCGCTTAGTCATTATCAGGTGCTGGAACGCCTGAGCAAGCCGGACCGGACCCGACTGTTATTCACACCAGCAACAGGCCGCACTCATCAACTACGGATCCATAGCCAGTTTATAAACCATCCTATGCTGGGCTGCGATTTATATGGCACAGAAGACACTCAAGCTATGGCCCCACGCCTTTTGCTGCACGCATCAGAATTGCAGTTTGATCATCCGGTCACAGGGCAACGCATGACCATCAGTTGTCCTTGTCCTTTTTGATGCATTTGCAATTACAAAAGCAGACTAATAGTCTCCGGTCAGAAAAGTTTCTATCGCTTTGTTCGCCACAAAAGCCTGTTCGCTGTTAGTAAAAAACACATAACCAAAAGCTTTGTCTTTCAGATAAACATAGTGGGATGAGAAATTGTCATTGTTGCCGCTGTGCATATACTTCATGCCTTGTGCACTGTTTTTGATTTCTATGCCTAAGCCCCAACGGCGCACCGGCTCAGAGCGGGTATCCACCGAATGGACTTTCAACATCTGCTCCAGACTGGTTTTGCTTAACCCTTGATGGGAAAACAAGCCAATCAGAAATCTGGCATAGTCCACAGCTTCAGTGTTAAGGCTAAAAGCCGCGGCAAAATTCGGTCTTGAGGCTGATAATCCCCAGCCTTCTGCAACTTTGCCTGCCATATGTCCGCTGACCCTATGTTTGTCCAGATAGTCATTCCAGACTGTAAAACTCTGCTTCATACCCAAAGGCCCTGCGACTTGCTGCTGAAACAAAGTTTCCAACTGGTTTTTCTGCACACCTTTTAAATGGGCTATTACCAGCGCCAGATACTCAAAAGCTTCACCCGAGTATTGCACTGCAGTGCCTGGACTAAATAAAAAAGCCAGAGGTTTGCCAAAACGCCAGTTAGGCAAGCCAGTGCTGTGACTCAGCACCATACGGGCAGTCATCAGTTGATGCCGCTTATCATGCACCAGATCCGGATGGGGCAAGTAGCTGTACAGTGGCGTATCCAAATCAAGCAGGCCTTGCTCTACTAAACGCATGGTTAAATACGCAAACATTGTTTTGGTTAATGAGGCCGCATCAAATAAGTCTGTTGACTGCAAGGCTATGCCATCACCAACTTTTGTGACTCCCAAAGTCCGGTGATACACAATCTGTTGATGCTGGATCACCGCAAAAGACAAACCCGGCATCTGTAGTTCCTGCATTTGTTTCAGCAAGAAATTGTCCAGTTGCTGAGGACTAACTTTAGCGCCATGCGGCAGTTGTATAGAGTCGGGCTGGGCATGAAGTGGCGATACCAGCATCAGGGCCAGAAGCCAAACCAACAAAAAATGACTCAGTATTTTCATAGGGCACTAACTCCAGGGCAAAAAACAGGCTGCCAGTTCAGCAGCCAGATAGGAGTTAGTCGAAAAGAAAACGGCAAAGGTTTAAAGGCATCAACATAATGCGAATAAGTTAACACTGTCCGCTAAGCCATCACTTATTTGAATCCTTCACCAAAAAACCTGAAGCCAGCATATTAAAAGCCTCCAGCGTTTTTGGCAGCATGGCCTGAGGCTCTTTACTGGAGGCCAGCCAAAGCGCCGCATTTAAAGCCGCACCATTTAACAACATAGCAGCAGCTTCAGGATCCACAGCTTTGACTGTGCCATTTTCAATCAACTTTTCTATGGTGTTTCTGGTTGATTGCAGGCAACGGTTCTGACTTGGCCATTGCGACGGGTCACCCAGCACAGCAGGGCCGTCCAGCAATACAATACGCTGCACTTCAGGATCCAGCGCTTTTTCTATATAGGCCGCGCCTTCAGCCAATAAAGCTGACCAGGCATCCCCGGCTTTGGCTCCGACAGACTTCGCATAGTCAGCCATTTCAGAATCAATCTGGTCCACTACCGCAGCAAGTAAACCTTTTTTATCACCAAAGTTATGGTACAGCGCACCCCGGGTTAAGCCGGCTTCAGCAGTTAAGGTATCCATAGAGGCCGCCGCATACCCCTGCTCAGCAAAGGCCTTTCGTGCAGCTGAAATCAGCTTCTCGCGGTTTTCCGCCATCTTTGTTAATCGGATGCTCATTTGATACTCCTTTCACATACGCCATGTATGCCACTTGACATACGCCGCGTATGCGAGATATTCTACATACGCCTCGTATGTTAAACCAATTCAACATGCAGGACTATTAAAACTATGTGGATTGTACAGTGCCAGCGCAGAGAGCCGCGGCTGTGCAGTCCATCCAACTGAGAGAGCTCTATCATGATCAAAAGAGAAACCATTTTTCCAGCCAACAGACATGCACTCTATGAAGAGCATGGTTATTCGGCCGCTATACGTTCAGGCGATTTATTATTTGTATCAGGCCAGGTCGGCAGTCATGCAGACGGCAGCCCGGAACCAGATTTTGAGCGGCAGGTGGAATTAGCCTTTGAGAATCTGCACGCAACGCTGGCTGCAGCAGGCTGTGGCTTTGAGGATATTGTCGATGTCACCACTTTTCATACCGATCCACAACATCAGTTCGGCAGCATTATGAAAGTTAAACAGAAGATCTTTGGTGCTCCTCCTTACCCAAACTGGACAGCGGTTGG
>CAMLSF010000031.1 GCA_946482615.1 uncultured Chromatiaceae bacterium | reverse complement strand
AAACGGAAGCATAATCGTACGCAAAGCCATATTGATCGCCCTGATTCTCATCAATAGCCAACGCCCCCGCAGCCTGTACCAAAGCGCTGAACAGCATTACAACCATAATCAGAAGATTTTTCACCATAGTCGGATTCCCTCATTGCAATTAAATGCACTGGTTACATAAAGTAGCTACATCAGTTGATGGCAGACACAGCTTATTGATTTCAAGCGACTTTGCTCTGCTAAATACTTTAGAGCGTGTTGTCTCATACAGATCATACCACTGAAGCGTTCAGTTTTTTAACAAGGCTTCTTGCTCTAAAAAACAGCCCCTGTGCTGCAGCGCATCCAGTAAACCATAAAAATGGTGTTTTTCGGCTAACTCCAGAGCTTTCTCCATTTGATTGGGGTGTTTGGGCCTGTTATTAAATAGCCCCAGCCAGGGGCTGAAATCTGCAGCAGTAACAAAGTTCAGTTTATCGCCCAAACGCTGCTTTAACAGATCAAATAATTCCAAAGCGGCGGCGTCAAAATCAAAGGCACAATAAATCTGCTGATACTGCTGATAAAAAGGCATCAGCAAGGCTGAACTGGCTTTGCTGCCGGACGCAAAACCTATGTCTGTGGTGTGCAGAGAAAACTCCAGCGCCAGCATTTGACCACAAACCGGTATGAGCTCAGGGTAACGGAAAAAACATTCTTCGTTTTCAATCAGCAGCAAAGCAGGTTTGGCCTGATAACTCTGGAATTTCTCTGTGCCGTCCAGCACCACCACTTCAGGTTGCCTATTCTGGCACAACTCATGATAGACCAGTTGATAACCAAAGGAGGTGTTGACCTGATGCGAGTCACCAAGCAAGGCCGCCTCTTTGCGTGACGCTGGCTGTAGCGCCTGCTGCTCAAGCTGGCTAAACAATGCTTCAGACAAGATAGTGACCTGCCATCGGCCCGACCCCAATTGCCGCACTTTAAACAGCTCCGACTTTTTCTGATAGAACAGAGGCGGTAACAACTCCAGCATGCGGCCATAATGCACAGGTTTACCCTGACGGATTTGCTGCAGGTATTTCTTTAACATCCACTACTCCGAACCTGACCAGATGGCTGATGCTCACAGTCAACCGCAAAGCTACCCGCTTGGCAAGTGTCGCGAAAGCTTTATCAAGTTGTCATAAATATGCCACGGAGTCACAGGATAATAATTCCCAGTTAAGTGCGGACCCTGTCTATATCCGTCTTACTTGAAGCTGCAGCTGTGTTGTCTGCGCTATAAAGCTCCAACCCCATAGTCTTGCTCATGGGATTTTATAGCTGGTCGCCTTGCCGCAACTTCAATTAATTAGGATAGAACTGTTGCTTTAACTCTCTGGATTGTCCTGGATTTTTGTGAGGGAAACCCTGGTGGTTCTCCCTCTTTTTTTTGCTTTAAACTACTCAGCCGAAGTGATAGAGCGCCTTTTATTCAAAGACCAGACTAAACCCCTCATCCAGCCAGCCTGTGACTCCACCTATCATTTTTTTCACAGGCCTGTGCAGTTGCGCCAGTTTCAGCGCCGCTTTATCAGCGCCGTTGCAATGAGGCCCTGCGCAGTACACCACAAATAAAGTGCCTGCCGGGTACCCGGCCAGACTCTCTGCAGAAATTCTGCTGTGAGGAAAAAGTACAGCTTCTGGCAAATGGCCTTGCGCATAAGCAGCCTCGCCCCGCACATCCAGCAGAACAAAATCCTGCCGCTTATTGCTGATGGCATGATGCACATCCCAGCAGTCCGTTTCAAACTGCAATAAAGAACTAAAGTGGGCAATAGCTTGTTCTGAGCCCGCTGCTGTGGGCCTGGAAACCATAGATGACATAACGATTCCTTAATCAGTGTGTTGTGTAACGGATGACATTCACCTGCACTTTACTTTGCTTAGACAGCCCTCACCACTGGCTGAAAAGACACAATATGTTAGTATTAAGCCAAATCCAGCCATCAGGCAAAACCGGAGCAATCGCATGCATCAAGTCGCTATTTTATTGGGCCCTTCTGTAGCAACCTTTGAGCTGGGTTGTGCCTCCGAGTTATTTGCCTTAAGCCGGCCAGAATACCCGGACTGGTATCAAACCGAGCTGATCAGTTTCCACCCCGGGCCTTTGATGGCAACAGGTGGCCTGCAATTACTGGTGCCACAGGTTCAGGATTTAACCCGGTACGATACTATTCTGATCCCCAACTGGTCTGTGTCAGAACCGGAACCACCGGAAGAGCTGCGAGCACAGCTGCTGGCGGCCTATCAGCGTGGCGTAAGGCTGATTTCCTTTTGCTCAGGAGCTTTTTTACTGGCGGAACTTGGGGTGCTCAAAGGCAAAGCTGCCACTACGCATTGGCGTTATGCTGATGAGTTTCAACGCCGTTATCCGGACAGCCGTTATCAGCAAAATGTACTTTATTGTTTTGACGGCCAGATTGGCTGCTCAGCAGGCAGTGCTGCCGCATTGGATCTAGGCTTAGCCGTTATTCGGCGGGATTTTGGGTTTGAAATCGCCAATCAGGTCGCCAAAAGAGCTGTAATTTCCGCTCACCGTGAAGGTGGACAAGCCCAGTTTGTCGCACAGCCTTTGCAGAAAAAAACCAATTTACTCAGTGCCACTATGGACTGGGCTTTATTAAATTTAAATAAACCTTTAGCTATTGAACAACTGGCCGATAAAGCCGGTATGTCCAGACGGAGTTTCGACCGGCATTTTAAAGCCAGTACCGGGCTCAGCCCGCTACAGTGGCTGCTGCAGCAGAGGTTGCAACTGGTACAGCACTATCTGGAACAAGGTCAGCATTCCATTGAACAAATTAGTGACCTGACAGGCTTTGGTTCATCGTTAAACTTGCGCCAGCAATTTCAGAAACAACTGGGGATCAGTCCCCGTCAATACCAACGTCAGTTTAGTTGTAGCCCGCTGTCTTCACTTACAAAGGTGTAAAGCGGCAGCCTTTATGTAAAAAGATGTTAAAAACGGCCGGTTCTTGCCGCACTCTTGCCGTTCTTTTCGCATTTTGCTGTGTGTTTAAGCGAAATAAGATTGGCACCAAATTTGCTCCTCTTTAAGCAACAGGTCAGGCACATGACCACTGCATAAAGCTCAGGAGAATCATATGTTCAATATTTCTGGTGTAACCGCCTCCCTTGGACTAGATGGCCAGTTGTTTAAATCGCCATCTTTTGGCAAAGACAAAGTATTTATTGACGATCCTTATGCCGACAAAGTCAGTTTATCCAGCGGCCAACAAGAGCCCGACATGACCTATCAGCATTTGGCAAAAAACAGTAACGGTTCCATGTCCAAATCAGAGGAGCCGGCTGAACAAAACCAAGAAAAAACTGACCAGTTAAAAGAGCCAGATCGCCTGACAAAAATGATGCAGCAAGTGCTGGATGCCAAAATGGGTGTTGACAGGAAAAAGCTGGAAGAAATAGAAGAGAAAATTGAAGCCCTGGCCAATAAAGAAGGTGAGCTGAGCGACGCGGAGAAGGCTCAGTTAGAGATACTGCAAAAACAAAAAGAACAGCTGATAAAAGAAGGCGCAAAAAAACTCACTGAAGAACAAAGTTAATGCACCTGTTGATTAAACAGCCGGGTTTGTGTTGCAGTGGTGCAACCCAGCCTGGAGCAGGCTAGTGTTGCAATAACTTACCCGCCTCTCCACTGCCAGCCTTAGCTTTTACTTTTGGCTAAAAATTTTGCCCAAGCGATAAGTAGTAGCGGTACGCCGTACCATTCACATCATCTTCTGCTCTGCCATATCCCAGATACACAGGACCAAAAGGACTGTCCCAGCCGGCAAACAGGCTACTGGCCCAAATCCAATCCGTTTCATTAGCCAGACTTTCGACCCGGATCATATTGCCATGTACTTGCCCTCTCTCAAGCGAAGCTCCCAGATAAAAGGGGGAGTTAAATACGCTGAATCTGTTTTCACTCATTTTGTATAAGTACACCAGGCTGCCAAATTTAACTTCACTGCCAAACAAATAGTTTTTTGGATAACCCGACAGATTTAATAAGCCTCCCAGCGAAAACTGCTCAACAGCAACAAGCGGATCGCCTGGCGTATAATCTTCAAAACGCCAGCGTGTGCGCAGTATATGCCGCTCAGAAAAACTACGGGCAGCCTGTACTTCCACCGAGTGGCTGCGACTGCGGTTTGTTTGTCCAAGCGCATTGTCGTCCAACCATTGCCAGTTAGCACCGATTCGAAAACCCCGGCTTGGAAAGGCTGGGTTATCCAATCTGTCCCAAACAAAGTCCACCATTGGTCCTTCACGCTTATACCTCAGCCGATCAAAACCTAAATCTTCAACCCCTGATCCTGGGATACGAAAATAGCCATCCTTGTCAGTCCAACCTGAGCTAAGCCTGGCATGATCAGACAAGTTCCAGCCCGCTTTTGCCGTCAGGGAAGTTTCTTTATTGGATAAATCACCTAAAGATAAGCCATCAGCATCTTCCAATACCAGAACGGTATTTTCCCGCTGAACCTGGGCACTGACAAAAGTAGCAGGCGTAAAAACAGGCCAATACAGCTCCGAACTAATGCGTTTATCTGTGCCGAGCGCCAGTTCATTATGCCACTCAGCACCAAGTTGTGTGATGTTGGTGTAGGTATAAGAGGCCGCCAGTTGGTAATATCTGTTGTTACGGAAATCGTCTTCCATAGTAAAACGGAAATTTAAGTAACCAGGCCCCCAACTTTTTTCTACAGCCCGCACTTTCAAACTGGTGTCTTCGCCTTGTTTATTTTGTTCCAACTGCAATGACACCCGCTCCAGCGTATCGACTCCATACACCTGGCGCAGACCTTCTTTTAGCTTTTTACTGTCGTAACTTTGGCCTTCTTTTAGCGCCAGCCGGTGCAACAGTACCTCGTCAGATAATAAACTTTGATTATCCAGCTCAATATGATCCACCTTTATACTGCGCTCTTGTTTTGCTCTGTGCGCCGCCAGCCAGTCCGGATACTGGTCCGGATAAGCAAAGCTGGCCAAAGCTTTACTCTGTTGCTCCGCACTTAGCCGGCCGGCTTCGACAGAAGCTGGTAACTTATCAAAATCCAGAGTGCCTATCTGCGCCACATTCGGGCTAAGCAACAAATCTTCAGGTCCCAACAAAGTAATTTGCTGCTCCACCACCTGTCGGACTAAAAAATTAGTGAGTTGATCCGTGACCGCAAATGCCGAGTCTAACTGCTCTTTATTTAACAAAGGCGCATCAATAGCCACTGCAATAATCCGATCAGCTCCTAAGTCTCTGGCGATACTGACAGGCAAATTATTAGCCACTCCACCATCAACCAGCACCCGGCCATTCAGTTCCATCGGCCTGACGACACCGGGAATAGACATAGAAGCCTGTACGGCTTGCAGCAGACTACCCTGACTCATCACCACAGTTTCTCTGTTGGTTAGGTCCGCAGCCACAGCACGAAACGGGATAGGCAATTGATCAAAATGGCTGTGATTGAGCTGTGCACCATAAGCTTCTAAAATCAACTCGGCCATAGCCTGACCTAACAGCACCCCTTTTGGAATTTTTATGCCTGAGCTGTCTAAACCCAGACCCAGTCGGATCGGATAATCGTCCTGTTGCTGTTTACGCCGCACCGGCATTTCATCCCGGTGCACTTTATCGCGAAAACCTGTACTCCATTCCAGATGGTCCAGAATATGCTGAATTTCATCCGGACTGTGACCTGTCGCATACAGGCCGCCAATAAAAGCCCCTATGCTGGTTCCTACGATCAGATCTACAGGGATAGCTTGTTGCTCTAACTGACGGATCACCCCCAGATGAGCCCCTCCCCGGGCTCCGCCGCCCCCTAATACCAGGGCAATACAAGGACGGTTTTTTACTTTGGCACAAGGCAACCCTTGCTGAACTTCAGCTTCAGTCGCAAAAGACAGGTCTGTGCACAAGATCATCCATAACCACAGCAGCCACTTTGCCTTCATGCACAGATCCTCCCAGGCTGTTTTTTGTGAGCCCCAGCCATACTACGAAGTTGAATAATCAGGTTTTTCTTTGGTTCTGCTGCTTTGGAGTTGAGTGCATACCAACTTATTGCTAAGGTTTTAAAAGACATATCCAGACCTTCGCTTTTCACTTATGCTATTTGAGCGCACAGTTTTGGGCTACTCAGCATTTTCTTTTTTATCTACTATGACAGCATTCAGGTGCTGCTGCCACAACGAGGTCAAATGTTCGATTCATTACGTAGCAGATTGGTTGTTTCGCTTATCAGCTTGCTGACTATTCTGGCTTTAGCCAGCGGTCTGGCCACTTTAAATACCATGAAAAAAGACAGTGAGCAGCAGGCACAACAAGTACTGAAAGTCGCCGCCAATGTGTTTTTGCAGGCTCTGGATAACAGAGCAAGCCAGCTCACCAGCTCAGTCAGTATACTCGCCAGCGATTTCGCTTTCAGAAGGGCTGTAGCCACAGCAGAGCAGGAAACAATTTTATCTGTGCTGGAAAATCATGGCAGCAGAGTGCATGCCGATCTGGTGTTGCTAATGTCCCCCTCGGGAGATTTACTCGCCAGTACCAGCACTGATTTAACCAATAAAGATGTTAAACCTGTATTTTTGCAAAGCAAAGGCAGCCAATCCTCCACAGTAAACGATATTCTGGTGTTGGCAGGTAATTCTTATCAACTGGTTCTTGTTCCGGTGAAAGCACCACAAACTATTGCCTGGGTGGGTATGGGTTTTAGTTTAAATAGGCAACTG
This sequence comes from uncultured Chromatiaceae bacterium, assembly GCA_946482615.1. The sequence goes on along the minus strand of CAMLSF010000031.1, from coordinate 21,319 downwards.
GCTGAACAAATCAAAGGCATCACCGATCTGGATATCAGTTTTACCACCAACAGTGACAGAGGCAATCAAACCCTGCATTCCACCCTGGACAGCCAGACCCAACAAAGTTTATTGCCTTTATTACCCAGTCTGGTGGAGACAAAGCAGCAGCCATTCAGCAGTAATGAAGACCAGTTTTTATCTTTGGCTTTGGCATTAGACAAGCAGCAATTACTTTGGGCTGTGTTGCATTATCCCAGCTCCCGCTGGCAGGAAAGTTATCAGCAAATCCGGCAACAATTGCTGGTTATTTTTGGTTTAAGTTTAACCCTGGCCCTGTTGCTGGCTTTTGTGATAGCCCGCAGTATCACCCAGCCTTTGCGTTTATTATCGGACTTCGCCAGCCAGATAGGTCAGGGTCTTGCCACAACAGCTTTGCCTGCAGCCAAAGGGGAAATTGGTTTATTGGGCAACACCCTGCAAAAAATGCAGCTGGATATACGCAATCGTGAGGCCGAACTTTTGTATCAGGCCGAACATGATTCCCTGACCGGATTAAAAACCCGTGGCGCCGCAGAGCGTAAACTTGCTGAGCTGTTACCAACCGAAGATGTTGGCTTGTTGCTGCTGAATATCAAAAATTTCCGTCATATCAATGATGCTCTGGGCTTTACCAATGGCGATGCGTTATTGCAGCAAATGGCCCAACGTTTAGCTCAACTGCAGCCTGAACCTTTGTTAGCCGCCCGTCTGGGTGGTGATGAGTTTTTACTTTTGTACAACCAGCATTTTTCTGCCGTGCACTTAGAGCAACTAAAACAGCAACTGCATTCAGGCTACTTGCTGGCAGATTCATCGCTGAGCCTGAAGGTGTCCGTCGGAGCCTATAATATTGCGCCAGGTACAGTGCATGCGAATGATGCGATCCGGCGGCTGGATATAGCACTGAACCATGCCAGACAACAACCCGGTTTAGTGGCGTTTTATCAGCAGGGCCAGGACGAAAGCCATCAGCGTGAGCTGACTATTTTGCGTGACTTGCCTTGCGCCTTACAGCAAAACCAGTTGTTTGTGGTGTATCAGCCGAAAGTGGAACTGGGCCGGAAATCTTGCCACTCTGCTGAAGCCTTGATTCGTTGGGTCCACCCTGAACTGGGTTTTGTGCCACCGGATGAATTTATTAAATTAGCTGAGCACTCCGGCAATATTGCACTGGTCACCGAATGGATGCTGAACACTGTGGTCGCTCAGCTGGCGCTTTGGTATCAGCAAGGTAAAAAAATTACTGTGGCCGTTAACTTATCAGCCCATGATCTGACCAATCCACAACTACCGGCTGACATTGCGGCCTTGTTGCAACTCTATCATCTGCCCTCGTCTGCCTTAGCTTTAGAGGTGACAGAAGGCGCTGTAATGCAGGATCCCAAACGTGTGATCCAGATTTTAACCCAACTGCGTGATATGGGGATTGAACTGGCCATTGATGACTTTGGTACAGGACAGTCTTCGTTAGCTTATTTAAAACAGTTGCCTGTACATGAAGTGAAAATCGACCGTGCTTTTATCAAAGACATTGAACACAATCAGGATGACGCGCTGATTGTCAGTGCCACCACTCAGCTGGCTCATAGTTTAGGCTTAAAGGTGACAGCTGAAGGGCTGGAAAATCTGGCTGGCCTGGCAAAATTACAGCATTATCAATGCGATAAAGTACAGGGTTATTTTTTCTCTAAACCTTTAACCTCAGAGCTTTTCACCGAATGGCTGCAGCAATTTGCTGACAAGAGCCCGGAATGGTTCGAACAAGAGGCTGACGTATGAAACGAATTCTGGGTAGCTTGTGTTTATTGCTGGTCAGCGGCAGTCTGCTGGCAAACTCAAAGGTTATAGCCACAGGCGGCGCAACAAATATCGAAGGGAATTCAGGCGGCGGTATAGTGCCCTGGGCCACTATCAACGGCTACGCCAGCAGCGACGAATGGGCGGTCAATACCTTTGCCGCCAGAGTTGGAGTGGATGATTTTACCCTCGACAGTGCGGGTGTCGGCGTCAGTTTTAATAACCAGTGGGAGCTGTCTTTTGCCCGGCAAACATTTGATCTGGATAGCATAGGCGGCGAGTTGCGTCAGGACATTCTGGGGATCAAGTACAAAGTCGCAGGTGAACTTTTATACACCAGCATGCCGCAAATCAGCATAGGCGTTCAGTTTAAGAAAAACCGTGATTTTGCCTTGCCTGCCGCTGTCGGAGCTGGCGACGATTCAGGCTATGAGCTGTATCTGGCCGCCAGCAAAGTGTTTTTTGATGCGGTCGCAGGGCGTAATCTGCTACTCAATGCCACTATCCGCTCCACAGACGCCCATCAAACCGGTTTGTTAGGTTTTGATGGAGACGGGGTTGAACGCAAGCTGATGCTTGAAAGCTCGGCCGTTTTATTACTCAATTACAACCTGGCACTTGGTGCTGAATTTAAGCAAAAACCTAATCAACTGGGCTTTGCCGACGAACAACACTGGCGCGATTTGTTCGCCGCCTGGTTTATCAATAAACATGCTTCTGTGGTGCTGGGTTATGTCGACTTAGGCGATATTGCAGGCCTGACAGAACAAACCGGCTTTTATTTATCAGTGGAGGGGACATGGTAAAGCATCTGTTGCTGATAGCGGCCTTACTGTTGGCCGCATGCCAGCAAAGTCCGGAAACGACTTTGTATCAACGTTTAGGTGGCGAAGCCGGAGTTGAAAAAATTGTCGATGGTGTTTTGTATGGTATCGAACATGACCAGAGTATTGTGCATCATTTCGCGGATACCGATATCCCCAGATTTCGTCGTCTGCTGATAGAACAGTTTTGTGAACTCTCTGGTGGCCCATGCAAATACACTGGGGTGTCTATGCAGGAAAGTCATACAGGATTTCAAATCACGCAGGCACATTTTGATGCGCTGGTGAATCATGTAATCAGTGCTATGCAGCAGCAACAGGTCCCGATAGAAGCTCAGAACGAGTTTCTGGCAATGTTGGCTCCTATGTATAAAGACGTCGTGTATCGCTGATGCTTTCAAAGGCAGCTGTGCTGGTGGCCAGACACAGAAAGTTGTTTCTGGCGTAACTTGTTATGCGTCTGGCGTAAGGCTGACAAAATTGTGCTCCTGATCCAGAGTCAATATAAAATCTGCACTCTGCGGCAATTGTCGCCAGCTTTCGCCTGTCAGGCGTTCGAAATACAGCATAAAGTGCTCAAGTTCAGCCGGGCTTTTGCCAAGTTTCTGTTGCTGTAAAGGCTTCTCCTGCCACTGCCTCCAGCGGCAAACTGCCTCCCAATCCGGCGCACGCAACCAGACCAGAGTATCCAACTGCTGCCAAATGCTCTGATAGTCTGCGGCAAGTTGCTGGTTCACCTTATGCCGCCATATCCCTTCTGGATCTTGCTGCTGTTCCAGCAGATTCAGCGGTTGCAGCAGATCACTTTCAGCCTGTGCTTTTAATCCAACACACCAGCCTTCAACGAGCAGGATACGTGCCTCAGAGCGCTCCGGACTGAATACTGCACAATCCCGGCCTTTATCATAACGACGCCAGTGCTGAGCTTCGCCACTGCGAAAAGCCTGTAACTGAGATAACAACAGCTCAGTGTCGTGTGTACCCGGCACCCCACGTTCAGCAAAAAGCGGATGCCAAAAAGCTGCACGTTCGGCTCTGAGTTCAGCCTCAAGGTAATAATCATCCATTGAAATCACATCAGAGTGCACACCGAATTCAGACCACAACTGCTGAAGTCGTGCGCAGAGCGTACTTTTTCCACTGCCCTGAGATCCACTGACACCAATAATGATGGCAACTGACGGTTGAAGCTGGCTTAACTGCATTAATTGTTCGCGCCATAGCCCCTGCTGCTGAATTTGTAAGTTAAGGCTATAAAAAAGCCACTGTCTCAGCCATAAATTATGTTCATTATCAATCACTAAACACCTCATCGTTTTCATCTGGCTGTCTGATTTTCTTTCAGCTACACTGCGTTGTCTATTTTTTGGAGAACTACCGCATGCGTCATATGTTGGGCATTCTTTTAGTGCTGGTTACTTTTTCTGTGCAGGCAGCAGATTTGACGCAATTGATGCAGCAAGTCAAAGCGAATCCACAAGGACAACTTGACGCACAGCTAAAACAACCTGCAACCACAGCCAAAGACAATTTTTTGCTGGCTTACGGTCATTATGTGCTGAAAAATAAAGAAGCTGCACTGGAATTCAGCAATAAAGCCATGACGTTGGAACCTGATACCGAACTCGCTGGCCGCATCTTGTTGATGCAAGCTTTAACCTATGGCGTATTTTATCGCGACACAGCAATGGCCATCGAAAAACTGAAACTGGCGGAAGCCATTTTGCCGGACCAGGATACGACAAAGATACTCAGCCTGCGCATGGATATTCTGGAAAGTTTTGCCCAGGCCTATAATCAGTTGGGAAATGCAGAGCTTGCTATGAAAGCAGCCACTGAAAGCCTGAGGTTAGCCACACAAGCGGCAGATAAACAGCGTCAGTTGGATTCCATGATCATGCTCGGGCGTTTGCACCTGCAAAACAATAACCTGAGTAAAGCCTATCAATATTTTAAATCAGCATTGCCGCTTGCGATAGAAATGGAAGATCAGCAAGCCATAGCGTCCATTAGCATGCGTCTGGGTATGGCCTATCAAAAGCTGGAACAACACGAACTGGCACTACAACATTTTAATCAGGCCGCCGGGCTGTACCAGCAATTAGACAGCCTGAGTGCCTGGGTGAATGCGCTGATCAATAGTGGTGACAGTCAGTTGGTTTTAAAGCAATTGGACAACGCCAAAGCGACCTACAATAAAGCAATGAAACTAGCGGTAGAGAGTGAAGATCCCTATATGCTGATCTCCGCCCATGTCAGCTTATCTGAGTTGGCTCTGGAGCAAGGCGATCTTGATCAATCCGAGCAGTTGCTGACCAAAGCTCATCAGTTGGCCAGCCAGCTCTCAGCACAATCGGTCAAAGCGGAAACCGCTTTGTTTCTGGCTAACATATTTATCAAAAAACAAAACTATAGTGCGGCCAAAAATATGCTGGACGAGGCAGCACCAGAACCAGACAAGCTGGCGGCCTATCTGAAACGTAAACATTTAGCGTTAAGTGCAGAATTAGCGGCGTTTGAGCAACAATGGCAACAAGCCTATCAGTTGGAAAAAACAGCCAACCAAATGGAGGTTGCAGAGCTGAACGACACCAGCAAAATACAACTGGACAATCTGCAAAGCAGTCTTGAATTACAGCTGCAACAAGAAAAACAGCAAGAGTTGCATTTCAGTCAACAAACTCAACTGAAACAATGGTTGTTGATTAGCCTGGTGTTACTGGCTTTTGCCGTCTTTGCGCTGCTTCTGCTGCTGAACAAACAGAAAAATGCCCGTTCTGGCGCTTTTATGCAAATGCCACAATGGCGTAGTTTTACCGAGTTATTGTTGCATCATCACAGAGCGAAAACTCAAGGGCATCTTCTGATGATGATGCCAGCACAAACACCAGCGTTATTGGAGAAAGGCGTACAACAGGTCAGGGGCGATTTAAAGGCGTTCAGAGCACTGTTGGATCAGGCTTTGTTCTGGGTTGAGCAGGATCAGGAGCTCTGGTTGTACTGTGCTTCAGAGCAACAGGCTGCTCAACAGCAACATCAGCTCGTGCAAAGCTTGCCTGCTGACTATCAGGTTCATTCCGCCATCCTGCCTTTGCATGCGTTATTATCAGAGCGTATTTGTGAACAGGATTTGGATGCGCTGCGTGAGCTGGTTTGGTACAGCTTGTATCTGGCGGAGCAACAGGGTTTGCAGGGAGCATTGCAGCTGGATTATCAGTGCCATCAGAACAGGCCTTGCGCCTGGCAGGCGGAGCAACTGCGTCAGGACTTATTTAACGCCATTAGTCTGGGTTTGTTAGAGATCCAGGCCAACGGCGTTTCGCTGAGCGCAAAATTACAACACCAGTTGGCTCATCTGTGAAGCTGTAACAAATCTGCTGGCAGTTCAAATTCCATAGTGGTTTTGCGGAAAGGGCAAATAAACTTCAGTTTGACGGCCTGCAACATCAACCCCTGTTCGTTTTTATTGCCTGACCCATAAGCCGGATCGCCCATCACAGGATGCCCCGCTTGCGCAAAGTGACGACGGATCTGATGTTTACGGCCAGTGATTAACTTCACCCGGACTATACTGCTGCGGCTTTGCTCTGAATATGACTCCAGCTCAAATTCAGTGCTGCAGGCTTTATCGTCCAAAGGGTAATTCAGGGCCGCTGTTGCTATCAGCTCGTCTGACAATTGGCCTTTGACTTCAATACGGTATTCTTTCTCAATTTTATGTTGTTGCAACATCAGACTAAAAGCAGCTGACGCCTGCTTAGTGTGAGCAATCAACACCAGACCACTGGCTTCACGATCCAACCTGTGCAATAAAAATACCTGACGTTTGCCTTGCCAGTGCAATTCAGCAAATCGCAATAAAGAGAGATGATCCCCCCATTCATTACCCTGAGACAACATGCCGGCAGGTTTAAACCAGACGCTATAGCCACGGGCTTCGTGAATAAGAACTGCAGGATCACAGCTGCGTTGCAATAATTGCTCGTCGTAGTTCAGTTCCAGGCTATCTCCCGGTAACAAATCGGCCTGAGCACGGCGTAATCTTTTGTTTTGCTTGCCGCGACGCCACAACACAGCCCCTTTATTCATCGCATCTTTCAACCTGCCTTTGCTGAGCTGTGGTACGGCGGCAACCAAAGCCTCAATGGCCTGTTGTGGAGTGGTGATCTGGAGCTTTTTTGATAGTTTCAAAATAATTCTTCACTCAGAAATAAGTTCAGCCAGTATTCATGGCCATTGGCCTGTAATGATACCAAAGCTAAGGAGGCTCTGTGTATGCGTAAATTTTGGTTGGTCAGTTTATTTGTAGTCAGTTCTGGCGTTTTTTCTGTTGCAACTCTGGCGGCGCCAGCAGAAATTGCATCCACCAAAGAGTCATTTAAGTTGCCTTCGGAAATCGCGAAAACAGCTAAACCTAAAACAGCCCTTCGCAGCAGCGGCGCTTTGATCCAGAGTGTCGAAAACAATGTCTGGTTCGACACCATTGATATCTCATTTGAGTCAGATTTAAACAATAATGGCTTTTATCATGGCTTGTATGTTCGTTTTGATGCAGATACCAACTACAGTTCTGTACCTGTGTACGCACATTTTGCGCTAAAACGGGCCGGGGCCCCTGAGGTTATTATTCACACCAGCTCAGTCTTTACGCTTTACGGTACCAGTCCAGATGATTGGTTTGCGATAGAAAGTGAGCTGTTGCATAGCTTGCCACCCGCTTATTATGATCTGGTGATCCGTATTTATGATGCCGATTACAACGATTTACTGGCCGAAATCTCCGGCTTTGACGAACCGGCTTTAGCAGAACTTCCACTGGAAGATTTTTCTTATGACGAACCACAAGTCATTATAGTGGAAGAAGACAGTGGCAGTCTGAGCTGGTTCAGTCTGCTTGGATTAGTGGGTGCCGCTCTGACCAGACGCAAACTTAAAGTCGCATAACAGATAAAAGCCCCGCACTGCTGCGGGGCTTTTTTTGCCTTTATAAATTAGCCTCAGCAAAAGATGCCAATCTGCTACGCACTACCCCATTCAGATTAATAGTGGTGCTACCTTCAAAGTTTTTAAAACGCTCCACTATGTAAGTTAAACCCGAAGTGACAGCCGTCAGGTAGTTGCTGTCGATTTGCGACAGGTTACCAGAACAAATCAGCTTGGTGCCTTCACCACAACGGGTGATGATAGTTTTTAACTGAGCTGCACTTAAGTTCTGACATTCATCCAGCAGCACTATCGCATTCTGAATGCTGCGGCCGCGCATAAAGTTGACCGACTTAAACTGAATATTGGCCTTGTCCATAATGTATTGCACGCTGGCATGAGGATGTTCATCGGTTTTATGCAGCACTTCCAGCGAATCGGTAATAGCCGCCAGCCATGGCGCCATTTTCTCTTCTTCAGTACCGGGTAAAAAGCCTATAGATTCGGCAATTTCCGGCGTATTGCGGGTGACTATCACTTTGTCGTACATGCCTTTTTCAATCACCAGCTCCAGCGCAGCAGCCAAAGCGATCAGAGTTTTACCGCAGCCGGCAGGACCGGTCAGAATGACTAAATCCATATCCGGGTCCAATAAGGCATTGAGCGCCATGGCCTGATAAATATTTTTTGGATGAATACCCCAGGCATGTTTGTGCATCAGACGTTCAAAACCTAAATCGAGAATTTTGATTTCCTGCTCATTGATTTCCAGCACCCGGCCGGCAAAAGTTTCAGCTTCATCAATCAGGTATTCATTGATATAAGCATTAGGTAACACAGAACGGGGCACAAAATGATAAGTTTCACGGCCTTCATTATGAGTGCGGCAGTCTTTCACCACAGACCAGAAATCTCCGGAAAACTTGTAATAGCCTTTGTATAAAAACCGCACATCGTCAATCAGCTGGTCGGTGCGGTAATCTTCCACCAGCTTCAGCCCGGCCCCTTTGGCCTTGAGCCGCATATTGATATCTTTGGTGACCAGTATCACTTTGGTCGGCGCTTTTTCCCTTTGTAAAAACAAGGCGGTATTGATAATTAAATGGTCGTTTTCTCCGCCAGGCAGTCCTGGGATCTGGTCGCTGATATGATGGTCGTTGACAATAAATAAATGACCGGCATTTTTTTCTTCGGCATGGCTGGGTAATGCCACCCCCAGCAGCATTTGTTCAGGTGTTGCGTCTTTGAGTACATCTTCCAGCGCCCGAATCGCAATACGGGCTTCGCGGCTGACATCTTTGTGTTTATCTTTGATATGGTCTAATTCTTCGAGCACTGTCATCGGGATGACAACGTCGTGTTCCTGAAAGTTTAAGAAGGCGAAAGGTTCGTGTAGCAGAATATTGGTGTCCAGAACGTATATTTTTTTATCTTTAGCTCTTCTTCGCGCCATAAGCAGCTCCTTAGCGACAATCAAAACCATGATGATTCATGGCAAAATACAACAATCCTTACACAGCATCTGACTTGTTTCGTCATGTTATGGTTCAGTGAAAGCAGAACCGTCAGTGCTTTTATTCATTTGATCTAAGCTTAGAGCAAAAATGCACTGCCTGTATGACCAATAGATGACGATTTTTAATCTATAACAAAAAATACGTCACTTAAGCTGATGCGGTATCAGGCATTTACCTGTACCATAGCGCGCCATTTTCTGCAGTGAGGACAAGATGATAAAATTTGCTTTGGGTCAACGTTGGATCAGCGACAGTGAGTCAGATTTAGGTTTAGGTACTGTGATAGGACAAGAAGGCAGGATGCTGACTTTGTTGTTCCCGGCCAGTGGTGAAAACCGTCTGTACTCCATACAGGAAGCGCCGCTGACCCGAGTTCAGTTTAACCCTGGCGATACAGTGAAAAGTGCAGAAGGTTTTTCGGTTTTAGTCAGCGAAATTGAAAGCAAAAACGACTGTTTTGTTTATCACGGCACCCGCACAGACACCAACGAAACTGTCGCTTTGCGTGAATTATTCCTCGATCATTTTATTAGTTTCAGTCAACCACAAGACCGCTTATTTGCAGGTCAGGTGGATCGTTTTGAAACTTTCCCTCTGCGTTATCAGAGTTGGCAACATTTGCATCAACAGCAACAAAGCCCGCTGCAAGGCTTAGTTGGCGGCCGCATGAGCCTGATCCCACATCAGTTGTATATAGCAGAGGAAGTGGCAAAACGTCATGCGCCACGGGTACTACTGGCCGACGAAGTAGGTCTGGGTAAAACCATAGAAGCTGGTTTGATTATTCATCAGCAAGTGCTGGCTGGTTTAGCCAAAAGGGTACTGATAGTGGTGCCCGAGTCACTGCAGCATCAGTGGCTGGTGGAAATGTTACGTCGCTTTAACCTGAAGTTTTCTATTTTTGATGATGAACGTTGTGTTGAGTCCTCTTTGGATGGCGGTAATCCCTTTGAAACCGAACAACTGGTGTTGACCAGTCTGGAGTTTCTGGTGAAAAAACGCAGCCATCATCAAAAAGCTGTGGACGCCGACTGGGATTTATTAGTAGTGGATGAAGCGCACCATCTGCAGTGGAGCGAAGAAGAGGCCAGTATTGAGTATCAGCGCATTGAAGAGCTCTCCGAAGGCACTGCAGGCTTAATACTGCTGACAGCGACACCGGATCAGCTGGGTCATCAGAGCCATTTTGCCCGCTTACGTTTATTAGATCCCAACCGCTTTCACGACTATCAGGCTTTTATCGCTGAAGAGCAAAGCTACAAGCAGATCGCAGATTTAGCGGCAGCTGTGCTGGAGCAACAGCCATTAAGTTCAGCCACAGCCCAAGCCTTAAACACTATATTAGCTGAAAGCGACATCAAAGCTGCAGTAGCTACTTTACAACAGAGCGACAGCAGCGATGAAGATATTGAACAGGCAAAACAGCAGTTATTAAATCAATTGCTGGACCGTCACGGTACGGGCCGGATTTTATTTCGTAATAGCCGAAGCGCCATTTCGGGGTTCCCACAACGCCAGCCACAGGCTGTCGCTCTGGAGCTGCCTGAACAATATAAAAATGCACTTAAAGTGCAGCAAGCTTTTAATAAACAACAAAGTCTGGAGCAAAAGGCCAAAGCCAGTTTGTTTCCTGAGCGCGTATTTCAGGAGTTTGAAGGCAAAGCCAGCAGTTGGTGGCAGTTTGATCCCCGGGTTGATCATCTGATTAACTTGCTGAAAAAGCATAAACGCAGCAAATTTTTACTGATCTGTGCTCATGCCGATACAGCAATAGCGCTGGAAGAAGCGGTGCGGGTACGTGAAGGTATTCGGGCTTCGGTTTTCCATGAAGGCATGAGCATTGTCGAGCGGGATATGGCAGCTGCTTATTTTGCCCAGGAAGATAACAGCGCTCAGATGCTGATTTGTTCAGAGATCGGCAGTGAAGGTCGCAATTTCCAGTTTGCTCATCATCTGGTGTTATTTGATTTGCCGCTGAACCCGGACTTGCTGGAACAACGTATTGGCCGCTTAGACCGGATAGGTCAGACCGAAGATATTCAAATTCATATCCCCTATTTTGCTGATCATCCACAGCAGGTGTTGCTGGACTGGTACCAACAGGGTTTGCAGGCACTTAGCCAAACCTGTCAAACCGGCCGCTCTGTCTTCGAGCAAGTTTCAACAGAGCTGTTTGAACTGCTGGCAGCCAACACTGTGGATCAAGACGAGGTTCAGTCTCTGATTGCAAAAAGCGCAGAGCTGAATCAGCAACTGAAACAAAAGCTGGAACAAGGCCGGGATAAACTGTTGGAAATCAACAGTTCCGGCCGGGGTAAAGCCAGTGCACTGGCTCAGGCGATTTCGGCTTTGGATGATGAAACCAAATTGCCCATGTTTATGCTACGCGCCTGGGATGTGCTGGGTGTCAATCAGGATGACCGTGGTGAAAACAGTATGGTGCTGACGATGTCGGAACATCTGCACAGCCATTACCCTATGCTGGACGACGATGGTATCAGTGTGACTTTTGACAGAGCAACGGCTTTAGCTCAGGAAGATATTCAGTTTTTAAGCTGGGATCATCCTATGGTTCGAGGCACTCTGGATATTCTGACCAATGAGCAAATGGGTAATAGTTCTGTGGCCTTGTTACCGAATAAAGCCCTGCCCGCTGGCACCTACTTTGTAGAATTTGTATTTATTGTCGAGGCCAGCGCGCCAAAAGAGTTGCAACTGGGTCGTTATTTGCCTGTCACACCTGTACGCTTGTTGCTGGAAAAAAATGGGAAAAATCTGGCTGCTAATGTTGCTTTTGAGCAGTTTAATAAACAATTAAAACCTGTAGGCCGGCAACCCGCTGCAAAAATGGTGAAAGCCTTGCAAAGCTTCATCCATCCGCTGATAGGTAAAGCTCAGGAGTTAGCCACTGTGCGCCTTGTTGAAGTGCAACAGCAAGCACAAGACTTGATGCAACAAACATTAACTAATCAAATCGAACGTTTGCAGGCACTACAAAAACTCAATCCATCGGTGCGTCCGGAAGAAATTGCTCATCTGCAACAACAGCAACAAGAATTAACGGATTACATCAGTAAAGCCAGGTTAAAATTTGATGCGTTGCGGGTAGTTGTTGTCAGTCATGACTAAAAGTGAATACAATGTTACTTGAATACACACCTCCGACAAAGCCCTATCTGGATATTGTCTTTCAGGATGAAGATATTGTGGTCCTGAATAAACCAAGTGGGCTGCTAACTGTTCCGGGCAAAGCTCCTGAGCATAAAGACAGCCTGGATTACAGGGTGCGTCTGGTGTGGCCACAAGCTCGCATAGTACACAGGTTGGATATGGCAACCTCAGGGTTGGTCATCATGGCTATGCATGCACAGAGTCAGCGTGACTTAAATAAACAGTTTGAATTACGTCAAACCCAAAAACGCTATTTTGCGTTACTGGAAGGACAAGTCCCTGTGGACTCAGGGACTGTTGATTTACCTCTGTTGTGTGATTGGCCGAACAGGCCAAAACAGATGGTGCATTTTGGATCCGGTAAGCCATCGCTCACGTATTTCAGAGTATTGGCGCGAAACCAAGATCGGACAAAAGTTGAGTTAATTCCTGTCACAGGACGGTCTCATCAGTTGAGAGTACATATGTTATGGCTTGGTCATCCGATCCTCGGTGACAAGTTTTATGGCACTGAACAAGGACTTCGTTCAGTGGATCGACTTCAGTTACATGCTGGCTCTTTGGCTTTCAGGCACCCAACTTCAGGAACTGAGCTATATTTTGAAGTTAGTTGTCCGTTTTAGTCTAAAAGGACAGTAGTGATTGATGGCTTTGTTAACCTAAGGTTCAGTTATTTAAGGTAAACTTAGCGTCAGGGTAAAAAGTCAGATGGATATCTGACTTAAATTCGTAATAACGAGCAGCTAAATTTGACTAAATTTTTTAGTTAAATAGAATAGCCGCCGCACTTTACCTCTTAGGAGATATGGATGAAACTCAGTACTAGCGCAATCGCCATTATGGCAACTTTAATTTCGACAGCTGCTTTAGCAGATAGTTCAAAACCTTTAGTCACTGACCGTGTTTTTGGTTCTGTTTTTGGTGAATATTATTTCCCGGACGGCGATAAAACGGAATCAGCCGAATGGTCTTACCTCGACAGAGGTTATGGTTACGGTTTAGAAGTTGGTTACAATCTGGATGAAACCTGGGCTCTGCGTGCTGAATTCAGCAGACAACACCTGAAACAGCAGCTGTCTGACGATAAGCTGGTTGGTAAACGTGTAGGTATCGATGCTTTATACAACCTTTCTGGCACATCAGCTTACCTTGTAGGTGGTCTGAAACATTTAGATGTTGAAACAACTGACGATGCAACAGCTCTGAACATAGGTATTGGTTACCGTAAGTACCTGACTGAGAATTTCTCAGTTTTCGGTGAAATGAACCGTTTCCAGGGTATCAGCGAAAGCTTTGCCGATGCGAACATTAAATTAGGTATGTCAGTACTGTTTGGCGATGCTCCTGTTGTAGCTGAACCAACTCCGGCTCCGGAGCCAGTAGCAGCTCCTGTTGTTGTGGTTGCAGACAGTGACAACGACGGTGTACCTGATTCAAACGATCTGTGCCCGGGCACTCCGTCTACTGATAAAGTAGATGCAACTGGTTGTTCAATCTTCACTGAAAAAGAAGTGAATTTCACTTTAAAAGCTCAGTTTGCTAACGACTCAGCTGAAATCAAACCAGAATACAGAGCGGAAATCGCTGAGTTAGCGGCTTTCCTGAAACGTTTCCCTGGTACTGATGTTGAGATCGGTGGTCACGCTTCAAACGTAGGTACTGCTGCTTACAACCTGAAGTTATCACAACGCCGCGCAGACGCTGTTGCCCAGGTTCTGACGAACGAACACGGTATCAGTGCAAGCCGTGTGACTGCAACAGGTTACGGTATTACACGTCCTAAAGTTGAAGGTAACACTCCAGCTGCTCATGCTGCAAACCGCCGCATCGAAGCTATTGTGACTGCTACCATCAAAGAAAAAGTAGAGCGTTAATCTCTGCTGATTAAAAAACCGCCGCAAGGCGGTTTTTTTTATTCTATTTTTCATTCATTCTCCTTGATAAAGTTTTGCTACCGGCTGCCGATAGCCAGTACAGATTGCGAGCCTTCTGAGTCAACCCTATGCCATCAAAAATTTCAGCTATTCTACTGTTGCTAAGCGGCTGCGTTGTGGCTGCAGAGCCTGCATCGATAGAGGAGTGGCATAAATCCGATCTAAGCTGGCAATTACCCGCAGATGAAATCACCGAATTACTGGCCGGCGACAAAAGTTTTCTGGCGTTAAAACGAGAGGCATTTACTGCAAAAGTAAAAGGCACTATTTTATTTATTCCCGACTGGTCTCAGCACGCTGCAAGTCCTAAATATCTGAATTTACTTCGTAAAGATTTTAATGATTATGGCTGGAACACCTTAGCTATTGCTGTACCGGCTGCGCCTTTTGAAAACGACCTTCCAGATTTAGACAGCTACAAAACAGAGCTACAACAACGTATTACAGCAGCTATGGCCAGTATTCAGGCAGAAAATAATGCCATCATAGTGGTCGCGCAGGGCAGCAGTGCAGCTTTGATTAGTCAGCTCTATGCAGAGAAAAAACTGCAGGAGCCTCAATCTCTTGTTTTACTAGAAGCTTATTTACCTCTTGCAGAGCAACAACGTGGCTTACCCCTTGTCATCGCGAAACAGCAGGTCCCAACCTTAGATTTGATGCAAGAACAAGGGAATCAGCAAGTCGCAGCGCAGTGGCAATTAAGAAAACAGTTGGCCAGGCAGCAACAAAAATTATTATATCGCCAGCGTGAAATCAGCGGACTTATTGCGCAAGCAGAAACTCAGCAGCGAGTCCTGAAAGAAATTCATGGTTGGCTGAGTTATCAGGGCTATTAAAAATCACTTTGCGTCTGATAAAAAACTATTACACTGTGCGACATTAACTGCCCTGTCACCCTATGCCAGAGAGGCTGAACTATGTCGCCTTTGATCCAAACTGTCCTGTTACTGACCGCCAGTAATATTTTTATGACTTTTGCCTGGTACGGGCATTTAAAGCATTTTAAGAGCTCAGCGCTCTACATTGCTATTGCGGTCTCCTGGGGTATAGCTTTGTTTGAATATATGCTGATGGTTCCTGCCAACCGGATAGGCCACCAGGTGCTGAGTCTGGCTCAGCTAAAAATCTTACAGGAAGTCATCACATTAAGCGTATTCATTCCATTTGCCGTGCTCTATATGAAAGAGCCCTTTAAATGGAATTATGTCTACGCCGGTTTGTGCCTTATGGGGGCAGTGTATTTTATGTTTTTCCGCGACTAACCTCTGTGTTTGCGGATCAACTCATAAGCTGCTTGAATATCCTGAGTTTTTTGTTTGGCCAGATCCATCAGTTCGGGGGGTAACCCTTGTGACATCAGCTTGTCAGGATGATGCTGAGCCATCAATTTTTTGTAAGCTTTTTTAAGGCTTGCCTCAGAACTGTCTTCACTAATTCCTAAAATTTTATAAGCATCAGCCAGACGATTGGTCACATCAGCAGTGCCGTTATTACCGCTTTTAGCAAAACGAGCTTCAGCTTCGTAGCGGCTTAACATCTGTTCCAGTTGAGAGCCACTGATCCCCAAGGCTGATGCGACCTGCGTCAGGATCTTTTGCTCTGCGCTGCTCAGATTCAGATCGACATAAGCAGTACTGATTTGAATTTCGAGAAACATCAGCAACAGATCGGGCCTGGATCTGTATGCCGATTTAAATTCAGCTAATTGCTCAGACAAAGGAAAATCCGCCTGCTTACCGTGACGAAAAGCAGCCTGAGCTTCTTGCTTTTGTGCAGCAGTTAAGCCGAGCTGATCCATAAAGACAGTTGCTTGCTGAATATGCGACTTCGTGACCACACCATTAGATTTAGCGATGTGCCCCATCACTGCAAAAGTGTTATAGCGGAAAATGCCTTGTGCTTCTGACTTGTCACGGGAAAAACCATTAAAACCGCCGCGGCTGGCAAAAGCTCCGCCATAGGACTTATCAAACCAATGCCCTATCAATAAACCGATAAATAAACCGGGGAGCTTGAGTAATGCCATTCCAAATAAGGCACCAAGAATTTTACCCCACATGGTGCGACTCCAGCTGTGCCGACAATTCTGTGAGTCGTTGCACGGTGCCAATATCGTGCCAGACCCCCTGATACAGCTCAGCTGAGACTTTATTCTGCAACATCGCCTGACGCAAATAAGGTGCTAACTTTTGTTTCCCTTGTGGGATATCACTGAAAAACTCAGGCCGGTACACTGCAATGCCACTAAAGGTAAAACAATTTGTGGCCTCAGCCTGAGCATAACCTTGCTCACTGATACCAAAATCTCCATGCGGATGCTGAGGAGGGTTAGGAACTAACACTAAATGCGCCAGACAATCTGCCGCTAGCCTGTTGATCAGCAACTGATATGGGTAATCGGTGAATACATCGCCGTTGACGACAACAAAAGGAACATGGCCAAGCAAAGGCAAGGCTTTTTTAATACCACCGGCAGTTTCAAGCCCTTCAGCACCTTCGTCCGAATACTGAATGCTTACACCAAACTGCCGGCCTGAGCCTAAATGCGGGGGGAACAAGTGTCCTAACCAGGCATGGTTGATCACAATATTCTGTATACCAGCATTGCAAAGCGCTTCAAGGTGATACTGGATCAGCGGTTTGCCAGCAACAGGTAACAGTGGTTTGGGTAAATGATCAGTCAAAGGACGCATACGCTCTCCACGACCTGCAGCCAGTATCATTGCGTTCATCTCAGCCTCTGGCCTCCAATGCTGGTTTTACTTTGGTTCTTAACCACAGATCCAGCTCCTGTAACTCTGGATACAATGAGGTTACCTCAAGCACATAATCAAAGACCCGAGGTAAATCAGCAAGATAGCCTGATTTGCCGTCACGATGGTATAAGCGGCAGAAAATACCACAGACTTTAATATGCCGTTGTAGCCCCATCCAATCAAACCACTGCTGAAACTGTTCCGGCCTTACTTCTGCCGATAACTCTGCCTGACGGATCAGGTTTTGATAAAACTCCTGACTTAAGGTCTGTACCAGCTCAATCGGCCATTTAATGTAACAATCTTTCAGCAAAGACACCGCATCATAGCTGACAGGCCCTGTCACCACATCCTGAAAATCGATCACCGCAAGCGTGCCATCCTGCTGCAGCATCAAATTGCGGGAATGGTAGTCTCTGTGCATTCCAGCCTGAGGTTGTTGCAATGCAGAATCCGCCAGCTGCAGAAAATGCCGCTGCAGCATGTGTTGTTCTTGTTCATTGAGTGACAACTGCAAATGTTTAAGTACAAACCAGTCGACGAAAATCTGCATTTCCCGCAACAAAAACGCCAGATCAAACACAGGTAAAGGTCCTGCACTGGTAGTGCTGATAGTCCGAACCTGAGTCAGCTGTGCTAAGGCCTGTCGATAAAAAGTGCTGACTGTATCTTCCGTCAGCCTGGATAACAACAAAGTGTCACCTAAATCACTCAACAACAAGAGTCCTTGTTGAACATCCTGGGCCAGAACCTGTGGGACTTGCAAACCTGCTTTGGCAAAGGCCTGTTGAGTGGCAACAAAACGGCTGCAGTCTTCTGCAGGCGGAGGAGCATCCATCAAAATATAGCTTTGAGTGGCTCTGAAAAAACGGAAATAGCGTCTGAAACTCGCGTCCCCCGTGATGGGCTCCAACTGAAATAGTTCGCCAGGAAAACAAGCCGCTAAAAAACTTTGAATTAACTGCATTCGCTCTGGCACTTCACTCTCTCCATCGGGTCAAAGCCAGCACTATAACGGATTAGCAGGATCCGGAAAATTGATTTATTATAGCTGGCTCGGTGTTCCGGTCGTTTTCACCTGTTTCAGGTAATTGTACTAAGTAGGTTGCATGACTCATTCTCTGATCTATCGCCTCATTATCATGGCGCTTGGTGTCCCTTATATCGCCCATGCAGAAGAGCAAATACCTCAACCTATTGAGCAATGTTACAGCGCGGTTGAAATGCCAGCTAAGTTGGGTACTTTGTCAGCAAAAGACAGCAGGCTGCGAATTTTGTCTGACCGGATCAGGATGATGCAGGATCAGACCGCCTTATTTGACGGCAATATAGAGATTCTTTACCGCAATACCATGCTCAATGCGGCAAATGCGCAGCTCAGCCAGAAAGAACAAACTTTGCTTGCTACTGGTGGGATCAAGTATTACAGCCCGGGTTTAAAAGTCAGCAGCAGTCAGTTCAGCGCACAGCTTAAAGAAGATAAAGCCGTTTTAAGCGACGCTGACTATCAATTGGTCAGTCAGTCAGGGCGTGGTTATGCCAAAGAGATGAGTGCCTTAAATCAACAGTTCAATTTGTCCGAAGCAAGTTTCACCACTTGCCCTGAAAACGACAGCAGTTGGGCCTTGCATGCGGATAAAATTAATATCAATGCAGATGACGGTTGGGGCGAAGCCTGGCATTCAGTGATCAAAATTCAGGATGTCCCCATTTTTTATTTGCCTTATATGACCTTCCCTGTCAGTGACAAACGGAAAAGTGGTTTATTGTTTCCAAAAATTGGCAGCTCGCAAAAGCTGGGTTTAGACCTTGAAACCCCCTATTACCTGAATTTGGCAGAAAACTACGATGCGACTATCAGCCCACGTTTTATGAGTAAAAGGGGTGCGCAGCTCAATACTGAGTTCCGTTATCTGACAGAAGCCCATGCAGGCCAACTACAATTAGAGGTGCTACCTGACGACAATGACAAACCTGCAGATTTTGGCAGTCGTTATTTGACTCACTTCAGTCATACTGGCGATCTGTCGGATCGCTGGCGTGCCAGTGTAGATTTCACAGATGTCAGTGACGATGCCTATTTATCCGAGTTAGGCTCAGATTACAGCAATCAAAGCGATACACAGCTGTACCGCCAAGCCAGCCTGAATTATTTCGGTGATTACCTAAACTCAGAAATTCGTTTGCAAGGCTTTGAAATTCTTGGGAATTACTCCCCCTCTTATGCAGCATTGCCTCAGGTTGACCTGAGCTCAGCCGCACCTTTAGATTTAGCTGCAGGCTTTGAATTTAACTGGCATAGTCAGTATGCCCATTTTCGCAACGACGCTGCTGTGATTAATAATGCAGACCGTTTACATCTTGAACCCAGCATTCGCTGGCCTTTAATCACTCCTGCTATGGAACTGGTTGCTGAAACCAGTCTGTTGCATACCCGTTATCAGCAAAACACCGATCAAACGACTCCGCAGGTGCAGGAAGAAAAGAACAGGACTGTGCCCAAAATTCAGATTAACGCCAAGCTGAATATGGAAAGAGAGCTGGCATGGGAAGATTCGGGGTCTCTGCAAACTTTTGAACCACAGCTGCAATATCTCTACATGCCTTATCGTGATCAATCGGATATCGGACTTTACGATACGGCCAGGCTGCAGGACGACTATTATGGTTTGTTTCGAGAGAACAGATATTCAGGTCTGGACCGGATTGCCGACACCAATCAGTTGACCGTAGGCTGGACAACCCGTCTCTATGATTCGCAAGATACAGAGCTGTTCCGTTTCAGTTTAGGTCAGATCGTATTTTTGGATGACCCCAAACCCATAGACAATTCATTACTGGATAAAGAACAAACTGCGGACTCCGTGCTTGCTTCTGAACTGTTATGGAACTGGAGCAAAGGCTGGTACCTGAATACGGCATTGCAGTATGATTCCAGCAATGAGCGTATGGTAAAAAGTAACGTGACCTTAGATTACGTGGCAGATGATAAAAGTCTGATCCAGTTGAACCACCGCTATAGTCGTGAGGTCTCAGACTACGAAATTGCACAGGTTGGTTTTCTCGGTACCACACCTATAGATGATAAATGGAAACTCATAGCCAGTTATTATCGTGACATCAACAAGCATCATATGATAGAAGCTAACTTTGGTTTGCAATATGAGTCCTGTTGTTGGGCAATACGTATGGTTGCCAAGCGCCAAATCAATACCAACCTTGAATTGGCACTGAATGATTTGTCACAACCTCCAACTTTTGATAATGGAATCGCCGTACAATTTGTCTTAAAAGGTTTTGGTGAAGGCGCTGGCTTCTCAGTCAGCGACATGTTGTCGAACGGTATTTTTGGTTATAGACGCCCATATTTACTAAATAATTAATGTAGGAACCTATGAAGTTACAACTTTTGATTGCCAGCTCTGTGGCCGCACTTCTGGCCTTCCCGGGTCAGGCGGCAGAACAAAAGATCGACGGTGTTGCAGCTATCGTCAATAACGGTGTAGTACTGGACACTGAAGTGACGGATATGGTCAATAAAGTAAAGCGTAACGCACAAAGTCAGGGACAAACTTTACCTTCTGACCGTGCACTGCGCACTCAGGCCCTTGAACGTTTAATCAGCAATAGCTTGCAAATGCAAATGGCCAAACGTATGGGCCTGCAGATCACTGACCCTCAATTAGATCAGGCGCTGGAAAATGTTGCTCGCAGTGAAAACCTGACTATGGAGCAATTTCGTCAGCGTATAGTGCAGGAAGAAGGCGACTACCAACAGTTCCGTGAACGCTTCCGTGAAGAAATCACCACAGGCGAAGTGTTAAGAGCAAACGTACAGCGCCGCATTTATATCAGCCCTCAGGAAATAGATACGCTGATGAAAGTGATGGAAGAGCAAGGTGCCTCAAATGAGCAATACAATATAGGCCATATTCTGATCTCCATTCCAAACCAGGCCAGCACTGAGCAAATTACCGAAGCCAAAGATCGTGCAGACAAAGTGATGAAGTTATTGCGTGAAGGCAGCGATTTCAAGAAACTGGCCATCGCCTCGTCATCAGACAGCACAGCTTTAGATGGTGGTGAAATGGGCTGGATGAATATTAACGAAATGCCAACGCTGTTTTCGGATGCTATTCGCGGTAAGAAGAAAACCGATATGATTGGACCTTTACGTTCTGGTGCAGGTTTTCACATTCTGACGATTTTTGATATCCGTGGTGCGAATGTGGCTGAATTGAATGAAGTCAAATCGCGTCACGTCCTGATTAAGCCGTCCATTATCATGAGTGAAGAAAAAGCCCGGGATACACTGAAGCAATTTGTTGCCGACTTTAAAGCAGGCAAAGCAGATTTTGCCGAATTTGCTTCAGCAA
>CAMLSF010000030.1 GCA_946482615.1 uncultured Chromatiaceae bacterium | reverse complement strand
GCAATCAGTTGTGGCTGGAACACCACAGCCCAGACACCACCTAACAAAGCACCGATAAATACGGTGGGGAAAGCCGGTACTTTTTTAACCGCCATAGCCATTAATACTAATAACGGCACCAACATCAGCGGACTGATGACAAAATGCTGCTGCAAGGCTTCGCTGATGGCACGGATTTGCGAATCATCGGCCACGGCATTGGCATTAAAACCTAATACAGCAAAAATAATCAGCGCCAAAATCAGACTGGGAATAGTAGTCCAGGTCATATGGCGGATATGATCAAACAAGTTTGAACCTGCAACAGCCGGAGCCAGGTTAGTGGTTTCACTGACAGGTGAAATTTTATCGCCAAAATAAGCGCCGGAAACAATAGCACCGGCAGTAATAGCTGGCGACATCCCCAAACCGGCGGCCACACCAATTAAGGCTACCCCTATAGTGGCTGCTGTAGTCCAGCTACTGCCGATACTTAATGCAACTACAGCACAAAGCAAGCAGCTGGCGGCATAAAACCAGGAAGGGTCCAACAGCTGCAAACCATAATAAATCAGCGAAGGTACGGTACCGGCCAGTAACCAGGTGCCTATCAGTGCACCTACAGAAAACAGGATCAGCAAAGCTCCCAAAGACAACGAAATGCCTTTGACCATAGCCTGCTCTATATCATTCCAGCTGTAGCCATTTTTCAAACCTATAATAACAGCCACACCTGATGCAATAAATAACGCGATCTGGTTAGCTCCATAAGAAGAGTCGCTGCCATATAAGTAAACAGCAAGAGCCAGCAGCACGATCAGAACCAGTAACGGAATACTGGCATCTATAAAGCTGGGGGCTTTGATTTGGCGTGGTGTAGTTTGTAGTTCCATGGAATTGTTCTCATCTCGATTGGTTAACACCAATTCTGTTGTTATAAAAAGGGGTCAGAGTCAATGAACGTCTGTGCAGCTCATTGACTCTGACCCCTTAGCTTCATTTATTCTGCGCGTTTTGCCAGATGTCCCAGACTTAACATATCTGCTGTGATCTGAGCTGTTTCTTCCAGCAGCGGATCCAGCTTTTCTAACACTTCAGGTAAATCATCCAGATTTTTTACTGCCGGTAACTTCAATCGTGCTAAACGCTCGTTGACTCGTTTTAAATCGCGGGCAGTGTTTTCCTCTTTTTTCTTCAGACGTTCCTGCTCATTTAAAGAAATAGTCTTTTCATCTTTTTCTTTGTTATACAGTGCAATATCGTCCATCAGGTATTTGTACTCAGTCTCTTTACTAAAACGCTCCTGATGTTTTTTCTGTAAAACCGGCAGAGCCTTTTTAATCTCATCCGAGGCCTGGTACTGAGCAGCAGGAATACTATCCCAAGGCAAAGCATTCTCTTCTTTGCTTTCGCCCCACTCGCCCGGTTCTATCGGTGAAGGGAATAAAATGTCAGGGATCACCCCTTTATGCTGAGTACTGCCCCCATCGATGCGATAGAACTTGGCGATGGTAAACTGCACTGAACCTAAAGACTCTTCAAACATATCGTAGACCCGACCTAAACCACGGTGTTGCTGCACTGTGCCTTTACCAAAGGTATGTTCGCCTACGATCAGAGCGCGACCATAATCCTGCATAGCAGCAGCAAAAATTTCAGAAGCCGAAGCACTATAACGGTCAACCATCACTGTTAAAGGACCATCATAAAATACGCTGCCGTCCTGATCCTGACTGATGCCAATACGGTTACCCGCTTCACGAATTTGTACCACAGGGCCTTTGTCGATAAACAAACCGGTCAGAGATACAGCTTCCGGCAAAGAACCCCCACCGTTGCCTCGCAGGTCAACGATAATACCGTCCACATTCTGCTGCTTTAAGCTGGCAATTTCTTTTTTCACATCTTCCGTCAGGTTGTTGTAAAAGCTTGGAATATTAATCACACCAATTTTTTTACCCAGCGGACTCAGTTTAGGCTCCAGCACTTCAGCTTTGGCGGCCCTGTCCTCTAAACGGATTTTATCCCGGACTATAGAAATCTGGGTCGGTACGCCTTTAGAAGCATCTCCACCTACTAACACCTGCAAACGCACCGTAGAGCCTTTTGGACCTTTGATCAGATCGACTACGTCATCCAGACGCCAGCCCACTACATCAACAAACTCTTCGTCGCCCTGAGCCACACCAATGATTTTATCTTTGGGTTTGATTTTTTTCGTCAAATCAGCCGGACCGCCGGGCACCAAACTCATAATGACCGTAAAATCATCATCACTTTGCAGCACAGCACCAATACCTTCCAGTGACAGGTTCATTTCCTGCTGGAAACGTTCAGCGTTGCGCGGAGACAAATAAGAAGTGTGAGCTTCGATGCTGCGGGCGTAGGAGTTCATCACAATCTGGAAAACATCTTCGCTTTCTGTCTGTAATAAACGTTTTTTCGCGTTTTCGTAGCGCTTTTTCAGCAGTTTGGTGGTCTCTTCTGCTGTTTTACCAGCCAGCTTCAGATTCAATGCGTCAAATTTTACTTTTTGACGCCACAGCTCATTCAAATGCGATACGTCTGCAGCCCAGGGCGCGTCTTCACGTTCAAATTCGTAGCTATCTTTTGCAGTGAAATCAAACGGCTTATCCAGCAAACTGATGGCATAGTCATAACGTTCAAGCCGGCGTGTCATGCTTAAATTAAACATCTGATATGCAAAGTCAAACTGACCTTTCGCCAAACCGTTATCAAATTCTTTGCGGTATTGCTCGAAGCTGTCGACGTCTGATTTCAATAACACGTTACGGAAAAAATCCAGACTTTTTAAATAGCGGTCAAAAACTTTTGACGATAACTCGTCATCAATGCGCAAGCCTAAATAATGCTCCCGGGTAAAGTAATTGGTAATTCGTTTACTGGCCGTTGCATGCTGTGGCTCTTGTGCCAGATTCGGCACAGGAGCAATAACAGGCGCAGCAACACTGCTGCCTATAACCAGAAAAAACGCCGCTAAGCTGGAAATTTTTTTCATTGAACACTCGTCTCTGTTAAGCCTGGAACAGCTTATCCCCTTGGGTTTTAATCACCATACCTGAGGCAAGCTGCACCACAACATCATTTTTAACTACTTCAAGTACAGTAGCAGGCACAGGTTTTAAGCCTACTTTTAACTGCACAGCACTGCCAACTTTTAATGTGGCTGTATTTAATGCAATAAGTTCAACCGCTTGCTCTTGCACCACTTTTTCTGTGGTCTGAGGCTTAGAGTTCAGTCTGGCCGCTTTTGCAGCCACTGAGGCCTTATTTGGCTGAGATTTTTTGTAAGCAGGTTTGTCAGATGAAGTTGTTTTTGACTGCTCTTTTTGCTGCTCTTTGTGTTTAGCTCGTTCTGCTGCAGCTTTGGCTTTGCGAACTTCAGCTGCTTTGGCTTTGCTTTGCTCCAAGGTTTCAGCAGCATGCGCAGCTTGTTGTTCATCAATCAAATCACCGGCCTGACCATCTAAATCAACACGGGCAACTCCCACTTTGACACCAGCCAGATAACGCCAACTGGACGTATAAAGACGTAAGGCATGACGAATTTGAGTTTTGCTGATGCCATCTTCTTCAGACAACCGCTGTGCTAAGTCCTGAAAAATACCAATTTTCAGAGGTTTAGCTTCACCGCTTTGGCTAAAACACAGAGGAAACTTTTCGCTAAGTTCGGCGAGGATTTGTTTCACATCTTTGCCTGCAGGTTGAGCTTGGATTTGTTCAGTTGGGGTTGTCATGCAAAATTACTCTTCTTCATCAGCGGCATCGTCTAATTTAATGCCTTCTTCTAATTGATTATTAACGTAACAGATAGCCCAGTCGACCAATTCATCTTCATCTGCTTCTAACAGAACTAAACTACCTCGTAGCTCGTTCCAAATTGCAATAAGTAGATGGTCTATTTCGGCTGCTGAAATATCTTCAGGCAAACGGCGCCAGACAGCGTGATAAATGGCGTTAATCCGATCCGCGACTATCTCTTCTTCACCTTCCCAGTCACCTACGTCGGCCACCTGGAATAAATAGTCCTGAATATTGACTAAATCTTTCATAAAGTCCGCGCCAGATGCTGTTCAAACAGCTGAACCAAACCGGCCAGACCTTGTTGATCATCCAAATCAAAACGGGCCAGACTTGGGCTATCAATATCCAGCACCGCAATAATTTTGCCGTTATGACGCACAGGCAACACAATTTCCGAATTGCTGGCGGCATCACAGGCGATATGGCCCGGAAACTCGTGGACATCTTTGACCAACTGGATTTCACCAGTAGCCACTGCAGTACCGCAGACCCCTTTGCCTACAGGAATACGGACACAAGCCACTTTGCCCTGGAACGGCCCTAAGACTAAAACGTCATCCCTTAAAATATAAAAGCCTGACCAGTTCAGATCAGGCATTTCATTAAAGAGCAACGCACTCAGGTTTGCCATATTGGCAATCAGGTCTGTTTCGTCTTCGATCAGAGACTGAGCTTGCTGTTGCAGCAGCTGATAAAATTCTGATTTTTGCTCACGCATGAAATATAGGTTCTACCATAACTACGAAGGTCCCTACATTACTTGTTTTGTCGCGAAATTTAAACCTCTGCCAGAAAAAGATTTAGCCCCTTTTGTTCAATAAAGCATCAATGGCTGTTCATTTCAAACTCAACTGACACTTCGGCTCTGATATCGGTCTGACCAAAGCTGACTTCAGCACC
The DNA here is from genome assembly GCA_946482615.1 of uncultured Chromatiaceae bacterium. The sequence continues at coordinate 23,484 of CAMLSF010000030.1, read as the reverse complement.
ATCCGCCATAGCGCGGGCCATCTTCATTACAGGAGCAGGTGCATAACCTTGTTCATTGATTTTTTGCGCTGAACCCAGCTTTAAACCATTGGCTTTTGCTAATAAATCCGCCTTGGTTTTGGCATGAGCAAAAGCCTGCTGCAGCGCTTTTTGATACAACTCATCCGACTGACTGACTAAAAATTCAGCCTGATTCATCTGATTCACACCTAAATCTGCTGCTTGTTGCAGCACTGTGCTGTACAGGGATAAATCATTTAATGACACAGTGATATCGCGACTGACCAGATAACGCTGTGGTAATTTGCGTTCCGGATCATGCTGATAATCCGGTTGAATACGCAAAGGCGCATTGTTCAGTTGGTCGTCTTTCACTCCGAGCTTACGTAACGCTTTACTTAAAGCCGCCACCTGATCGTCTACTTTTTGTTTCGCATCACTGACTTTCTCAGAGGTCTGCTGAATTTGCATACTCAAACGCACGGCATCTGGTTTGGCTTGCATCACAGCAGAGCCGGATACAGTGACAGTTTTCACCGCCGGAGCATCGGCCAACGCGACAAAACTCAGGCTAGAGACCAGAAGAGCGACTAATTTTGTTTTCATTTTTAAATCCTGTTAAATACTATCTTTCCAGCACAGAATACTCTGCTGAGCTGAACGTCCACTGAAAAATTAAATAAGCTTCAGTACCTTATCAACAGCCGACTGAGTTAAAGGGTGATAACCCGAGCGTGCTTTCTGATACACAACCTGAGCCCAGCTTAACCTTTGCGGGTTTTGACTGAGTTGTTGGTACAAAGGCACCACAAACTTACGCCGTCCTACTCTGATTAAAAACTGCTCCAGTGCAGGTAAAGCTTCTGTATAGTTTTTTGCCAGCGCCACTTTAAACCAGGCTGTTGCCACTTCCGCATTTTGACTCTGGCTTAAACCAAAGCCCTGATCCAGCTGGTGCAGCCGGGCAGTGTCGACAGTAGCAGCCAATTGGCCGATAAAATGTAACCAATGGTGAATACTCCAGCTGTTTGTCTGTAAATCCGTCAACTTGCCGCTTTGTTGCCATAAAGCCAGCTGCTGATCCACCTGTTTAAAGGCGTCAGACTCCGGCGCGACAAAAGTACTGGCCAGCCCCGGTTGGTACAACCATTCCAGCACTTCGCCCATAGACACAATGTCCGGGTCATTCAGCAGGGTTTTACGCATGTAACGCAAAAACTTTTCTGTATCCATACTTTGAAAAGCAAAAGTCTGGAAATAGTTTTTTAAAAAAGGATCAAACACAGCACGGCCAACACGTTGCTCTAAAAACTGCAGAAACAACATGCCTTTGACATAAGGTACCTGAGTAAAAGCATCATCCGGGTCCCGTCCTGTGTAATCGGTCACCAATAACGTATCTTTTGGATCAAGCTGGTCCAGATCGTTTTCTAAATCCTGAACCGACAACTGGCGTTCCAGCAAAGCACGCTCAGGCCCGAATACCTGCTCCATAATGCGGTTTTCCACATAGTTGGTGAAACCTTCGTTCAACCAGAGTTCGTGCCAACTAGCATTGGTGACTAAATTGCCAGACCAGGAATGCGCCAGCTCATGCGCTATTAAACTGACCAGACTTTTGTCCCCTGCTATCACAGTAGGCGTAATAAAAGACAAACGTGGGTTTTCCATACCACCAAAAGGAAAGCTGGCTGGTAAAATCAGCAAATCATAACGGCCCCATGGATAGTCACCATAGATGCTGCTTGCCACTTGCATCATCTGCTCTGTATCAGAAAACTCAGCCACAGCTTTATCCAGCCAGACTTTTTCAGCATAGACACCGGTGCGCTCTGACATGGCTTTAAATTCCAAATCCCCTATCGCCAGCGCTATCAGATAAGATGGAATAGCCTGTGGCATACGGAAAAAATAATCGCCGTCTTTGTCGGTATTAGCGCTGTTATCCGCGCCCATGACTGCCAGCAACTCTTTCGGGGTCTGAATACGGGCCTGATAATTCAACCGCACTGCGGGCGTGTCCTGCAGCGGGATCCAGCTGCGGGCATGAATAGACTGCGACTGGCTGTACATAAAAGGCTGTTGTTTTTCGCTGCTTTGCTCTTTCGTCAGCCACTGCAAGCCTGAAGCTTGTGGGCTGGTGTGGTAATAAATACGCACTTTGGGCCATTGGGAGGGGAACTCAATACGCAGCGCCTGACCATGAGTGGGCGATTTCTCTCCTAAACTGTGGCTTAGTTGCAACCACTTGCCATCAGCAGATTGACCCATGACTTTTTTAATACTCAGATCGCGGCTATCCAGAATCAGTTCACGCACATCCGGATGATGCCAGTCCAGCTCTAACTCAACAAACCCATGGAGTTGCTGCTTATCAAAATCAGCCGTTAAATCCAGTGTCAGTTTGGGGTGACTGACCAAAGCAAAGTTGCTGAAACTATGAGGATCGGCCGCCTGCACTTTGGCAGCAAGGATAAGCAGCACCAGCAAAACAACACGCATTTTTTTCTCCGAAATCAGGACTTCATAAAATTCATAGGATTGGCAGGATAATAACAAAGTTCCTGCTGGCTCTGGTGACTGAAATGCCGGGTATCTTTATGTGGCAACTTCATAAAACCACCGACCCCTTCACCGCTGATTAACGGCACTTTGGCCAGAATACTTTGCAGCAAAGCGGCAAACTGCGCTTCGGCTGCGGGTTCAAGTAAACGGTAATAGTTATGTATTTTCATATACAAAGGCGTGACTTCAAAAATAATGCAGCCGGTGTGGCGGATTAAATTCAAAGCAGCCAGATCGTCCATTATGCCGTCCGGCAATACCAGTTGCTCGTCGGGGTCTTTACCATCTTCAAAGTAACTGTGCTGAGCGCTGCGATCGTCCAGCTGGCTCTGACCCAGTTCGTATTTAAGCACAGTGCCTGGCGGCACAACAAAAGGCTCAGCTGTGCTCTCCCGCGCTATATGAATGGTCTGGCGGGCATCAAATAAACAAGCTTTAAAAATACCCACTTTGGCGATAGCACGCGCCAGTTGCACCACGTTATTGACAGCCACAGCAAAAGCTTTTTGTAAGCTCTCGTCAAACAAATTCAGGCTGGAGTCGATATAAACACCTGTGCTTTGCCAGTGGATCGCTATACCACCCACCACAGGATAACGGCCCAAACGGCTGACGGCGGCGACAAAAGCTTTCTCAGTTTCGCCCATGCCCTCCAGGTAGTTTTTGTAATAACGTTCCAACTGCACATCGTCTATGTACTGAATGCCTTCTTCATCACTGTGTTCACGCAAAAAGGATTTACGCGATGAATAAACCACAGTATCCAGCTCCTGGGTTTTATCACTGGTCCAGACAGGCAATACAGCTTCAGTGCTGAGCAGTGATAAATCAGGTGTCACCAGATGCTGTAATCGTGGCATAGCTTTGAGGAAATAATCCCCGGCTTGCTGGCGTAGCAGTAAATCGTCAGACAGCATACTGTCGAGCATAGTGGCAAATTCCATCGGCAAGCCCAGACTGCGTGCTGGTATCGCCTTGCGGCCAAAACGACAGGACTGGCCGGACGCCAGCGCATACAAAGTACTGGCCACACCCTGCTCATCAAAACGTGGGCTGGATAAAGCACCAGAGCGCTGCTCAGGGCCAATAAAATACACATCACCTAAACGCGCATTGGATGTTTGTAAATCCGACGACATCAGCTGCATAACATTGTTGCCTATGTAATGGCCTTCGCTGTCCAGCTGAGCAAAGACTGAAGAGCCCCAATCCACCAGACTGATTTGATTGGTGCTCTCATCGTAGACAATATTGGACGGTTTAATATCGCCATGCACTATAGGCGCAATTTCGCCGTCTTTTTTATGCTGGCGCAAAGCCTGCAATAAACTCGCAAGCTGAGTGGCAATATCCAGTAATAACCTGACCGGCACACGGCCCTGTTTCAGGCTGTAGTGCTCCAGATCCACCCCTTTGGCGCGGCCCATCATCAAAATGCCCTGCTTTTTTACCAACTGATAAGTAAAAAATGGCGGCACATTCGGATGCGCGGCCTGAGACAACATATAACCTTCGTCGGCTAATCGCTCCTGAATATGAGGCGGTAAATTAATACGGGAAAATTTAAACACCACATCCTGCTGCTTTTGATCAAGGCCGGCAAAAACAAAACCATAAGCGCCCTTGCCCACCAGCTCAATCTGGCGATAGCCCAGTTTCTCCAGTTCAGAGATACAAAGCGCCACCCAGTCTTTGAGCTTTTTCGCATCGTTAGCGTTAAGCAGGTAAACCGACTGCTCTTCGGGGATATAGAAGTTACGAAGCTGATGTTTATCCATGCACTACCCGTCGTAATGACCTTAAAACGAAAAACCCGGATGAGTTTCGATCATCCGGGTTTTGTAGCAAAGAACTAAGCCAATGACCAGCTATTTATCAATGGTTTAGACCATAGACAGCAGCATAGAAGATGGCTGTTCCAGATAGCTTTTCCACAGGTTAGTAAAACGGGCTATGGTGCCACCGTCTATCACGCGGTGATCTCCAGACCAACTGATTTGCATCAGAGAGCGGCCTTCCACTTCACCTTTGGCGTTAAAACGTGGCAACAATTGGGTTTTACCCAGCGCTACTATCGCCACTTCCGGTTTATTGATAATAGGAGTGGCCACAGTGCCACCAATAGCGCCAATGTTAGAAATAGTGATAGTACCGCCTTTAAGCTCTGCCGGGCTGACACGGCCTTCTCGGGCGGCGTCTGTCAGCTTGGTTAGTTCCTGGGCAATTTGCACTATCGACTTGTTCTGACAACCTTTGATATTTGGCACCAGTAAACCCACTTTAGAATCCACCGCTATACCAATATTGTGGTCGTCAAAATAGGTCAGCTCTGAACAGTCGCTATTGACCTGGCTGTTCATAATAGGGAACTGCTTAATGGCCAGCGACATGGCTTTCATAAAAAACGGCATCAAGGTGAGCTTAATACCCTGCTTGGCATATTGATCTTTCAGCTGGCCACGAAGTGCAATCAGCTCTGTTAAATCAATTTCTTCACAGTAGGTAAAATGCGGAATGGTCGATACCGAATCCTGCATCTGACGCGCCATAGCCGCTTTAATGCCTTTGATAGGTTCAACACGGCTGCCGCCAGTGCTGGTCACAACTGTAGTGGCCACAGCGGCTTTGACTGGAGTTGCAGCAGCTTTGGCTACAGCAGAAGCTGTACCACCATTGGCATAAGCTTTCACATCCTCTTTATAGACCCGGCCTTTTTCGCCGGAACCTGGTACTAAGGATAAGTCGATGCTAAGTTCACGGGCTAAACGACGCACTGCAGGGCTGGCTAAAGCCTTGCCATTGCCTGCCGGAGCTGCAGTGGAAGCTGCGGTAACAGAGGCTGCTTTGGCAGCACAAACCGCTGTGGCGACTGGCGCTGCAACAACAGCCTGAGAAGCAGTGGAAGCACCGGCGATTTCCTGTTGAAACAGCGGGCTATGCACTTTGGCGATTTCACCTTTGGCGTAATGCAGCTTCACCACTTTACCTGCGTATTTAGCCGGTATTTGCACTAAAGCTTTGTCGGTCATCACGTCACAGACCGGTTGATCTTCGGCTAACACGTCGCCTTCTTTGATCAGCCATTCAACAATTTCACACTCAACAATACCTTCGCCTATATCAGGCAGGATAAAGTCTTCCAGCTGTTTGCCAGAGGTTACGGCGGCTGGAGTTTGAGCCGGAGCAGATGGAGCTGCAACAGCTGGCGCAGCGCCGTCTGTATCCATTTCAAACAAAGGTGCATGCACTTTGGCGATATCACCTTTGGCGTAATAAAGTTTGGTCACCACACCGTCGTACACAGCAGGGATTTGCACTAAAGCTTTGTCGGTCATCACATCACAAACCGGCTGATCTTCAGTGATACGATCACCTTCTTTCACCAGCCATTCCACGATTTCACACTCGACTATGCCTTCGCCAATATCCGGCAGAATAAAATCTTTTTTCATCTGGCTTTCCTTAGAAGTTCACCGAGCGTTTTATCGCTTCGTAAGTTTTCAGATGATCGGGCACATATTCTTTTTCCAGTGCCAGCGGGTATGGAATATCTAAACCACAAACCCGTTCAATAGGGCTTTCCAGATGCAGGAAGCATTTTTTCTGAATAGTGGATGCGATTTCAGCGGCAAAACCACCTGTTAATGGTGCTTCATGGTTAATGACTAAACGGCCGGTTTTCATCACAGACTCTGCCACAGTGTCAACATCCCAGGGCTGAATGCTGCGAAGGTCAATCACTTCACAGGAGATGCCTTCGGCCTCTGCCATCTCCACTGCCTTCTGGATAATTTCCATCTGTGCGCCCCAGGCTAATACGGTGACGTCTTTGCCCTGTTGCAACACTTCGGCTTTGCCCAGTGGAATTTCGTAATAGTCTTCTGATACTTCACCCACTGAGGCGCGGTATAACTTTTTAGGTTCAAAGAAAATCACCGGATCCGGGCAATTAATGGCGGCTAATAACAAACCTTTGGCCTGAGCCGGGTCGCGTGGCACCACAATTTTTAAACCTGGAGTATGGGCAAAATACGCTTCAGGCGACTGGCTATGGTAATGACCACCGGCAATACCACCACCGTAAGGTGTGCGGAACACTAAACCACCGACATTAAACTCATTGCCTGAGCGGTAACGGAACTTAGCCGTTTCATTCACAATCTGATCAAAGGCCGGGAAGATATAATCAGCAAATTGAATTTCAGCCACAGGTTTCATGCCCTGAGCCGCCATACCGTTAGCAAAACCCGCTATGCCTTGTTCAGTTAAAGGGGTATTGAAACAACGGGCTTTACCGTATTTTTCCTGCAACTTGCTGGTAGCGCGGAATACACCACCAAAGTGGCCAACGTCTTCACCAAAACACACAACACCATCGTCTTTGGCCATGGCTAAATCTAAGGCGTTGTTGATCGCCTGCAACATATTCATCTTAGCCATTATTCAAATCTCCCCGCCGTCACCGGATAGGCATCCGGGTACTTTCTGATATGTGCTTTTAGTTCTTCTAATTGTTCGTTCAACAGTGGAATAGGTGTTTCGTATACATCACTCATCAGATGTTCGATGCCAGGTTTGGCCACTTTTTCCGCTACTTTTAGCGCATCCAGAATTTCCTGACGCAGCGCATCCAGTTTAGTTTTGTCAGCTTCTTCATCCAGCCAGCCTTGTTTTACCAGCCATAAACGGAAACGGGAAATTGGGTCGTTTTTTCGCCACAGCTCTTCTTCTTCTTTCGAGCGGTAACCACTTGGGTCATCGGAAGAAGAATGCGCGCCTAAACGATAGGCAATAGATTCGATGAGAATCGGCTCTTCATGTTCCAGAGCGTAGTCGCGCGCCATCTGGGTGGCTTTGTACACAGCCAGAATATCCGCACCGTCCACCCGTATCGCTTTGATGCCATAACCTACACCACGACAGGCAATACCATCGCCTTTAAATTGTTCGTTGGCAGGAGTTGAAATGGCATAACCGTTATTACGGCAGAAGAAAATTACAGGGGCTTTATGCACAGCGGCCATATTTAAACCGGCGTGGAAGTCACCTTCGGACGCTGCACCTTCACCAAAATAACAAATGGTGGTGTTTTTCAGTCCGCGTAACTTTTGCGCATACGCATAACCACTGGCCTGAGGAATTTGTGTGCCCAGCGGTGATGAAATCGTCATGTAATAAATGTCTTTGCTACCGTAATGCACCGGCATCTGGCGACCTTTGCCTAAGTCTTTTTCGTTGGAAAACAGCTGATTCATAAACTGTTCCAGACTAAAACCACGATAACGCAAAGCGCCTTGTTCACGGTACTGCGCCATAATCATGTCTTTATCGTCCAGTGCAGCAGCACTGCCAACAGTGGCGGCTTCTTCGCCTAAACACTGCATATAAAAACTGATCCGGCCCTGACGCTGAGCAGCCAGCATACGTTCGTCCAGGATGCGGATAAACTGCATGCTGTCGTACATTTTCAGAGCTGTGGTTTTATCAAGTTGTGGCGCTTCGGCACCTGGGTATAAAGAGCCGTCATCCTGCAGGATACGCAGCGTAGGAATTTGTAACGCGTGACCGCTGGTAAACTCAGCTGTGTGCACTGTAGAGATGGTTGCGTTATTGGGGTTAGTCATAGGTGTCTCTTTTGGTTGTATCCGTCAGACTGTGGCAACGATATGAACGCCTGGTGGCTTGCTGACCACTCTTTATTCGTGAATTGCGTTTCCCCGTTTGCCCTGACCATTATTTTTGTTTTACGTGCTTTATAAGTTTAGCTGTTTTCTTATTATTTTCGGCCGCAACTTTACCTTTACGTAAACTGCATTGCAACCTGATGCATAAATAAAAACAGCTGGTCTATCTTGTGAACAGAGACCAGCTGTCAGAGTTTTTGTACTGTGGAAACGAAAAAAGCAGTGGCTTAACTCACTTTGCCAGCCACAGAAACAGGTTTTACCATCAGCATAGCGCGTTGCCCTATGGCTACTTTAGGATTAGGGAAAATAATAGCTTCACCTTCCACTTCAACTTTGTACTCCACGCCTTCATCGCTGGCCAGCACAGTGCCGACCTCAAAAGTGGTAAAGTTTTCAATGTTATCGGCAAAATGCAGTTTAAAGCTTTCGGTGTTTTTGTTGATAGAGCGGCGTACTTCATAGAGGTTAAAATCTGCTTCGTTAAATTTGGTTGTATGAAGCTTGCCGCCAGAAATTAAGGCTCTGAGTGCAGATGCAGCTTCAGCAAAACGGCTCATATCGTTTTGGCCAAAAGGCCGCGCTTTACCCAGTTCAATAGTAAATCCATGCGCCTTACAGCTTTGAGCAGCAAAATAACTAAAGGTACTGGCCGGGGTTTGCATTAACAGCACTGTATTGGCACCACAGGCTTTTAAAAACTCAAACTGCTGTTTACTCCAGTCTGCGCCATGCAAAAACGGATAGACCACAAATTTTTCAAAACGTGAACCCCGAATGGCTGTATGCAAGTCATATAGTTTACGCTCACGTAAACCTTCCGGCGCCGCCTGAAAAAACTTCAGCACATAAGCTTCTAACTTTTTAGCCCGTTCCCGCTCTGCGCTGGTTACACCAGGTTCTTTGCTGTGATGACCGGAAAACAGGCGGTTTAAGTTATCCTGAATTTCCCGCACACCAGCATTGATGGCAGGCGGATTACCAAATAAAAACAGCACCCGCTCAGTCAGCAGCAACTTACCGGTCAATACGTCGTTTAACAGCTCTGAACACAGCTCAACTGGAGCTGTTTCGTTACCATGTACCCCGCTGCTCAGCACTATATCCTGCTGACCAAACTGCTTTGGCTGGCAATAGATCACTCCTGTATCCCAGATTTCGATCTCTGTGCCGTTTGGAAGTGAGTAGCTGGCGAAAGGTAAAAAATCGGGGTTGGCTAAGCTGAGTTTTAAAAAATCAGGGGTCTGCTGCAATTGCTGCAACAACTCTTCAGGCTTCATAGATGCTCCATTCTTTAGCGCTTCAACGCTTTTTTAAGTTGGCCCATTCTAGCTTGCCCCCTGAAACACTCCAAGCTGCTTTTGCTTACAAAAGCAGCCCGGACAAGCCTCAAGCCTTATAAACCACAGCTGGCGCCATAAATCGACTGCGCCCATTGCGGGTTGTCGATAAAGGGGTTGCGGTTTTGTTGCCATTCGTAAATGCGGTTATTACGGCGGCTTTCAAAACTATCGACCGGATCCTGAATATGCCATTGCAGCAGTACACAGAGTTTGCCCATTTCAGGCGCTGAGCTGCCGGTTGGTGCATAGTTGCGTAACACTAAATCGGGAGTACCTGTTTCATCTCCGCCTTCATAGCGTACATCCATGTAAAACATCATACGGGCAACGTCACCTTTGACCGCATTACGGGGCTCAAAGCTGTCGCTGTCGGTTTTATTTTCCGGCGCTTCCGTCAGAGGTGTACCGCCTAAGTCAAAGTCTTTATTGCCGCGGCTGGAGTTAATAGACACATCAGCCGGGCGCAGGTGATGGATATCTGTATAGGCATATTGGCTTTCATTAGGGAAACCATGACTTTTTGCCCAAACATGTTCACGATTCCAGGCATCCAACGAATTGGTTTGGCCTGCACGGAAGGTTTTGGCTTCGGAGCGGCCTGCATAAAGCAGAATGACATTATTGGTATTGTTTGGATCTTCATCTGTATAGGAAATAGCATCCCACACCTGACTGTAAGTTAAACGCACATGGCCCCGTAAAATGCTGTTAAGCGCGGCTTTAAGCTCAGAGCCTGATTTACCCAGCGCAGCGGCGTAATAAGTGGGCTGATTCACAACAGGTTCAGTACCACCTCCTGTATCACCACCACCGCTGCAGCTTGCAGTAAAGACACCAGTGCCCGGGTTACCATAATTGCCTGACACCACCCAGTCAGAGACCAGATTGCTGTCGGTGGTTTTATTACGGCTAATGGATTTATCCACCGCATTGATAGACCAGCCGGACAAGCCATTTTCCCAGCCGACAGCATCTATTTCTATGCTGCCATTTTTTAACTTAACGTAATCGCCGCTGTTGCCAAAAGCCAGAGTTAAACCGGCAAGCTGTGGGGTTTTGCCATACAAACTTTGCATAGCTGCAGTATTTTTTGCCACCAGAAAATAACTGCGCGGCGCTACAGTACCAGACAAACTAAAGCTGCCACCATTATCCTGCAGGCTGTAACCTTGCAGATTAATGGCAGTACAGCTGTTGTTGTACAGCTCAACAAATTCTTCGGTGTTGTCATTATTTGGCGAGTCGTACAACACTTCGGTGATCAGCAGACTGGCAAAGCTGCTGACACTGTAGAGCGCTCCCGCCAGCAGTGACATAGTTGTGATCTGTTTCATTATAAATCCTGTAAGTTCTTGTTATGTGATGAGGATTTGCGTCCTGCCCCCAATCTTAACTCTGCTTTCCCACCAGAGAAAAACAAGACTAGCTCATATTTGTGACAAATTACTTAAATAAAAAACATTTTATTTACCTTGTAACTTCATTCAAAGCCAGGCCCTGATCACCGCCACCGCCATCCGATGCGGCAGTCATACACAGGTATGGGCAGGGATAAAAAAATCGCTGAGGCTGCCGGCGGCAAAACGGCACAATCAGAAAATGGCAAGGCGGAGAAATTCTGACCATACTCAAATTGAAATTCAGGTGGTTCGACAGGAAGTGCAGACAGTGCTGTTTGATTGAGTTTCTCTCAACTACTCATGTTATCAGCCGAACCCGCAGTATAAGCCATGTTCATTCGAAGCTTACACTGCTGCAGGTTCATTTCATTCAAAAGGTTAAGGTCATGACTAAAAGTTTAACATTAGGAACTCTGAGCCTTATTGCTATCAGCTGTATGCCATCTCTGGCACAGGATAATGGCAATGTGGCAGTCAAATTAGTGGATACGTTAACAGAGCTGGCTCAGGGACCGCATAAAGGCTTTCGCTCCAATCACGCCAAAGGGGCTATAGTGTCAGGCAGCTTCACCCCTTCGGCAGAGGCAAAAAATTACAGCACAGCCGTTCATTTTAGCCAGACAGTGCCTGTGACAGTGCGTTTTTCCAACGGCACTGGTGTACCAAACTTGCCGGACGCCGATCCTCATGCCCGGCCTAATGGCATGGCGATACGCTTTACTTTACCGGATCAAAGCTCCACCGACATTGTCAGTATTTCCTACAACGGTTTTCCTGTGGCAACACCTGAAGAGTTTCTGGAGCTGTTAACCGCGATAAAAACCAACGCAACAGACACCAATAAACCCACTCAACTGGAGAAGTTTTTACAAAGCCACCCTGCAGCTTTAACTTTTGTCCAGACACCTAAACCTGTACCAGCCAGTTTTGCTAATCAGTCCTTTTTTGGTGTAAACAGCTTTATTTTTGAAAATGACAAAGGCGTACAGCAGCATTTTCGCTACCGTATAGTGCCAAAAGCCGGAGCCAACTTTTTGACCGATGAGGCGGCAAAAAAAATGGCACCGGATTTCCTGATGGAAGAAATAAAACAAAGGGTAACAAAAACGCCTGTGGAGTTTAGCCTGCAGGCGCAGTTACCAAACGAGGGCGATCCTTTACTTGATGGCAGTAAAACCTGGCCGGACGACAGACGCATTGTTGAACTGGGCACCATTAAACTGGATGCTGTACCCACTGACACCGCAACCTGGGACAAACAAATGTTTAACCCATTGCTGTTAACCAAAGGTATTACTGCTACCGCAGATCCGGTACTGCAAACCCGCCCTGTCGCCTATTCGGTCAGTTTTGGCCGTAGGCTGCAATAAGAGGTGATGCCGGGACAGCTGAAGGCTGTTCCGGCATACCTAATCAACTCCGGGAAAAAAGTGCTGCGGCAGCTCTGCAATATCGTCAACCACCCACTGCGCTTCAATACAATCTGTCAGATGCTGAGCAATAAACTGGATAAGTCGCCTGGCTGAAGCACTTAGTCTTTTGTCCTTGCGCGCCACCAGATACCAATGACTGTTCAGTGGAAAACCTTTGACTTTCAACAGACTAAATTGCTCAGAGTGTTGATCTAAAGTGTAGGTTGATAACACTGCCAGCCCCAGGCCACTGGCTACACTTAAGCGTATGGCCTCATTGCTTTCGATTTGCATCGTCTTTGATAACTCGACCCCTTGACTACTCAACCAGGATTCAAACTGCATCCGGGTGGCAGAGCCGGGCTCACGCATTAAAAACCGTTCATTTTTTAAGGCGGAAAAATCAAGCTCGCCGCCCTCTGCACAATAACGGGAGGCCCAGTGATCCACTGGTGCTATCAGCTGCAGAGGATTTTTGATAATACGACAAGCCTGCACCAGTTCGCCGCTGGGAGGCTGACTGAACAGATACAAATCATCATCCTGATGGCCAAAGCGGTTCAGAATATGAGCTCTGTTGCCCACATTTAAAGTCACGGCAATTTTGGGGTTGGCTTTATCAAAAGCACCAAGAATAGTCGGCATCACATATTTGGCGGTGGTGACTATACCTAAACTTAAAGTGCCACTACGTCCACCTTTGGCTTCTTCCAGTAAGGACGAAAAATCATCAAAACGACTCAGCACATCAGAAGCCGCCTGAAATAATGCGTCACCAAGGTAGGTGGTATGCACCTTACCTTCCCGGTACTCAAGCAAAGGTTGCCCCACTTCATCTGCCAGTTTTTTTAACTGCAAAGACACCGTAGGTTGGGTTAAATGCAATACCCGCGCTGCTGCGGAAACCGATGCGAGCCGCACCACCTGTACATAGACCTGCAACAGTCTGAAACTTAAATGCCGCACATCCATAGATAATCATCAATAGTAAAGTGGTAAACAATTAATTATCCAATATACCCAAAGACAGGCACAATCGCCAGCCAATAACAGCTACGGAGTGAAGTCATGCCTGATATTGTGATTGCCTTTTTTGCCTTTGGCCTGATTGCAGGTTTATTAAAGTCCGATTTAAAAGTGCCTCAGTCTATCTACGAAACCCTTTCTATTCTGCTGATGCTGGTACTGGGTCTCAAAGGGGGTATGGCTTTGCATGGTCAGGCCCATAGCGGTATGCTGCCGGATCTGTTAGCAGTTGCGGCTTTAGGTTTAATTATTCCGCTGCTGGCTTATCCTGTATTACGTTACCTGATCCAATTGACTAACTCAGACTCCGTCAGTATCGCCGCTCATTATGGTTCCGTCAGCGCCGGTACTTTTGCCGTGGTACTGGCCCTTGCCGAGAAATCCGGTTTACCATTATTACCTGAAACCACCCTTTATCTGGTGATGCTCGAGCTACCTGCGATAGTCATTATGCTTGGCCTGTACGGCGCTCTTAAAGGTCAGGGTAAACAAGCCCAGATCTGGCGTGAGGCTTTAACCAGCCGCGGTGTGCTGTTGCTTGGCGGTGGTGTATTCATTGGTTATTTGTATGGGCCTGAAGGTTTAGAGCCTATAGCCCCTGCCCTTATTGGTGGTTTTAAAACCATGCTGGCATTGTTTTTATTAGAAATGGGGTTATGTACAGCCAAAGTGTGCAACCCGCTACCATTACAACACTGGCGTTTGATGCTGTTTGCTGCTTTAGCACCATTTGCTTTAGGCGCTTTAGGCTTGGCTTTTGGTTTACTGCTGGATTTACCTCAGGGCTCGTTACTGGTGCTGACCACTTTAGCCGCCAGCGCCTCATATATAGCAGCGCCAGCCGCAGTGCGCGCCAGCATTCCGGATGCCAATATAGGCCTGGCGATGCTGGCCTCTTTAGGCATTACCTTCCCGGTCAACGTACTGCTGGCTATTCCTGTTTATCAGCATTGGGTAGAGTTGGCGCTTGGAAATTAACCCAAGACGTGCCAAAGCGAACAAAAAAAACGCAGTCAAACCATAGGGCATTGCATTTATAAGTTAAAGCAGTAGTATAAGGCCCAACGTCGGTACGTAGCGCAGCTTGGTAGCGCACTGTCATGGGGTGTCAGGGGTCGGAGGTTCAAATCCTCTCGTACCGACCATTAAATTAACCTGCTTTTTATGGCAGGTTTTTTTATGCCTGAAATTTGTCGCTACTCAAAACCACATTTCCCTACAAATTTCATTCTGTTGTAAAAACTATTGGCTTTTTTATAAACAGTTCGTGTACATTGGTTTTCTGATTTAGTGACAACAGTAGGGACTCCTATGCAAATCAATTTAAATACCCCTGGCACTGCAGCTGCATACGCAACCTCCACTGTTGCACCTGCTGCAGCACCTGCCACAACTAACACTGCAGCAACTCCAGCGGCTGGGGATAAGGTCACATTATCTGCTGAAGCAAAAGCCAGATTTGCTGCGGAGGCGTTAGGCAGCGGCTCAGGCAATGAGCCACCAATCACAAGAGCCTTGGGGAGCGGATCAGGAAACGAGCCGCCAATCACAAGAGCTTTAGGTAGTGGCTCAGGAAATGAACCTCCAATCACAAAAGCTCTTGGAAGTGGCTCAGGAAACGAACCTCCAATCACAAAAGCCCTTGGAAGCGGTTCGGGAAACGAACCTCCGATAGAGGCGTAAGTGTAGGATTATTCTAGTGGGCGATTTTGCATACAACATAGACAGGATATTTTGGTTAATTTGCCTCCTGCTACTGGGTATTTCTGTTATCTGTAAGTCGGATCTTTCTTTCAGAATTGCTTTAAGCGTATGGGTAACAGGCAACTTGTTGATGGATTTGATCCAACCTTATGTGATGGATGTAGCAACCAGCAACAAAGTGGCGGGGCCTTCATTTTGGTATGTTACCTGGGCTTCAATAGAAATACTTTGTTTATGGAGCATTTATAAAATCCATACTCTGTACCAGATACCAGCCAGTAAACTCACCCGCTACGTGATGGTCTGCTTTCTGAGCCTTTGTACTTTACAATTTATGCGTTACGCCGACAGAGTAGTTTTTGATACCAATATGCTTGCAGCTGTTTACAAGTATGTCATTGTCTCTATTAATATTTCCGTAGTGCCCTTTGCTGTATTCTGGCTTATTAAGGACTTCAGGGCTGATAAAAAAGGAATGGCTTTATGATTGAATTTATCTCACTTTCAGTAATGGGCTTATTGTTGCTCAGTGGCCTGTTTTGGTACAAAAAAACATGCCGCCATTTAACGGTTAAGGAAATAGAGCAACGGGTTTCGCAACAAATGGAGCAAAGAGCGCATAAACTCTGCATGCAGGCATTTGATGTGCAAAGAACCAGCGAAGCGGAAAAACGCAAAAAACTGGATGAGCAATTTCAGGATGATTTACATCTGTATGTAGAGGATTTTCAGGCGGAAGTAGCAGAGAGCTTACAACAAAACAAAGTTCAGGATATTCAAAGTTATGGTTTTATCAGACTGACCAAGTAGCGGCTCTGAAAGGCCGCATCTGTCAGTTCGCCCACTGCTTCTCATACTGATAAAATGCAGGTTTGGCCAAGCTTAAGTTTGGCTGATGCTGCTTTTTTAGGTAATGCTGTATCTCCTTTTGAATCTGCTGCACCAGGTCTAACAGTGGTTCCAGGGCAAACTCTTCGCTGTGAAACACAAAGATTTTACTCGCAGGTTCAAGCCAGCAAAACATTGCTTCATTATCCATCCAGGTAATGACCTGATTAAAACTGGTTAAATGATGCGCTTTGTAACGACGCATTGAATTATTGTCCCTCACTGAATGGTCCAGCTCAGCCGCATGGCGCCACAACACTTCATTGCGCAGTGGATGGTTCAAGTCAGGCAGATTGATTTCGCTGCGCAGAGCCATGGCCCTGTGACATATATCCAGCCCTTGTTCCCCGCAGCATTTAGCTGGCCAGAATATCCGGGATAACTGATAGGCATGGATCAAAATTAAATGCACGGCATCGTATATATCTTCACAGGCACGACGCTGGCAATCCCAGTCTTCAGACCAGTCATACAACTGTTTGATGGCTCTGTCCAGTTGCTGACCAGCCTCCACTATTAACTCTGCCTGCAATTCCGCTTGCTTCATATAGACCAGTATTTCTTTGGCATCCATTTCAACACTCCTGTAAGACGAGACAACACCCTGATTCGGGTACTCTGTGTCTTCAGTGTAGAAAGCATCAGAACCTTTGCAAGCTCAGAAAACTTAAGCTAAGTTATAGATTTTTCGGTAATTACCCATTTCAGATACAAACATAAATCTAAGCTTCTGAGTTAGCGTGAGATAGCCGTTTTTGGTTTTTTCATATTTTTTTGTATTTATTTTCAACAAACTGTTGTTCTGTCCAGCTGAAAAACAGATAACGAGCTGCAGAGCGTCAATTAAGATGGCCGCTATAAAACGGGCTTTCGTCAAATAGTTACATCTGTTTTTTAAACTTTGACGTACAATAACCGCCTTTTCGCCGCCGCTGAGGAATTTTATGCTGGGCTTTTTTGAACGATTAACCAACCCCTTCCCTGATAAAGAGCCTACTCAACCGCCCCGGGGCCTGTTTGCCTTTTGTCTGCACTACAGTCAAGGTATGGTGCTGCCGCTGATCCTGATGTCCATTGCTACAGCGTCACTCGCCGCACTGGAAGTGTCTTTATTTGGTTTTATGGGACAACTGGTTGACTGGCTGGTCAATAAGAATCCGGAAACCTTTTGGCAGGAAGAACAGGACACCTTGATCATTATGGCAGTGGTGATGCTGCTGATTTTACCCGGACTGGTGTTTTTGCATTCTGCTCTTATTCACCAGACCATTTTGGGTAACTACCCCATGTCGATCCGCTGGTTAGCACACCGCTACCTGTTAAAACAAAGCCTGGGCTTTTACCAGAACGAGTTTGCCGGCCGGATCGCCACTAAAGTGATGCAAACTGCACTGGCAGTGCGGGAAACAGCGACCAAGCTGCTGGATGTTATGGTCTATGTGGTGGTGTATTTTGGTTCTATGTTGTACCTGATCGCTGATGCGGACTGGCGCTTAGTGGTGCCTATGCTTGTCTGGCTGGTGATTTACACTGGTCTGCAGTTTTATTTTGTTCCGAGGCTGAAGCAGGTGGCTACAGAACAAGCCGATGCCCGCTCAGAAATGACGGGACGTATTGTCGACAGTTACACCAACATCAGCACCATCAAATTGTTTTCTCATACGGCCCGTGAATCACAATATGCCCGCGACAGCATGCAGTTGTTTCTGGTGCCAGTCTACAAACAAATGCGACTGGCGACCTGGCTGAACGTCTGGGTGCAAAGCCTGAACTATCTGCTGGTATTTGCAATATCCGCATTGGCGATTTGGCTGTGGACAGTCAATGCTGTATCCGTTGGTGCTATCGCCATAGCGGTCAGTTTAGCTCTGCGTTTAAGTGGTATGTCGCAATGGATCATGTGGGAAGTCAGCGCGCTGTTTGAAAATATTGGTACTGTGGCCGATGGTATAGATACACTTTCTCAGCCTCAGCAGATAGTGGACAAAGCCGAAGCCAAACCTATTGAAGTGCCACAAGGCCAGATTGAATTTAAACAGCTGAATTTTAACTACGGCAAAAAGGCAGGCGAACACGGCCCGGTGATCGATGGTCTGGACTTGTCGATTAAACCTGGTGAAAAAGTAGGTTTAGTGGGCCGCTCAGGTGCAGGTAAATCCACCCTGGTGAACTTGCTGCTGCGTTTTTATGATGTCAACTCAGGTCAAATCTTAATAGATGGTCAGGACATTAAAACCGTATCACAGGAAAGCCTGCGTGCTCATATAGCTATGGTGACGCAGGATACCTCTTTGCTGCACCGTACGGTGCGGGAAAACATTTTATATGGCCGCCCTGGTGCTACTGAAGCAGAAATGATTGCAGCGGCACGTTTAGCAGAAGCCGATACTTTTATTCAGGAGCTGACTGATCCCAAAGGTAACAGCGGATACGACGCTCAGGTCGGCGAGCGGGGTGTAAAACTCTCTGGTGGTCAACGCCAGCGTATTGCCATCGCCAGGGTGCTGTTGAAAAACGCTCCGATCCTTATTCTGGATGAGGCCACTTCAGCACTGGATTCTGAGGTAGAAGCCGCTATTCAGCAGAGCCTGACTCAATTGATGGTCGGCAAAACAGTAATAGCCATAGCACACCGTTTATCCACTATAGCGGCTATGGACAGGCTGATAGTGCTTGATCAAGGCCGTATTGTTGAGCAGGGCAGCCATCAGGAACTGATCGCCAAAGGCGGGATTTACGCTCAGTTATGGGCACATCAAACCGGCGGTTTTATTGGCGTTGAATAATCACAGGGGCAGAGCCTTGGCTCTGACCCACATATCGGACTGTTTATTGAGGCTTCAGTCAGAAGTCCCTGAAAACACCTGGGATCCTAACCTTTGGGCCAGAGCTAACAGCTCTGGCTTTAACTTAAACGGGGATCTGTTTCAGCCACCAGCGGCTGTTTTAAATGTTCGTTTCTGAACTGCAGTAACACAGGGAAAGGTTTTAAGTCGACCAAATCACGGAATAAAATCCAGTCTATTAACGTGAATAAACTGATACTCAGATAATCCCAGGCACCAAACTGCCCAGCCCGGATTTGTTGTTCCAGGGCTTCCAACGTGGCTTGAATACGTTCATGTTGCAGATTAAAAAATAATTTATCTTCAGTCACATCAAAACCAGATCTTTTGCAAAGCAGTAGTTCAACCAGAGAGTCTGTACAGGCATTAATAGTGGTCAGGCAGTTTTCCTGATCCCAGCTTAATGGTTTTAATTTTAACTTCTGAGCCAGATAACGATAAATCACTCCTGAGTCAAAAATGACCTGTCCATCATCCACCAACACCGGTACTTTGCGCGCCGGATTGTGTTTCACCAGCACTGACCGGCCTTCAGATTCAAAAATATTTAAAGCCACAAACTGATAAGGCTGCCCCGCCAGTACTAAACGTAAACGACGTACAAAAGGAGACGCCACTGAACCTAATAACTGCATAACCTACTCCATTTTCAGATCATGCTTTCAGTGTACAACCATAGTCAGCGGCTTTGATAGCCCTGATGTTCTGTTAATTTGGACTGACGGCAGAAAGCTTTTTCAGTTCAAACTGATACGCAGCCTGAGCTATTTGCGCAATAATGGCTTCATTGCTGCGTGTTGATTCAGCTGAATCTTTCACAAAGACCGCAACCAGCAAAGGCCGTCCATCAGGCAACATAATGACACCTATATCATTAGTGGCCGCAGTTTTTCCTGCTTTCATGCCAGAGTAACCGGTTTTATGTGCCACGACAGTGCCAGCTGGTAACAAGCCTTTTAACCGCTCTGGTCCTGTGGTGGTTTCTACCATCCACTTCCATAACAGAGCCTGAGAGGTTCCAGACAGCAACGTTTTTTGCTCAAACTTCTTTAAGATCTGAGCTGCACCTTTCATCGAAGTCCAGTTTTGATACTGCACCTGATCATCCGCATGCATTTGTGCTTCATTTGCGACCACGGCCGTCTCTGTGATGCCTATAGACTGAATATAGTCATGCAAAACTCCGGGTCCACCAACCAGTTCAAATAACAAATCACAGGCCACATTATCACTATGTGAGACAGAGTACTGCAGCAATTGTTGCACAGGGACAGTAAACTCATCGCCCTGATACTCTTTCATCATAGGAGCCCAGGTATTTTGTAAAACCTTAGCCCTGTTGACGGTAACGGACTGATTTAAATCCAGCTTCCCCTGATCCACCTGATGCAATACCAGCATGGCTAAATGCAATTTAAATACACTTTGCATCGGAAACTTTTCAAAAGGATTCACCAGTAAAGGCTCCAGATCATCAGGACCCCATACTGCAACTCCTACAGTAGCTTTTTTACCTGCCACAATAGCTTCAATTTGCTCTTTTAACAGCGGGGATTGTGCTGAAGCTTTGAATGAACTGAAGGTCAACATCAGCAGCGCTGTAGCAATAAAAACACCTTTAGTAACGACATTCATCGGACTGTCCTTGTTGTAAGTTTATCTTAATTATACAAAAGGCAGCCAAAGCTGCCTTTTTGGGGAAATGAAGAGCATTATTCGATTTGTCGGCGACCTTCCGGACTGCGCATTTCTCTGCTTTGTGCTCTTGGCTGTTCCATCCTGGGTTGCTGCACCCTGGGTTGTTCAAAGCTACGTTCTACCCTTGGCGACTCAACACGAGGCTGCTGATAGCTGCGTTCTACCCTTGCCTGCTCAACACGGGGTTGCTGGTAGCTTCGCTCCACCCTGGGTTGCTCAAATCTGGGCTGTTCAATACGGGGAGTCTGGTAACTACGCTCTGGTCGTACCGTATCCACTCTCGGTTGTTGCACAGGACGTTCAAATTTAGCTTGTTCTCTTCTTTGGTAAGTAGATTCAGGGCGAACCACCTCTGGCCTTGGTTGCCTTACCGCACGGTTTATCTCAGGCTCCTGGCGATTGTTATTTTTCAGTTCCTGACGCAATTCCTGCTGCCTGTCCCTGAACTCACGGGAATTGGTTGGCTCTACCTGAGCTCGCGGGCCCTCTTCTTTGGAGCGACGGATCAGGTCGTCACCTTTTTTATTGCGTTCAAACTGGCGATCTTTTTCCGCAAAACGTTGCTCTTTTTCATGATTAAACTTGCGATCCGGAGCATAACCCTTATTTTCGCGGGTTTGCGCCGCCCACTCCCTTTGTTGCTCTTTATTCTGGTAACTACGGTTCCCACTAAACTCACGGGTTGGCTGATAACCAGCATGGTAGCTCACGCCACGTCTGTGATGTGGGTTATGGCGCCAGTGATGTGACTTCTTATGGTGAATGATCTGGTGGCTGCGGTAATAATAAGGCTCACGCCAATGATGGTGATGATCGATCACCACAATCTGGCGACGTGGCCAGTGAAAGCTGCTGAAATAAAAGCCTGGTGCAATCTGAATACCTACACCCCAGGAAAAACCACGATGCACAGCATAACCCACAGGCACATGCCAATAGACAGGTTGATAACTGTGCCACCACCAGGGTCCATAAACAACATAAGGGTCATAATAAGGAATGTATACAACCTTTGGCGAAGCCGGTTCTATGATGATGGTTTTTTCCTGTCTCACCACTTTAATATGTTCTTGTTTATCCAGATTCCCGGAAGCATAAGCTTTGTTACGCAAAGTCTGGATACTGGTCATGACTTGTGCTTCCTGACCTAAAAACGCATCGCCTAAACGTTGTGTCCAGTCGATATCATCGCTCATACGCTCCAGCAGTTGCGGAAAAGGCACCAAAGCTTTTACGCTTGGATCCCAATCTTCATCCTCAACTTCCTCCAGCGCTTGTTCAGCACTGTAATTTGGGTGTTCTTCCACCCACCTGTTGGCTTTTATGATTTCCAGCGGATAAGTCGAGGCAATCAGCACATGCGACAACACTGTATCCGGGAACAAAGCTATAGGAGCAAGCATGGAGTCCAGCTCAGCCTGACTAAAACTTTGCACAGTGCTGCCGGCACTGGCGGTCTGTTGTGCTGCCACAGGGGCAACCAACAAGGCTGGGAATAAAGCCACTGAAAGCAAAGGTAAGCATTTCATCAGGGCACGCATTCTAAGCTCCTGCCACATTAAGTGGCCGCTAAAACCCGGATCTACAGGTTAAAGTGTCGCGAGATCCGACGCCACACTCCAAAAATTTCTCTACTGATGCATTTATCACCAGCTTGCTTCAGGTTATAGCAAGTATTGCCTGAACAGCTTCTGAATATCTGCACCCCTTCACGCTTTGACTTTAAAAAGCGACGAAGGTTTAAAACCTGTCACCAGCGAAGTGCCGGTGATCACCACTGCGACTCCGACAAAAGTGTGCCAGCCTAAAGCTTCATTTAAAAACACATGGCCCCAGAACACACCAAATACCGGAATCAAAAAGGTGACTGTTAAAGCCGGAGTTGCACCTTCATCCTGCACCAGGCGGAAATACAATAAATAAGCCACACCTGTACATATCACACCAAGGGCTAAGACTGCAGCAGCCACATTCAGACTGATATCGGCCTGGATCGGAAACAACAGTATGACAGGAGCCAGCATCAAAGCAGAGGTCCACATACTGCCGTGGGCATTGGCATAAGGTGCTACAGTTTTTGCAAGGCGGGTGTAATGAGTGGCTATGCCATAACAAAAAGCAGCTCCTGCGGCACAAAATACAGCCACCAGAGCACCGGGCTCCAGCACAACAGGGTCAAAGCCCACTAAAATAGCTACACCACTGATACCAAGCACTAAGCCTGTCGCTATCCGCAAAGTTAAAGCTTGCCGGAACACCAGTATGCCAATCAAGGCCCCCCAGATAGGCGCAGTAGCATTGAGGACAGATAACACAGAAGCCGTTAAAGTTTGAGCTGCATAAGCGAATAACAAAAACGGCAGAGCTGAGTTAAAAAAACCAAGAATAAAAAAATGCTTCCAGTTATTTTTTAAATCCAGCTGATGTTTTTTCAAAAACCAGCCCATCAAACCTAAAAACAACGCAGCTAACAGCACCCTGCCCGTCATTAAAGCTGCAGGCCCTAAACTACCAACAGCAATACGCATAAACAGAAAAGATGAGCCCCAGATCGCGGCCAAACTGAAAAGACGAATAAAACTGGCGGCCTGCATTTATAACTCCTGTCTCTAATCACATCTTGGATCGTACTTTGAAATGGTCTTACAACTCTTTGGATAAATTCTGTTTTTTTAACTAAGTATTCAGTAAATGCGACAGTAATTGCAAAAAAATGAAAAAATCTAAAAAAGCCGGGTTGCGAAGCTATGCAGATATATTGCATAATTACCCCGCTTCATTTTTGCTTTATTGCTTCAGCCCATACCACTTTTGTATGGGCTTTTTCATTTCAGGGCCGGTAAACTCAAACCCAACTTCAAATTCCAACTCCAAAGTAGTTGATGTTGTGGCTAGGCCACAAGCCAACGAGACCCCAG
>CAMLSF010000029.1 GCA_946482615.1 uncultured Chromatiaceae bacterium | reverse complement strand
CCTGGTTCGCCGTTGCCTACTTTGTATTCTTTGCCCTGGTGGATCAGTGTGCCAACAGGAGCTAACACAGCAGCTGTGCCTGACAGGGCGGCTTCAGTGCCTGGTTTGGCGGCGCGTTCCAGCAGTTCTTCTACTGTCAGTTCACGTTCTGACACTTTCATACCTAAATCACGGGCCAGCGTCAGAATAGTGTCGCGGGTGACACCGTGCAGGAAGGAAGCGTCCAGTGCTTTGGTGATAATTTCGTTGCCGTCAATCAACAGGAAGTTGGCTGCACCTGTTTCCTGCACATCGCCATTCGGGCAGAACAACACCTGGTCGGCCTGATATTGAGCTTTGGCTTGCATAGTCGGGTACAAAGCGCTGGCGTAGTTACCACCACTTTTGATCATGCCCATATGAGGCGCACAGCGGGCATTGTCTTCCATCAGCAGACGTAAACCACGACTGCCGCCGGCAAAATAGTCACCAACCGGAGATAACAACACATAAAGCATGGACGTCAGGGTAGGAGTTGCTGCTTTACCAATAGCAGGTTCAGTGCCTATATGAGTAGGGCGGATATACATAGAACCCGGAGGTGTTGGTACATCGGCAGCATAATGACGCACTATGTCGATAATCATTTGGCTGAGCAAAGGGGCGTCAAATTTAGGTAAAGACAATAATTCCGAACTTTGTTGCATGCGGGCAATGTTTTTATCCATACGGAAAATTGCCACTGAACCATCTTCATGGCGGAATGCCTTTAAGCCTTCAAAACAAGTGCTGGCGTAATGCAACACATGAGCGCCCGGGTGCAGACTGATGCTGTCGGACGGCACTATTGCCGATTGACCCCAATTTGCACCATCAAAACGGGCCATTGCCATTTCAGGCATAAATACACTACCAAAAGCTGCCATTTTTTCTTTCCTGCTGATGTTCTAAGGCCCAGTGTAGGCTGGCCTGATTAAGGTTGAATGCGTTTTGTTATATGGGTTGGGCATTATAGCGGCTGCCAGAGCGATACTGTGCCACGGCCTTGGTAAATGAAAAACATAACCCTGAGAATTATCAACGCGCAGCTATTGTACTCAGGCTTGCTGTGTTCGGCATCAACTAATTGGCTCTGAAGCTGCTTGACGAAGTGAGAAACTTGGTTTTATTCGTTATCAGGGTAAAAGAGCTTGCTTACTCTTTTTATATAGTCCAGCAAATCCGCAGGAGGCTTAGACCTCATCAACTTGCTAGTTTAACGATTTGAGCGGGTGTGATGTTAAAGGCATTGGAAAAAAATGTTGAAATAGAGGTGCTACGGCGCTAATTTACCGTACATAGAAACTTGAAATAAAAATCAAAAATTCGGCTCGTGTCATGGATGCCTATCCAATTGAAGTGGGTCTAAAAATAACTCAACAACAAGGAAAGTGAACCTATGTTCAAACATTTCGTATTGTCTATATCTTTACTTACTTTAGTCGCTTGTAGCAACATGAAGGTTGCACAACTTGATACTGCGACAGGTCGTTTTCCGACGAAAGTACAAGCTACAGTTGTTAAAAGTGAAGCTGTTAATCTGGATACAATGAACGCACTATTGCTCCTGCCTGACCATGATTTTATTAAAGGTCAAATAGGTAATATTAACTATTTTCAAAAAATGATTACCTTAGAAGACCTTGAGACCCTGATCATCAAGAATGATTTGACAGATAAAGTTCCATCAGTAAGAGATAAAATAGGGATCAACAAAGCTTATAAAGCATATAAGCCATTTCTTTGGCTGAGATTCGATACAAGGGAGCAAGATGGCAAAACATACGGCCAATTTATTATTACCAAACCAGATACGTTGGAAGATATCTTCATTGTAGAACAGCATCTGGATTATGTTTGGGCTGGTGTCAACGATCAAAACACTTGGTATCCGTTATTTAATGCGATTGTTGATTATATCGACAAAAACTCAAAAACATGGAGTCCTCAGCAACCTCGCACCTAACAAGCTGTTAAATTCACCCCAGTTACAATAATGTAGCTGAGCTAGACAAACACGTGGACTAAACTTGGAGCAAAAGCGGCGGAGTTCACGTGTTATTGTCTCAGGTCACTTTCGGTCAATTCCAGTGGATTGCTAGTACCGATAGATTCGGAAGGCGCTGTAAGCCTTGTAATTCGGTCATATCTTCCTCCCTTTGATATCAGCGCAATGAAAGCCTGTGTTGTTTATGTGGTGTATACCCTGAATAAAGTGCTTGCTGCAGGTCAGACAAAACGCAAAGTTTAAAATTTGCGTTTTGTTGTTCAACTGAAGATTTAGTTTATTGTTTTTAAATTATTTTTTTGTCTTTCTTTGAGTTTTCCACTGTGTTTTTCGATGTTTTTTTAAACAAAATTCAATAGTTCACATTAGACCTGACCTCATGGTTTTTTAGCTATACGCTGCAACAACTTGGCCGCGCTGTAGTGATAGGTGAAACCAGCGCTGGTCTGGCCCATTACACAGGCGCAGCCCAGGTCAACGACTGGCTTTTTATACGTATTCCCATGTTCAGGCCAGTGAACCCTGTCACAGGCACTAACTTTGAAGGAGTTGGAGTAGAACCAAATATCAAAGTGACGGCAGAGATGGCGTTGTATACGGCTTTGCGGTTGGCGAATAAGGGCAGTTAGAAACTCAAAGGCCTGTAGTTAGTAAAGTGATTGCAGGCTTTTTAGCTGTACCTATGTTGAACTTCTTTTATTTTCTGCTCTCGAATCAGCAGCTTAAATATGAAGGAATCACTATGAACAAAGGATTGTGTTTAATCAGCTGTTTCTTTTGTGCTTTGCTACAAAGTGCAGGCAGCAAGGCAGAACCCATACTGCGTTATCAACTGGAGCTGTCAGAAAATCCGACCAAAGCTCAGTTGAGTATTCAAACTAAGCCGTTAGGTACTTTTCAGTTAGCTGCTGCGCGCAGTATGAAATCTGAGATTTCTCCTCCAACAGAGCTACTTTGCCTGCGGCAAGGTAAGGCTAGTAAAGCGACTTTGGACACAGATTTAATCTGTGACGAAGTGCGTTGGCCCGTGCATTTTATTGAGTTAAAACAGCAGGATTATGACGTATCACAACAGCAGAATTTGTATTCAGCACAAGGCTGGTGGCTGCTGACAGAATGGGATGATCTGTTACGGATAAAAGGTGCAGATGTTGCAGAGCTTTGCCTGAAGCAAAAAGATCAGTTGAGTGATTGTAAAACTGTTCCGGCAATAGACCAGCCGCCCTTGTTTTATCTGGTTGGTAAAAGCTTAAGGTCTATCAAAATAGCAGAGCAACAGTTTGATATTTATAGCAATACAGATATCAGTACTTTGCTTGGCCCGACGCAGTTAAAGTTACAACAGGCCCAGTTTAACTATCTGATGCAGTTAACTGCGGCAAAACCCTCCCAGGCTATCAGCTTAGTTTGGCTGGGAGTGAGCCCGGCGCAGCGCAACTTAGGTGGGGCTGCGGGTTTAAACAGCTATCTTGCCAATTTTCATTCTGACGCCTCGGGCATCTCTGCAAAAAGCCAGCAGCGGTTATGGTGGATTTCCGGTCATGAACTTTTCCATATGCTGTACGAAAAGCCCCTGGCCTTGTGGCAAAGCGAAAGTCTGGCGCATTATTTTGGCTATAAATCCTTGCTAAAGGCCGGAGTTCAACCTGAGCATACGCCTTTGTATTATTTAGAAAAAGCAGCTTCAAGCGCTCACGCTACTGCTGGTTTGTATCTGGCTCAGAAGAAAGTCACAGAGCAGCAGGATTACAGTTACTACGCTTTGTTTTACGACAAAGGGTCTGCGTTTTGGTATGAACTGGACCAGTTATTACAGCAACAAGGCAAGTCTTTGGACCAGTATTTGCCACTACTACACCAGCAACCAGAGAGTGACCAGTTGCCGACCGGCTTTATTGATGCGGTAAGCCATTTAGTGGGGAAACGGAAGTTTGAGCAATTGCAGCAGTACTATTTAACGGCTGAGCCCAGTTCATAACTAACAGCTTACTCATTAACAATTTCAATCTGAGGTGCATGCTGGCGGAAAAAGTGCCGTACTTGCTGCAGCTCATCCAGCTGAAATATCCATTGATGGCCTTGATTCCAGGCCAGTTGCAAAAAAGCGGGGCCCTGAATATCGATGCGACCAATCACTACTTTGCGTACTGTATCCGGCAGTTGATAGTTGCCTACCCAAATCGTGCCGTTTTCTATTTTGAGTTCCTTCATCAGACTGCTCAGTGATTCTTTGCTGTGCCCCATGCTATGTAGTTGCATTAGAGTCAATGAAATCTGAGTGATAAGGCCGGAAATCAGGTGAAGCATGTTATTGAACTTAACGCTGGTATATAACCCTGCTGCCAGCCAAAGCAAATTAGCCGTAACAAGTATCAGCAATCCATTCTGGCTTAAGTTATTCCAGCCGCATTTTATAGATGAAATAGATGGAGTTTGATTTCTCCAGAGGATTTGGGGTTTTTGCATCATTCTTCCTTGAATAACCCAGTGTTCGTGGTACTGATTTTTACTAAGCGTCAGATTTATAAATCTATTTAACTCATTTATTAACCTTTCTGCAATAAGATTTTCCCTATGTTCTGTCAAAACCTGTCGCTGTTCCAAACGGATTATTACTGAAACTAAAGCTCGAACAGCGGGGGGTTGTATCAAGGTAGCTTTTTGTCGTTGTGTTTCAAATATCAATAGGTTGAGTTGGTGTTTCCCTAAAATATCGATCAAGTAGCTCTGAGCATAACAGCCTGAACGGATGAGACAAGGAGAGCATATGAAAAAGCTAATAGGTTTTTGTTTGTGGTTCAGTTTGCCCGCGCTGGCCAATGTGATCCCAGCAGAACCTCATATTTATGTCGAAGGTTATGCGGAGCAACTGGTGTATCCAGACCAAGTGAAAACCATAGTCGAAATTGCTGAGTTGAATATGGACCCAGAGCTTGCTAAACAAAAGGTGGAGCAAAAAGCCAAAGCTCTGTTGTTAGCTTTACAGCCTCTGGGTGTAGATAATGAGCATATTCGGACTTTGCCTTTGAGTATTCATCAGGAGTATGACTATGAGAATTCTGTCTGAGTACTCAAAGGCAGCAGAGTTGAGTGGACTCTGGATATAACTTTGCCTGAGCCTGCGAAGTATCCTCTATTCATTGATGTACTGATAAAGGCTGGAATCTCCAACATCATTAGTAGTGTGGGTGTTATGAAAGATGAACGGGCCGTTAAGAAGCAAGTTGCAATGCTGGCGCTAAAAGACGCCCGGCAAAAAGCAGAAGATATGGCAGCCAGTCAGGGTAAAAAGATCAAAGATGTGTATTCGATAAGCGAGTTTAATACCAGACCAGAAGAGCAATTCCGTTTAAAGCCAGCTCAGGTGATTGGCAAAGATTTGCTTCAGGGAGACTCTATTAGTTTTGACGCGCCGCTCTACCACCCCCCCCCTTTGAAATCAGCGCTATGAAAGCCAGTGCTGTTGTTTATGTGGTCTATACGCTGAAGTAAGGTATTTGTTGCAGGTGAGACAAAACGCAAAATTTAAAATTTGCGTTTTATTCTTGAAGTAGCAATTCAATTCGTTGTTTTAAATATGTTTTTAACGCTTTCAGTTTTGTGTTTTCTACTGCTTTACCGATATTGACTGACAGCAAAACTCAATTTGAAAAATTACCTTTGGCTCTAAGCCTACTAAAATGTCGTGCCTCAATCCGGTGCCGTTTTGCACCAATTCAACGCAAGCTTTTGATAATTGCTTGCGCATAAATTAGCCATTACTCAATAAAATCAGCCAGTTAATAAACTGGCATTCTTTGTGCTTTTAATTTGACCTGACAATTTGAATTTAAGCGTTGAGCGCAAGCTGAACGCTGGCAACGAAGCCTGGTTTCTGACCGCCTTTTGGTGGTGCAGAGCCGGGCTTTTTTTATGGGCAAAATTTGGTGGTTGAGTCAGCCGCCAAAGGCCTTAAGGATAGAAAAATGCAGCAGACCAAACAAATTCTGGTGATTGGCAACGGTATGGTGGGGCACCATTTTGTCGATCAATTAAGGGCCAAAGACCCATTGGCACAAATTACTGTGCTTTGTGGTGAAGCTCAGCTGGCGTACGACAGGGTGCATTTATCCGGCTATTTCAGCGGCACCAGTGCGGAGCAACTGGCGTTGACGACAAAACAGGCCTATCAGGCGGCTAATATTCAGTACCGCTTAAATTGTTGGGTGGAGCAAATCAACCGCGAACAGCAGTTGGTGGTGACCAGTCAGGGCGGCCAGTTTTATTACGACGAACTGGTACTGGCAACAGGTTCTTACGCTTTTGTGCCGCCTATTCCGGGCAATAATCAGCCGCATTGTCTGGTGTATCGCACTTTGCAGGATTTGGATGCGATAGCAAAAAGTGCAGCAGTCAGCAAAGTGGGCGTGGTGATAGGTGGCGGTTTGCTGGGGCTGGAAGCGGCCAATGCGCTGAAACAATTGGGTTTACAAACTCATGTGGTGGAGTTTGCGCCACAACTGATGGCAGTGCAGCTGGATCAGAGCGGCGGCCAGATGTTAAGCCAAAAAATTACCGAACTGGGTGTGCAGGTGCATACCGGCAAAGCCACGCAAGCCATAGTGGCTGGCACTGAATGCCGTTATCAGTTGCAGTTTGCTGATGGTGAGCACTTAGAGACTGACTTAGTGTTGTTTTCTGCCGGGATCCGGCCTTATGACCAACTGGCGCGCAGCTGTGGTTTAGCTGTCGGTGATCGCGGTGGCATAGTAGTGAATGATCAATGCCAGACCTCTGATCCGCATATTTACGCCATAGGCGAATGTGCTTTATGGCAGCAAAAGATTTTTGGTCTGGTCGCACCCGGTTATCAGATGGCGCGTGTGGTGGTCAGTCAACTGACAGGCGGCGAGCACAAATTTAGCGGCGCTGATATGAGCACCAAGCTGAAACTCTTGGGTGTGGAAGTGGGTTCTATAGGTGATGCCCATGCCAGAACGCCCGGCGCTTTAAGTTATGTCTTTACCGACCCACGTGCTCAAGTCTACAAAAAAATGGTGGTGAGCAAAGATGGTAAACGCCTGCTGGGAGCTGTGCTGGTGGGCGATACCAGTAACTACGACAGTCTGCTGCAATATGCCTTAAACGATATGCTGCTGCCAAAACAGCCGGAGCAACTGATTTTACCAATAAGCTCCGGCGCTGTTGTGGCCGCTTTAACCTTACCCAACAGCGCGACCATTTGTTCCTGCCATAACGTGGCTAAGGGTGACATAGTGGCGGCTATGGACTCTGGTTGCTGCGATTTAGCCAGTATCAAAAGCTGCACTAAGGCCAGTACGGGCTGTGGTGGTTGCACAGCTTTGCTCAAATCCGTCGTGGATGACGAGCTGAAAAGCCGTGGTGTGGAGGTAAAAAATCATCTCTGTGAACACTTTGCGTATTCCCGTCAGGAATTGCTGCATTTAGTTCAGGTCGGCGGTATTAAAACCTTTGCTGAACTCTTGAGCCGCCATGGTCAGGGTTTGGGCTGTGATATTTGTAAGCCGACTGTGGCTTCTATTCTGGCGTCAAGCTGGAATGATTATGTGCTGAAAAAACCTCATGTCGGTTTGCAGGACACCAACGATACCTTCCTCGCCAATATGCAAAAAGACGGTTCTTATTCAGTGGTACCGCGTATTGCCGGTGGCGAAATTACCGCAGAAAAACTGCTGGTGATAGGTCAGGTGGCGCTCGATTTTAACCTCTACACCAAAATTACCGGTGGTCAGCGGATCGACTTATTTGGCGCCCGTTTAGAACAATTGCCGGCCATTTGGCGGCGTTTGGTCGATGCTGGTTTTGAGACAGGCCAGGCTTATGGCAAGTCGCTGCGTACAGTCAAATCTTGTGTTGGCAGCACCTGGTGTCGTTATGGCGTACAGGATAGTGTCGGCCAGGCCATAGCTATCGAAAACCGCTACAAAGGTTTACGTGCACCCCACAAAATTAAAATGGCAGTGTCGGGTTGTACCCGCGAATGTGCTGAGGCGCAAAGCAAAGACATTGGCATTATTGCTACCGAAAACGGCTGGAATCTGTATGTCTGCGGTAATGGCGGTATGAGGCCACGCCATGCCGACTTATTTGCTACCGATCTCGATACTGACACTTTAATCCGCTACATAGACCGCATTCTGATGTTGTATATCCGCACAGCCGACCGTTTGCAGCGCACTTCAGTCTGGATGGAAAAGTTAGATGGTGGTTTGGACTATCTGCGTAAAGTCATTATCGACGACGAACTGGGCATAGGTGCAGAGCTGGAAAACCAGATGGCTGCCTTAGTAAATACTTATGCCTGTGAGTGGAAAGCCACGCTGGACGATCCACAAGCGCTGAAACGTTTCCGCCAGTTTGTAAACAGCCCGGATGCGGATGAAAACATAGTTTTTGTCGAAGAACGTGCGCAAATCCGCCCGGCTACAGCTGAAGAAAAACGCCAGTGGCAACAACAAATTCCTGTGATCGAAGTGCCTGTAAAGGCTTTAGCAGAGGAGAACTAACATGGCCTGGACTGATATTTGTGCTTTTGAAGATTTAGTCGAAAACAGCGGTATTTGCGCTTTGCTGAATGGTCAGCAGGTAGCGGTGTTTTTGTTAGAGCTGCAAGGCGAACCACTGGTATACGCGATCGGGAATTATGATCCTTTGGGTCAGGCGAATGTGCTGTCGAGAGGGATTGTAGGTTCTATAGGTGAGCAAATCGTAGTGGCTTCGCCTTTATATAAACAGCATTTTGACCTGACGACAGGCCAGTGCTTGGAACAACCAGAAGTGGTGCTCCCTGTCTATGGCGTCAAGCTGCAACAGGGCAGGGTATGGCTGAATGCTGAACAACAAAATCAACAAGCATCAGCGGCCTGATCGCAGGGTTCAAAGAAATCCACGATAAAGGCAAAGGACAAGGCGTAGGACAAAAAAGCATACAAGAAAGGGTGGTAGCAAAATGAGTGTAATCAGTAATTTATTGCGTTCACCTTGGACAGCGCAGTGGCTATCCGGCTGGAATTGGCAAGGTGAAACAGTCCAAACAGAGCAGAAAAAACCAGCAGGTAAAGGCCAGGTGGTATTGATAGGCGCTGGGCCTGGTGATCCTGAACTGCTGACCGTCAAAGCCCAGCGTTTGTTGCAACAAGCTGATGTATTGCTGTTTGACTCTTTAGTGTGTGCTGAGTTGTTGGCACTAGCACCACGACGCTGCAAAAAAGTCTTTGTGGGCAAAAGATCGGGCCGGCATGCCATGCCTCAACAAGAGATTAACCAGTTGCTTATTGAATACGGTCAACAAGGTGGTTTAGTGGTGCGGTTAAAAGGCGGAGACCCGGCGATTTTTGGCCGGGTGTCGGAAGAAGCTGCAGCTTTGCAGCAAGCCGGTATTGCCTTTGCGATAGTGCCAGGCGTGACCAGTGCCTGTGCGGCTTCAGCCTATTGTGGTATTCCGCTGACAGCCCGGGGTTGTGCGACGTCAGTGCAGTTTTTAACAGCACAGTTTGCAGACCCGGCTAAAGAACCCGACTGGTCTGGTTATCAGTACAGAGCCAATGGCTCTAACCCCACTTTGGTGGTGTATATGGGACTCAACCGCTTGCAGCAATTATGTGCCGGTTTAGTGTCAGTTGGCTGGCCGGATCATACGCCTATAGCACTGTTGGATCAGGTCAGTACAGCCCAGCAAAGCCAATTGCAGGGCACTTTGGTGGATATCAGTGAACGACTTGCCAGTCATCCACTGACTGGCCCAACCCTGATAGTGGTGGGCGAGGTGCTGAAGCAACGGATGAAAGTGGATTTGAGTCTTTTAGAAGCAACAACAGTAGAAAATTAACTAAACCCTTAACCCTATTTGTTTTGCTTTCTGGCTGCTTTAAAGCAGTCAGCTGGCGAAGCTTTGTCAAAAATTAACCTCAACAGAAGGAATCCTTATGCGTCGTTACTCTTTACCCGCTTTGGCTGTAATGGCCGCTTGTACTTCAGTTTGTGCTGCTGATGTTGCTTCCACCGCTTTAGCCGCCCCTGAACTGAAAATGTTATTCCGTTACCGGTTGGAAGCTGTGGACCAGGATGGCCTTGCCGAAAATGCTTTAGCCAGTACCTTGTTATCGCGTTTTAGCCTGACGCAAAAATTCAGCCATGGCTGGTCAGCAGGCGGCGAATTTGATTACGTAGCGGCTTTAGGGGATAAGAATTACAACGACAGTATTAACGGCAAAACAGCCTATCCTGTGGTGGCAGACCCTGCTGGTGCTGATTTAAATCAGGCTTTTGTGATGTATCAAAGCGGTGAGCAGACACTAAAAATTGGCCGTCAGCGTATTAACTTAGCCAATGAACGTTTTGTCGGTGGTGTAGGATGGCGTCAAAACGAACAGACCTTTGATGCAGTGCGTTATCAGGCCAGTTTATCTTCGGAACTCAAACTGGATTACAGCTACAGCAGTAAAGTGAACCGGGTGTTTGGCAGCAAAAGTCCACAAGGCGACTGGAGTTCGGATTTACATCTGCTGGATTTACGTTATCAACCGAACACTAACCATCAGCTTGGCGCTTTTGTGTATCAGATGGAGTTTGACGATGCACCTTTAGTGTCCAATCAAACCATAGGGCTGGATTATCAGTACAGCCAGGCTTTATCCCAAAGCAGCCGTTATAGCCTCTACGGCTCTTATGCATTGCAGCAGGATGCTGGTGATAACCCCAATTCCTATGACGCAGATTATTGGACTGTGGAAGCCAACCTTTGGCTCGGAGCCTGGCAAAGTGGAGTGGGAGTTGAAGTCTTAGGTTCTGACAACAGCATAGGCTTTGCGACACCGCTTGCGACTTTGCATAAGTTTCAGGGTTTTGCCGATAAGTTTCTGGCGACTCCGGCCAATGGCATCGAAGATAAATACCTGAAACTGGGTTATAAACTGGATCAACTGGAGTTGATGGCCTTTTATCATTGGCTGGATGCGGTTGAGGGCGAAGCAGATTATGGCAAAGAGCTGGATTTACAGTTGGGTTATAACCTGAATGCTCAGCACGCGGTATTGCTGAAATATGCTGATTATCAGGCGAATTCATTACACACAGACACCAGTAAATTCTGGTTGCAGTGGCTGGCGAAATATTAGAGTAAACAAAGCGGCAGCTCGCTAATAACGGGCTGCTATCAACCATAAAATAATCAGCGCCTGCACTACACAAAGGCATTGCCAAAACCAAAGCGGATGCAGTTCAATCAAACTGAGTGGTTTTTGAAATTCGGCATTGGGGTGGCGTAAGTCGTATAAAAACTCAGACAAAGCCTGGTAACGTTTATTCGGGTCGGGTTGCAGGGCTTTTTCTAAGGTTAAATCCAGCCAAACTGGCAGTTCGCTGTTTTTGTTGAACACAGACTGATAACGCAACTTTTTCTGCGCTTTGATGCTTTTAGCACGAGCCACATCAGCGCCATAAGGATAACGGCCGGATAATAACTGGTACGTCAGTACAGCCAGTGCATACAAATCGGATCGTTCTGTGCCTGCCAGACCTAAAAAATACTCGGGTGCTGTATACAAGGCTGTGCCCGGAATTTCACCCGCCGCTTCGTCATCCGTTTGTAACCCGGCCAGCCGGGCTGCGCCAAAGTCGATAATTTTGAGTATGCCTTGGGGCGTGATCATCAGATTGTCGGGGCGAATGTCCTGATGCAGAATTTCGCTGCGGTGCAAAGCCTGCAGTCCTTTCCCCAGCTGCTCAATAATACCTCGTACCTGTTCCAATGTAGGATTGGGGTGATCCAGTTGCCACTGTTTTAATGTTTGGCCCTCGACGTACTCAAACAAGGTATAGAGCGCATTACGAGGTCTGTTGATACTGGCTGGACGCACCACATGGTTGCTGTGCACTCTCTTGGCTATCCATTCTTCGCGCATCAGCCGCTCCAGGTAATCCGGCTGCTCAGCTAAATCTGTAGAGGGCGCCTTGAGTACCAGCAACTGCTCTGTGCCTGTATCCTGCACCAGATACACATGACTGCGATTGCTTTGCTGTAATGGCCTTATCACCTCTAAACCGTCCAGCAGATCTCCTGGTTGTAGCACAGGAGGTAAAGGTAATTGCTGATCCAGGCAAATGGGTAAGTTATTGTCTGCAGGTAACTGATCAATACGCACCAATTGCAGCGTTATATTGTCTTCACTGCCTGCAGCTAAAGCCGCTTCGGTGAGTTGTCGGGCCAGCAGGGATAAATCTGCTTCTGCGTCAAGCAGCTTGATAAGCTGGGTCTGAGATAAGACGTCAAATAAACCGTCTGTTGCCAACAGAAACAAATCATCCAGTTGCAAAGGAATGCTTTGATAATCCGGATCCAACACAGCACAAGCCCCAAGCGCCTGACTTAAAAAACTGCTGCTGCCACGCCAGAGCCGATGATCCCTGGTTAATTGCTCCAGTTGCTGATGACGCAGCAGGTAAATCCGGCTGTCGCCCACATGCAACAGATGGGCATGGCGTTGTTTTAAGATTAAAGCACTAAAAGTACTGACATAACCTTTATCCGGGTCTGAGCTAAAAGGCCCATTACGATTTTGTGCATACAACCAGTTGTGACAGGCTTTGAGCACCTGCAAGGCAGCGTGCGGTACAGACCAGGCCTCGCTGGTGCAGTAGTAATCAGCCAGAAAACTTTTTACTGCAGTGTCACTGGCAATCTGGCTGACTGTGCTGGTGCTGATGCCATCGGCCACAGCCAGTACTATGCCTTTGTTGCTTAGTTCCGGCTCTTTTGGCAGATAAGCGCCAAAGCTGTCCTGATTAAATGCTTTACGGCCAGCAGTGGAGTGCTGGCCTATGGAGACTTGCAAGGAGGACCCTGGCAACATCATCAGGCTTTGGCCAGAGTTGCTGCCGGGCTTTCCGCCGCTTTGGAAGCCAATTGACGTTTTGGCGCCGTTTTATAGTGAGTGCTGTACAAAGTTAAACCGGTAAAGGCTAAACCACCCACCAGATTACCTAAAGCTGTTGGGATTTCGTTCCAGATCAGGTAATCCATCACAGAGAAATCACCGCCCATCATCATGGCAAAAGGGAACAGGAACATATTGACCACTGAGTGCTCAAACCCCATAAAAAAGAACAACATAATGGGCATCCACATCGCCAGTACTTTGCCGCTGACATGAGTAGAAATCATAGCGCCGACCACACCCATAGATACCATCCAGTTACACAACATGCCCCGCAGGAATATCGTCATCCAGCCTGCCATACCATGTTCGGCATAACCTAAAGTCCGGGCTTCTCCTACACCAGCCAGTTTTGTACCTACAGGCCCTGCTTCGGTATGAAACCCCATAGTCAGCACAAAAGCCATCATGGCGGCGACTGTTAAAGCTCCAAGGAAGTTACCGGTAAACACCAGTCCCCAGTTGCGTAATACACCTTGCACTGTCACACCTGGGCGGCGGTCGAGCAGGGCCAGCGGAGTTAATACAAAAACCCCTGTCAGTAAGTCAAACCCCATCAGGTACAACATAATAAAACCGACCGGAAACAGCATAGAGCCGACTAAAAACGAGCCGGTCTGGACTGCAACCGTGACGGCAAATACAGCTGCCAAAGCCAGAATAGCCCCCGCCATATAAGAGCGGATCAGCGTGTCGCGGGTGGACATAAAAATTTTGGATTCGCCGGCGTCGACCATTTTGGTCACAAATTCGGCTGGAACTAAATAAGCCATAGGTCACCTCTTCCTGTTGTTGCTATTGATTTTTCAGGCATTGTTTTTAGAAAACAAAAAAGGCGTCCGGATCATTCTGTTGCCAGAAGATCTCGGGACGCCTTTGTCCTGAAATATGTTTACCTGTCGTACTTGAAGCTGCAGCTTTGTTGACTGCGCGCTCTCGCCCCAGTCAGATAGGACTACTATGCTCCTGGGGTCTCACGCACTTGTCGTCGCGCTGCAATTCCAATTACTTAGGGTAAGGTATGTTGGGAGGTGCTAACCACCTCTGCCGTTTTACCTGAGCAACTTTAATGCCAGTGGATGTTTTTATACCAATGCATTGATTTTACTTGGTTTTCATAGTTTGTCTTTTGAGTGGCAATCAGTGCAAAGTGCCATTGTTGTGCATTTTCTGCACTGTTAAGGGGCGTTTGGGTTTGTTGAGCTACAAGACAACCAGGTGGTGTTGTGCTGGCAATACAGCATTGATGCGGTCTGCCAGCTGTTATGAAAGGCGTGGAATAAGCATTGCTAGAGTCTGGGGATATCAGCAACCCGGGACAGCCTATGAATCATCCGACAGCTCAGTTTCTGCTGGCCGCTAAACAGGCCGAGATCAGAGCGTTGCAACAGCTTTCGGTCAATTCTTTGCTGGTGACCAGCATTAGTGAGTTGGTGCATCAGTTGCAGCGTGAGCGTGGTATCAGCAATATTTTTCTGGCCTCCGGCTGCGAGGTTTTTGTGCAGCAGCGTCAGCAGCAGTTAGTACAAAGTACAAAAGCAGAACAACAATTGCGCAGCCAGTTAACTACTCAGTATCTGCAGGCCAGTGAGTCTTATCACAGCAGTCGTTTGTTAAGCGGTGTTTGTTTGGCATTGCAGGGCATGGATCATCTGGCTGAATTACGCGACCAGGTGGGAAAGCAGCAGTGCACGGCGTTGCAGTCGACCGAAGCCTACAGCAGATTAATAGCAGCCTGGCTGGCTGTGATACTGGAGTCGGCAGATTTAGCCGGTGATGCGGCTATAACCCGCTTGCTGGTGGCTTTGTTTAACTTATTGCAAAGCAAAGAATATGCAGGGCAGGAGCGAGCCTGGGGGGCTATGGGATTCGCTTCGGGGCAGTTAAGTACTGAACTGGCTGAACGTTTGTTATTGCTGCAACAGGCCCAGCAGCATGGTGCTGCTGTGTTTCTGGAGTTTGCCACAGAACCTCAGCAACAGCTGTGGCACCAGTTGGAGCAGGCCGCTGCTGCTAAACAATTGTGTCAGTTACGCACTATGATCCAGCAGTTAGCAGGTACTGCTGCTCCTGTGCCTGCCGTCAGTGACCTTTGGTATCAATTTGCAACTGAACGTATGGACGCTATGCATAGATTGCAGGCGGAACTGACGGCTCAATTGCAGCGATTAACTGCTGAGACAGTAGAAGCTGCACAGCACCAACTACAGCAGCATCATTCCAAACTGGCAGAACTGACAGAGCGGCCAGCCAGCCCGGGTTTAACCTTACTGATAGACCCCGGAATGCCGGGTTTATACGGTGCTTCGGTATTGCCACACTCTGGCACTGAACAAGCAGTGCAGGCGCCGGGCCGCTCTTTTTACCAGTTGTTGTCTGAACAGGCGCAACATATCCGTCAGATGCAAACTGAATTGGCGGATGCCCGTCGTGCTGTCAGCGAACAAAAGCTGATAGACAGGGCTAAGTTATTGTTAATGCAGTATAAGAATATGACGGAAGAGCAAGCTTACCGTCAGTTACAGCAAAGCGCCATGAAGCAACAATGCCGTATTGCCGATGTTGCTGCAGCTGTCGTAAAGGCTTTGGTAGCTGTTAAAGCCTAGTGTCAGTACCCCAGCTGGGGATCAAACCACAGGGCTTTGTTTTGCAGAGGTGTTTCGGCTGGCAGTATAGGGTTTTTTAGTTCAATCACAGTTCTGGATTTTAACTCGGCCTGCTGTATGGCACTGCTGAAATGTTGTAAAAACAACTGTTGCATACTGCCATCTTCAATAGCCCGTAACAGCCCAATCTCTATGGCATTGGCCAGTTCGATATTGTCTTTTTGTACAAAAAAATACAGAGCGGCCGGGTAATGTAAAACCCATTTGGGCGCAACGCTCAGCGACATACCGGCTTTTTGTTGTAGTTCAGGCCAGATTTCTGTGACTGAGCGTGGGAAATAATCAATACGTTTTGCCTGCAGCATTTTAAACATAGCGTCAAAATCGCCGCTGCCTAACACTCTGAAATGATTGGCTTTTAAAATAGGGTAATCCGGCCAGTCACTTCCCTGAATAGACGGGCTGGTTTTTAATTGTTTTTCATCCAGTTGCTGAATCTTTTGTTCGTTATCGTTATGAATAAGCAATAAACGCCAGCCAATTAATCCTCTGTCTATTGGTACTCTTATGGGCCGCAACTCTTTTTCCCGTTCCGGTGAGGTCATAGTCCAGACTACATCCAGACCACTGTTAGACCCCAACTGGCGTAAGGTTCTGTGTTGTGACATCACTTGTCCGCTTGGCACCAGTTGATACTCAGTCCCGGACTTTTCTATTGCCAGATGCAACAAGGCAATAGGATAGCTGCCACGGGCATCTCCCAGCATAGACATAGGCCACGAATAGATCACTTGTTGTTGTATGGCACTGCAGTAAAGAGGGAAAAGTGTGAAAAAAACGCTGGCGAGCAGAAGATAAAACCGGTTCGTCATCACAGACATTGTATGCACTCCGTGGCGTTGATTTAGAAACTATAGAACATTTCAGCTACAAGGTTAGCTTGCTGTCTTCTGCTGATGTTATTTCACCGATTATAATCAGCGGCAAAATTGAGGTTAGGTGAAGTGATGACTGACGAATTAAAAATTGAAGATTTAGTGATGGGGGAAGGCAAAGCAGCTGAGCGCGGAGCTTTAATCACAGCGCATTATCGGGGCTGGCTGGAAGATGGTACAGAGTTTGATTCCTCTTATAAAAGAGGCGAAGCTTTTCAGTGCATTTTAAGTAACAATCGTGTGATCCAGGGCTGGATTTTAGGCCTGAAGGGGATGAAAGTGGGCGGCACACGTAAGTTGTGGGTACCGGCTCATTTAGCTTATGGCGAGCGCCAGATTGGCAGCATGATCCCGCCACACTCGAATCTGATTTTTGAGATAGAGCTATTGGAAGTGCTGACCAGAGACCAGTGATTTCGTTGTGAAACACAGCTGTTTTGTTATCAGTCAGTTATAAATTTGAAACCACTTACATCGCATGGGTTGTTCGCGCCGTTCTTTATCTAAATCTAGTTGATAACAATTCGTATTAGTGTATTATTCGCTCAATTTTATTGGGGGGTAATCATGGTGTTACAACAGAAATTCAGAAAGCTGCCAGTGCTGGTGGCAGTACAATTGGCTTGTATGGTGGGTGTTGCTCAGGCCGCAGAAGAGCAAGCCGAAAAAGAAATTGAAAAAATCACTGTAGTAGGCAACTACACTGTGAATGAAAACATTGATACCGCTACAGGTTTAGGCTTGTCATTGTTTGAAACCCCTCAGTCTGTCAGTGTGATTACGTCTCAACGTATTATCGATCAGGGCTTCAGCGGCATTAATGAAGTGATTAGCCAGACAGTAGGTGTGTCGGCTAAACAGCTGGATACCACCCGCAATACCTTTAGTGCCCGTGGTTTTGATATTGATAAATATCAGATCGATGGTGTACCTCTGGCCTGGTCTTTGGCCGGGGACTCAGGTGAAACTATAGCGGACGTGGCTATTTATGAACGTATTGAAGTAGTGCGTGGTGCTACGGGTTTATTGACAGGCGCTGGTGATCCTTCAGCTTCTATCAACTTAGTGCGCAAACATGCCAATTCCGCCGAGCTGAAAGGTTACGTTAATGCAGGTGTGGGTCGCTGGAATAAAAAGTTTGCTACAGCAGATGTATCGACTGGTTTAGATAATCAGGGCGATTTACGAGTGCGTTTTGTTGCGAAAAAAGAAGTCAGTGATACTTTTATGGATATTCCTGAAGACGACAAAACAGTACTTTATGGAGTAGTGGATGCGGACTTAACGGATAATACTTCTGTTAGTTTTGGTACCAGCTATCAGGATAATGACCCTAAAGGTTCAACCTGGGGTGGCTTGCCTGCCTGGTTTAGCGATGGCACAGCGACCAACTGGGATACTTCAGTGACAACTTCGGCGGATTGGACTTACTGGCAATCCCGCAACACCAATACTTTTGCCAACCTGGTGCACAATTTTGCTAATGGCTGGCAAGGTAAAGTCAGCTATAACCACAACTACAATACTGCAGACACCAAGTTGCTGTATGTATATGGCACATTGGATAAAACAACAGGTGTTGGTTTAAGCCCGTGGCCTTACAAAAGTTCTGGTTACAGTAAGCAAGACAGTGTGGATATTCAGCTCAAAGGGGATTATCAGTTATTGGGCCGCGGCCATGAGTTTGTAGTGGGGCTGCTGAATAGTGATCAGCAGGCCTATACAGAAACTTTTGCCCAGACCTCGACTTTTATCCCGGTAGGAAATTTCTACGAGTGGACAGGCAATACTTATCCTGAACCAGAATTCTCAGCAACGGGAGCCGCGCAAGTGGATCTTGAAACGGAGCAAGAAGGTTATTATGCCGCGACCCGCTTTTTAATCACTGACGAGCTGAAACTAATTGCCGGTGGCCGTATCTCAAATTGGGAACGCCGAGGCTTAAACTGGAGTACAGCTCCTGAAAACTACGGTGATAACAATGTGTTGGTGCATTATGTAGGTCTGATGTATCAGCTGACGCCTGAGCACAATCTCTATGCTAGTCAGACTGAAATCTTTAAACCACAGCAAGCACGCGATGCATCTAAAAACATGCTGGACCCTGTGGAAGGTATTAATACCGAACTGGGCCTGAAGAGCTCCTTCCTGGACGGTGCAGTACAGACTTCTGTCGCTGTGTTTCAGATTGATCAGGATAACATTGCAGTCAGCACTGGCGTGCCATTTCCCGATAATCCGTTGGAGATGATCTATGTTGC
Organism: uncultured Chromatiaceae bacterium; assembly: GCA_946482615.1. Next base: position 9,601 of record CAMLSF010000029.1, on the reverse strand, counting down.
AGCGCAAGGTGTAGAAAGCAAGGGTTTTGAACTGGAACTGATAGGCAGGCTGACAGATAACTGGAATATTTCAGCAGGTTATTCTCAGTTTAAAGCTGAAGATGCTGCGGGCACTGAAGTTAACGCTGACCATCCAAGGAAAAAACTGAATCTATTTACGACTTATGATCTGGCGGCTTTAGTGAATGGTCTGGAGATTGGTGCGGGTATTAACTGGGAAGATCAGCAATACAACGGCACAGGAGCTTTCCGTTTAGTTCAGGAATCGTACAGTCTGGTCAGTTTGATGGCGCGATATGAAGTCACTCAAGAGCTATCTGTTCAATTAAACGTCGACAACCTGTTTGATGAAAAATACTACAGCCAGATTGGTTTCTTTGAACAGTATGGCTACGGCACACCAGGTAACTTCACTTTAGGTGCGACTTACTCGTTTTGATCGAATGCCTTAATCAGTTGAAGATGAGAGGGTCAGAGTGAAAACTCTGACCCTTTCTTTATCACGCTAAAGCGTAATCCACACCGGCACAAATCACCGCCACCTGAGCTGCATTGCACTGTTCCGGGCTGGCCTTCGGGCTATCCGGATAGACTTCAGTGGTTGTGACAAATTTGGCATCTGTCATGCCGCCGCATAATCCCAAGGCACGTTTGGGGTAATTCACTACGCCAAACTGGGCGAGTTTTTCACCGATCAGGCAGCCATCTTCATCAGCTTCAGCGATGTGAGTGACTTTTTGTACTGCTTCGATAATAGAGCGCTGAAAACCAGCTTCTGGTTTATCCGTGTCGCCGACCAGATAAAAACCATCCGGAATATTCCAGTTGTGATTCACTGTGCCATCCCGGGCTGCTTTGGCCGGACGGAATTCGCTGTTATCTGAATCTGTGGTTTCGTGCAGGTCGATATGTACCAACAGGTCCCCCTTGTGCTGACGGACAAAAGCCATAGCCAGGCTAGCTTCATCCGACTGACTTTCTGCACCAAATGAACGGTTCGGATCCACAGCTTTTGGGTTCCAGCGGTTGATGGTTTCATAACCCCAGGGGCTGATACAAGGCAACACCAGCAGGTTTACTTTGGAGCTGTAATGGCTGAATTGTTCTTTTATAAACTTCAGCGCACCTTGTACACCACTGGTTTCATAACCATGCACACCACCAGTCACCAGCACTATAGGTTTATCGGCCTGCCAGTTTTTGCTGCGAACCGCAAACAGCTCATACACAGGCAAATGAAAAGCGCTGTAATCCAGAGTGCCGTAATTCAGCAGTTCAGCACTATCAGGCAGAAACTGCTGCAGCGGGGTGACCACCTGGTCCTGATAACTACGTTTGATTTGTTGTTCACTCAGCCACTGCTTTTTTTCGGCCTCGCCCCAGGGCGTGCCTACAGTGCCTATGTGATAAATAAAGTCTTTCATTGGGGTCGTCATACCGTACCTTTATACCTGTATTGGTTATTATTCTGTGGTCATTTCATCAGCAATCTGCAGCAGACTTGCAGCCAGAGTGGCTGAGTCTTGTGCACCGGAAATCAGATAACGCTGATTGATCACAAAAGCTGGTACTGAACTGATACCGGCTTGCTGATACTGAGCTTCTTCGGCGCGCACTTCATCAATAAACTGCTCTGACTGCAGTACTTTTAATGCTTCATCTGCGTTCAGTCCGGCTTTTTCTGCACATTTTTGCAGAACCTGCGCTTTGGATACATCCTCGGCAAAACCAAAATAGGCTTCAAATAAGGCCTGTTTCATCGCTGTTTGTTTATCAAAAGCAGCCGCCCATTTCACCAGACGGTGGGCGTCAAAGGTGTTGCAGGTAAAACGTTGCTGCATTTTTTCAAAATTCAGCCCAAGATCAGTTGCTACCTTAATCATCGCATCCTGATTCGCGCGCATTTCCGCTTCGCTGCGGCCATATTTTTTGCTCAGTGCAGGCAAAATGGGCTCAGGAACTAAGTGCGGATCCGGGTTTAACTCAAAAGAGCGCCACTGAATACTGACGCTGACTTTGTCCTTGATGCTGGCCATGGCTTGTTCCAGCCGGGCATAACCAATAGCACACCAGGGGCAGGCAATATCGGAGACTAAATCTATATGCAGGTTTTTCATCACAGATCCTGAATGAGGGGAATTAGTCTGGATCTGGTTACCTTGAGACCGAATATCAAGACGCAAGCTGGTTTTTGTCGCAACAACAGCGGCGCAATACACTTTATTGCACAGAGCAGCTTTAAAATAAATCCAGATCAGTAATTTACTCCCGCAAGTTTTGGCTCTACACTTTGCGCGTTTTTTACACAGGAGGCCTTATGGCAAAAAAACCAACGGCAGAGCATGGCCGCGGCGAAATCCGGGATAATGCACTCAAAGCTTTAGTGACCAGCACCTTGTTTCGGATGCAGGTGGTGAAAGCGAAAAAAGGCAAAGGCTCCTACAGCCGCCAGAAGTTTAAACAAGGGCAGAAGCGTGATGATTCTGCCCTTTTTGTTTGCAGTATCTAACCTGCTTTTCCAATTTGTTCGCTCAGCCATTCCTCTTTTTTAAAACCGTTCCCAGATGAAATTTCACTTCTTATACCTATATGGAATAAAAAGTCACAAAAAATAACTTTTGCTTCGACATGGATTTCAGTATTATGCGCGCCCGTCTGGACGTCTAAACGTTTGGGTGTTTCGGTCTGCTGTTCTGCACTTCACTCTTCCATAGTCGGAGTATGACTGTCAGATCCATTATTGAGCTGTAATTCAGGCAAATCAGTCCGCTGGATGCCGGTTTTGTTGTAAGGGTAAAAACCTATGTTTACTGTTTCACTTCGCTTTTGTGCCTCTTCCGCCACTGCACTTTTGCGTTGTTGTCGAATGCCTCATTGTTCAGAGCGTCTTTGGATGTGCTGCTAAGTCTTTTGCGTTCTGGCTACTGCTTGTCAGTTGCACAAAACGCTGCGGTTTAACCGCTTCATTCAGCTTTTTATAAAAAATTAATTTGTCTGGTCAGGCGTTAAATCCGCCCTGACACAGCTTTATCCAATTTTGAGGTCTTTATGTTAAAAACAACTGGTTCTGGCTTTGCGCCTAAGCTTAGCCTGCTGGCTTTGGCTGTTTCTGTGCTCACTCCTGCGCTGGCAGAGGAAAACTCGGCTGAAAACAAAGTGGAACGTATTCAGGTCACAGGTTCACTGATCAAAAGAGTGCAGCAGGAAAATGCCACACCTTTGCTGCAAGTTACGGCTGAAGATATTAAAGCCAGTGGCAAAGTGACCCTGACAGATGTGTTACGTGATTTGACGGTCAATTCAGGCAACAGCTTCGACGAACAATACACAGGCAGCTTTTCTGCAGGTTCAGCTTCCATCGGCTTACGTGGTTTAAGCCCAAAAAACACCCTGGTGCTGGTGAATGGCCAGCGGGTATCTAACTATGGTTTTGCCCTGAATACCCAGGATACTTTTGTTGATTTAAACGCCTTGCCGTTAAGCGCAGTAGCGCGGATTGAAGTATTAAAAGATGGTGCATCTTCGGTGTATGGCTCAGACGCCATAGCTGGGGTAGTGAACATTATTCTGAAAAAGAATGTACAGGACACTGAAATAAAAGCCTCGACTGGTGCTGCCACTCAGGGTGGTTTAGAGCAGCAGGCCTTGGGTTTAGTAACTGGTACAGGGGATTTAAATCAGGATGGTTATAACCTGAGTTTAACTCTGGACTGGTTTGACCGTGAGCGGCTGGATGCCAGCGACAGGGATTTACTCAGCAGCGGGGATTTCCGTCATTTACCGGGCGGTAAGTTATCCGGCTGGAGCAGTCAGGGCGCCAACAGCCTGCAAAACCCGTCTTCACCTGCAGCTTTTGCAACCTGCCCTGAAGGCGCAGTAAAACGGCCATGGACTGATTTTACGCCGGGCCGCGCCGGCGAAGTTTGTGCTTTTAATGCTCAGCCTTTTAATACCTTACAACCTGAAGTGACCCGCCGTCAGGCCTCTTTGCAAGGCACCTATCAGTTGTCGGATAAGCTGCAAGCCAGCACTGAGGTGCTGTACAGCTACAACGATTCGGCGATGATTTTTGGCGCACCCTTAACTGTTGGTGCGGGTTTACGGGCTTATGATCCGGTCAACAGCACCTTAACCGATATCACAGTGGCTTTGCCTGTAGGGCATCCGGATAATCCAACCAATGCAGCTTTACCTTTTGAATACACACTGTTTGATTTAGGCCCGCGCCTGAAAGAAAACAAACAAATCTTCAGCCGGGTGCTGGCGGGTTTACGTTATCAGGGCGATGAATGGGATTTACAATTGAATGCGCTGCAATCGAGCAGTCATCAGCGTGAATATGTAGATAACTTCGTCAATCGTTTTGCCTTTGAACAAGCCTTGCAGGATGGCAGTTACCGTTTTGACGGCCGCGAAAATTCGGCTGAAGTATTGGATGATTTGCGCCTGCAAACCCGCCGTCCCGGCACTTATCATTTAAGTTCCATCAATGCCAGTGCCAGCACAGTATTGACTGAACTTGAGCATGGCCCGCTGGCTTTTGCTGCTGGGGTAGATTTACGCCGTGAGAAAATGGATGCCGGTACTTCGCCTGAAGTTTTATCCGGTACTGAATTACGTCCGGCTATTAATCTGGTCAAAGGTGAACGTGAAATTAAAGCGGCTTTTGCTGAATTCAGTATTCCGCTGCTGCAGGATTTAACCGCCAGTGTTGCAGGCCGCTCTGATCATTACGATGATTTTGGTAATGCCTTTTCACCCAAAGTAGGAGTGCATTATGTGCTGGCGGAAGACTGGTTGGTACGGGCGTCCTGGTCCAAAGGCTTCCGTGCCCCTTCTTTGCCTGAAATTGCCAACAGCAACACTATCAGTTATGGCACAGTGATTGACCCGAATGACCCTGTTGAACCCGGCGCCCGTCGTGGTTTTACCCAGCTTCGTACCGGTAATCCAGAACTGCAACCTGAGCGTTCAAAAAACCTTAATACAGGCGTGATTTGGTCCTTTACCCAGCAAGGCAGTATTGGTGTGGATTGGTTCCGGATTGAGCAGGAACAGATCATAGGGGCAGATAACGCCCAGTTTATTGTCAACAACCCGGCTTTATACGCCGACCGTATTAAACGTGATGCCCAGGGCCGCCTGCAGATTGTCAGCAATCAATACAACAATCAGGGCAGCAGGACGACCTCTGGTATAGACGTAGATTTTAACTACAGATGGGATTTAGCTTCGGGTCAGTCACTGGGCTTTAAATCGGTCTGGTCACGTTTAATCAGCTACAAGCAGGCTTTAGTGGCAGGGCAGGCTGAAATTAACGGTGCCGGCAATAACCAGTTTGGTGCTTTACCCCAGTGGAAAAACAGCACCAGTCTGAACTGGTCTGTGGCGGACTGGCGCAGCAGTCTGATCAGCAGCTACAGCAGCAGTTACGAGCAAAAAGTAGCGACCCAAAGCAGCAATCCGGGTTTGCAGGCTAAAGTGGCCAGTTACACTCAGTTGGATCTGCAGGTGAGTTATCTGGGGCTTAGCAATACGGAGCTGGCGCTGTCTGTGGCTAACTTAACAGACAGAGATCCACCTTTTGATCCGGCTGCTGGTGGCGATTATTTTGATACCAGTTTATACAACCATAAAGGCCGTAGCTGGACCCTGAGTGCGGCTTATCAGTTCTAATCATATCCTGAGTTTTCCGGGCTGCCTTGTGCAGCCCTTTTCTTTGATGCTGAAGACGTTCAGCTTAGGTTCAAACCCTCCTGCTTATGCTTTGAAACTGCGGAGTAGCCACTCCAATTTTCAACCCACTTATGCATTCAGGGGATCTTATGTTTGAAGCCGAATTCAGTACCTTAGAGCGATTAATTCAGCAGTTAATTGCACAGAACCAACAACTGACAGCACAAGTACAACAGCTGGATCAAAAAGAGCAGCAGTTGCAGCAGGAATTAAAGAAAAGCGCCGATCAGCTGGAAACTTTGCAGCTGCATGCGATGGAGTCGGATGATCAAAAGCAAAAGGCGCAGCAAAAATTACAACAACTGACCCAGTTGTTTGAACAGCAATTGTCGGCCTGATCATGCTCAGGCAGCCGTTGGTCGTTGAGCAAAAAGTGGTGATAGCAGGCCGGGAATACTGGTTACGCTGCTCTTTGCAGGAACAAGCCGGGTTGCAGGAAGCGGCACGGCTGCTTAATAGCAAAATTGCGCAGGTACGGCAGGGCGCCGGACATTTGTCGATGGAACAAAGCATAGTGCTGGCGGCGTTAAATATAGGAATGCAACTGGTGACACAACAAAGTCCCCAGTTGGAAGAATGCCAGCAACGGCTGGCGAAGTTAATGGCCTTAATGGAAACCAAAAACTAACCAGTTGATTTAACCGGTTAAGTTGTGGTTCAGCCGGATAAGCCAGACTGAATGAATAAAGTAAGCCAGTGCAGTAACAGGCGTTACAGGATTTTTCCGATGGAAGGAGGCAAACATATGACCTACTTTAAGCTGGTGACCACTGCTGCTGCCGCTCTTTATCTGAGTGCCTGCAGCTCTGTTGCTGAAGATCAGCAGCATTATGTGCAGGTGCAGAAAGACAATTCGCAGAAAGTCATGGTTGTGGTGCACAGTGATGCCGCTGTGCCAGATGCCTTAATACAGGCCTTTAACCGCGAAGTGCCGGCTGTAGCGGCGGAGCAGGGCTTTCAGATTGTCGATGCACAAGCGCGTCAACTGACGGAAGTACCGGCCCTGACCGATGTGGATATGGTGCTTTATGTCGATATTCAGCGTTGGTCTGAGCAGAGTGCTCCTTTATTGACGTCAGAAGCCACTGTAGAGCTGGAATATAAACTGGTGTCTGCGACTACAGATCAAACACTGTGGCATCATAAAGAAAAGCAGACGGATACCCGTTTTATGATGGCTGAAAAGTTCTTACCACAGGCTTTGTATCAGGCATTTTTTGAAGCTTCAAGTGCCTACGAACCACAAGCCAGTGCGGTAACAAAAGAAGCCTTTTCTGAGTTTCCTGAAGAGCTGGCCGCTAACCACTAACTGTTCAGGTTACTTACAGGGCTGGCTTTTACTGTTGGTATCGCAAATATGGATTTTATTGGTGTAGTCCAGCCATAAATCCCATTCAGTTTGCAACGGCAGGCTGCGCCAGACTTTATTAAAGACATACAGCGACTCTTTTCCCGCAATGGATTTATGCAGAATTTTGGAATAAGCGCCGCTTTTGCTTTTACATTCAGACACCCAAACCAAAGCCGGATAACCATTGACCGGCTCTTTACTTAAGATTTGGCTGTCAAACAGCTCGTCGCAGTTCCGCTGACCTTGTTGATCATCAATAGTTTTGGTTTTCATCAGGTCGCTGTTGGGCTGCTGTTCAAACACAAAACTCTGTACATAGTTGTCAGAATCTACGGCTTGCCAGCGCATTTCCGTGACATTTTCCATCTCATTCGGATTGCTTTGTGTCACTGTCCATTCGCCTTCGGGCAAAGGCATAGGCTGCTGCAGCCGCTCAGTGTAACGTGGCATAGCACAGGCAGTTAATAACAAACTACTGATCAAAACAAAGCTGGAGTAGGTTTTCATAAGACTCAAATAATTGATTGTTAAGCGGAGCAGACGACTTCATCTGCTCCGTGCATAGTAAAATGCTACAGGTATTTTTGCAAAAAGGCTAAATAAGCCTCCTGCGCCTTGATACGGTTTTCCTTTTTCAAAAAGCCATGGCCTTCATCCGGGAATAACACATACTCAACAGGCACATTCTGAGCCCGAATAGCGGCCACCATTTCATCACTCTCTACCTGCAATACACGAGGGTCGTTGGCACCCTGCACCACCAGCACAGGTTTTTTCACCTTATCGCCGTGGAATACAGGCGAAATACGGCGTAAACGTTCACCATCTTTGGCCGGGTCGCCCAGTTCAGCGTATAAAGACTCGCGGAAGGATTCCCACCAGGCGGGGATACTTTCTAAAGTACGTACCCAGTTGGTGACCCCAAAAATATTAATGCCGACTTTAAACTCATCGGTAAAGGCCATAGCTGCCATGGTCAGATAACCGCCGTAGCTGCCACCCATCACGCCAATACGATCAGTGGCCACCCAGTCCAAAGATTGCAGGTATTTTTTACCGTACACTATGTCCTGTAAATCGTGTTCACCGTGTTTTAAATCATCCAGATGGAAGAAGGTTTTGCCATAACCGCTGGATCCCCTGTTGTTGACCGCTAACACCGCATAACCCTGATTGACCAGATGCTGAATAGCCGGACTGTAGCCAGTGCGGGACTGACCACCAGGGCCACCGTGGATCCAGATTAAAGCCGGCACTTTGGCTGTGCTGCTGGCTTGTTTCGGCTTGTACAACAGTGCAGGTATAGCTAAATCATCAAAGCTTGGGTAACGCACCACTTCACTTTTCACCAGCACGTTTTCATCTATGGCTTTATCCAGCGCCTGAGTTAAACGCTCTGCTTTAGGTTCGGATAGTTTCCAGACAAATAAATTAGAAGGGCTGTTGTCGGCATTGACGTAGAAGCTTAAATACTGACTGTCATCCGAAAAGGTGACACCCCGTAAATCACCAGCAGGTAACTCTGGCAGCTGCAAAGCTTTGCCTGTGGCTAGTTCGGTGATGCTGATTTTGGTGGAGGCATCAGCGTTTACTGCTTCGACTTTGTATTTATTATCTTTGCTAAAGCTAATGTACATAATGTCCCAGTCGGCTTTGCTGTAGGGCTGTACGGCTTTTTCATTGATGTTGTAGGCAAAAGCTTCACTGAACTCTGATTTTTCGTCTGAGCCAAAAATCAGCTGATTATTGTCGCGGCTAAAACCATAAATACCATGCGACACATTGCCTTGATGTGGGGTGATATGCACAGGGGTTTTATCGGCGCTTTGCAAATCGACCAGATACAGATTGTTATCGGCATTGGTACGCTCTTTGGATAAAGCGATGTAACGGCCATTGTCACTTAACGCGCCAATGTCATAACCTTCGTTATTCTGATAGACCAAAGTGCGCTGATAGGTGCTGCTGTCGTAGCTGTACAGATCAAAAAACTTCGGATCCCGCTCGTTACTCATCACCCAGAACTTGTCATCCTCTGTCCAGCCAACAAACTCGGCTTTGTGTTTATCACCAGGAGTTAAGTCTTTGACTGAACCATCCAGCTCACGCACATAAACATGATGCAGTTCGTTACCGCCCTGATCGGCACTGTAGAGCACACGGTCATCTTTAGGAAACCAACCTATAGGTAAAATAGATTCGGTGGTGGAGCTGGTCAGAGGCGTCCAGGTTTTACCGTCCAGACTGACTTTGTACAGGTTAAAAACACCAGTCTCATCAGACGCCACTAGAAGCGCGTCGGCTTTGTGGTTAATGTCGTTACCTGTATAGGACTTGGTAGCATAAAACTGAGTTGGAGTGTAACTGGGAACTGCTGTTGCTTTTGTTTCCACCGCAGTTTCTACAACCTGAGTAGCGGTATCGGTTTTTGCTGTTTTATCACAGGCGCTAAGCAGCAGAGTGCCGGTCAGCAGCGCCAGATAAAGGGGACTGTGCTTCATATAAAATCCTTGT
>CAMLSF010000028.1 GCA_946482615.1 uncultured Chromatiaceae bacterium | reverse complement strand
AAAAACGAATGCTGGTTACACATAGCTCAGTCAGCACTTTGATGTATGGATTTGGTGCTGCTGTCACTGCAGCTATTTTTATTGCCGATACTATCACTTCACTGCAAATTGCGGTGGCTGTGCTTTATGTCATTGTGGTGCTGATGGCCGCCGAAATGTTTTCAAAACGTGGCGTTATTGCTGTTGGCGCCTTGTGCATAGTGCTGACCCTGACTGCATTTTTTATGTCGCATGGCGCGACTTTACACAGCTCGGCTTTTGCCCGTTGCCTGATAAGCCTTGCTGCTATTGCAATTACCACTGTGCTGGCACTGAAAAGCCAGACCGCTAAAGCTTTGCTGCAACAACAAGTGTATTTATTGTCGCAAACTCATGACGCCATTTTAACCTGCGATATGAAGGGGGTGATCACCAGCTGGAATAAGGGCGCGAGCAACTTATATGGCTGGAGCAGGGAGCAGGCAATAGGCAAAACCTTATGTCAGTTGCTCAACACACCGGAAAACGCGATGCAGCAGCTGCTCGCCACTGGTCATTTTGAAGGTGAACTGACAGAGCGGCATCAATCCGGACGGCCAGTGGTAGTGGCCAGTCGCTGGTCTGTGGCTTTGGATGCCAAAGGTAAAGCTCAGTCTATTTTGATCAGTAACAACGATTTGACCGAAAGCCGCTTTGCTGAAGATAAACTCCGGGTGCAGCAATTAGCGCTGGAGCAGGCCAACAGATTGAGCACTTTAGGTCAGATGTCTGCATCACTGGCTCATGAAATTAATCAGCCTTTGGCGTCCATCAGCATGAGTGCCGAAGCCTCATTGCGCTGGATGAACAGGCCAGAACCCGATCTACCTGAAATCAGTTCCTGTGTCAGTGCCATAGTCAAAGAAGCACACAGAGCAGCTGAAGTGGTGAAACGGATCCGCACCTTGTCGAAAAAAGGCACTGTGACTTTGCTGCAGCTGGATTTACGTGAAGTGATTTCTGAGTCGGTGTTATTGCTTGAAAAGGAGCTGCAACGTCATCATATTCAAATCAGTCTGCAGTTGGCTGACAGGCCGCTTTGGGTGGCTGGAGATAAAATTCAGTTACAGCAAATATTGATTAACTTGCTGGTGAATGCCCAACAGGCGATGGAGCAGACTGCGCTGTCTGAACGTTATTTGACAGTCACAGTAGTGCCGGATCAGCAAAACTGGCTGTTAACAGTAGCTGATTCCGGTGCTGGTATTACAGCTGCGGATTATCCATTATTATTTGATGCATTTTACAGTACAAAATCAGAAGGTATGGGCATGGGCTTATCTATTTGTCGCAGTATTGCTGAGGCACATCATGGCTTGTTATGGGCAGAACAAAAGCAGCCTCCCGGAGCAGTGTTTTGTCTGCAACTGCCGCAACTGGCAGCGGATCCTCTGTGATTAAGACTGCATCAGGGGCTAAACCGCCCATAGTCTATGTGCTGGATGATGACCCGGCAGTGCGGGATTCATTAAGCAGTTTATTGCGCTCAGTGGGCTTAAAAGCCGAAGTCTTTGCTACTGTGGCCGAATTTCAGCAGGTCAGCCTGGCGGCAGTACCCAGTTGTCTGATCCTCGATGTGCGGCTGCAGTTTGCTAATGGTCTGGATTTTCATCGTCAGTTACTGGAAAAAGGCATCGACTTGCCGGTGATTTTTATCACAGGCCACGGTGATATTCCGATGACGGTCAAAGCAATGAAATCCGGTGCTGTGGATTTTCTGGCCAAACCTTTCCGTGAACAGGATTTACTGGACGCCATAGCGGCGGCCTTACAAAAAGATCAGCAACGTCTGGCTGCGGATTCTGTGTCTGATGAATTGCGTCAATGCTTCAACTCGTTAACCAACAGGGAGCAGCAAGTGATGCGGATGGCTGTGGCAGGTTTGCTGAATAAACAAATTGCAGACCAGCTGAATTTAAGCCTGATCACAGTAAAGATTCATCGCGGTAATATGATGAAAAAAATGCAGGCGAAAAATTTTGCTGAACTGGTTCGTATGGCCGGACAGTTGGAACTGAGTAAAAGTTAATACCCCGGTATAATGTTCTGCTTTTTCTTTATCGGTTAAGCTGTGTTCCTGTTAAAAACAAAACGCTGTACAAGTTTTGTTGGCTACCTGGAGTATGCAGTTGAAACCGCCTTTGATTTATGTGCTTGATGACGACGATTCTGTCCGTATTGCTTTAGGCAGCTTTCTGCGTAGCCTGGGATTTAAGGTAGAAACCTTTGCTTCAGGCCGTCAATTATTGGCCTCAGACCAATTAACCCTGGTGTCCTGCGTGATTTCCGATGTGCAAATGCCCGGCATGAGCGGTTTTGAAGTGCTGGGGCTGTTGCAACAAATGACCCCTCCTGTTCCTGTGGTATTACTCACAGCTTTTTTTGAAGAGAGCTTAAAACAAAAAGCATTGGCCGGTGGTGCCAGCGCTTTTCTCAGTAAGCCTTTCAGCTCGGCCGAAATGCTGAAGGTGCTGGAAACTCTGCTGTAAACAGCAGGGTTCAGCTGTTTTTTTAGCCGCTGCTTATACCAAGGTTTTAATTGCCTAAACCATTTCCTTAGTTGCCCTTACCCCAGGTAGAAGTGTTTCAGCTTCAGCCTTGCCTTAGCATTTACCCAAGGTCACAAGTTTCAGTCTGTTGACTCACTATGTGCCACTTCTGCTGTGTTGTGGCTGAACCCTGAGGTTTATGTTGGAAGGAGCATCTCATGCTGTTAAGAAAAATAAGTATCGGAAAAAGAGCAGCCAGTGGTTTTGCGTTACTGACGTTAATTATGTTGTTTTTAGGCTTTTTCAGCTTGTCACAAATGCAGCGGCTGAATCAGGCCACCAAAGAGATCGATCAGCACTGGTTAGCTGGTATCAATACCTTGCTGGAGCTGAATAACAGAATTGGCACTGTGCGGCTGGAAGGGCAAAGATTCAGAGCCAGCAAAGACGATGCAGTGCGGGCAAAAAGCAAAGCGCTGATCAATAAAGCCAGTGCAGAGATAGTGCAGCTGGAAGAGCAATACAAACTGCGTGATTTAGCAGAAACAGAGCTGGCCACCATGACGGCGCTGGAGCGTAGCCTGACCTTGTACTTTGATGATCTGAACCAACTGATCAGTCTGGCTGAACAGCACAACCTGAGCGATGCTGAAGCTGAATCTTTAAGCCGCCAGTTAAGCGAAGGTGGCGCCAGTATCAGTCTGAACTTAGAAAAGCTGATTGCCTATAACAAAGCAGGTTCGGCTCAGGCTGTTGCTCTGAATGAACACAGCTTCGGGCAGTCTTCTTTGTTGGTACGTATGACCTTACTGCTGGCCGTTATACTGACTATAGTGCTGGCTGTAGTGCTGACCCGCAGCATAGTTTTGCCTGTCCGCAAAGCCTTACTGGCCGCTGAAACTATTGCCAGTGGTGATTTAAGCCAAAGCATAGAGTGCAACGGCAATGATGAACCGGCCTTTTTGCTGCGTGCTATGGACGTGATGCGGAAAAACCTGAAAGACGTCATCGAAAATATCCGCGATTCTGCTGTGCAACTGGCCTCAGCCACTGAAGAAATGAATACAGTGATCTGGAGCAGTACCAACGACTTACAGCAACAAAGTACTGAAATTGAACTGACAGCGACCGCTATGTCACAAATGACCTCTGCAGTGAATGAAGTGGCAGGCAATGCAGTGTCGACATCTCAGCTGTCGCAGTTGTCTGACCGTGAAGCCAAAGATGGCAATCAGCGGGTGGCGCAGTCCATCAGCCTGATTGAAGATTTGGTCACTAATGTGATGTCGGTTTCTGATAAAGCTGAAACTCTGGCGACTCACACCCAAAGTATCAGCAAAGTGCTGGAAGTGATACGTACCATAGCTGACCAAACCAATCTGCTGGCATTAAATGCCGCCATCGAAGCTGCCAGAGCGGGTGAAAGTGGTCGTGGTTTTGCGGTCGTGGCTGATGAGGTGCGCTCGCTGGCGCAACGTACCCAGCAGTCAACGCTGGAAATTGAACATATGATCAACACTGTGCAACACCAGACCGATGATACAGTGCATTCACTGCAGTTCAGTGCACAGCAGGCTGAAGCCACTCTGGAACAAGCCAAAGCGGCAGACCAGGCCTTACGTCAAATCACGCTGGCCATTTCGCAGATTAACGAACGTAATCTGGCGATAGCAGGTGCGACTGAACAACAGGCGTTAGTGGCCAGGGAAGTTGACCAAAGTCTGTTAAAAATCCGTGATTTATCCACTCAAACTGCGGCCGGTGCCAGCCAGACTTCGCAAGCCAGTCAGGAGTTATCCAAACTGGCAGTAAATCTGGCAGGTTTAGTCGACCGTTTCGCCTTTTAACTTCAAGCTCTGAACAAGCAGACCCTTGTCAAAGCACAGGGGTCTGCAGAGGTTCAGTGGGATAACACTATGAACAGTATCCATTTTCCTGTGACATCAGAGCATTTTTCAGGCGCTGCTGACACAAACAGCAAGCCACAGATCACAGTTGTGGCAGCCAAAACCGGTTTATGGCTGATTTTATACCTGAGTATTGGCTTGTTACTCTGCGGTTTTTTATTGATCTCTTATCTGCAAACCGAACGTCAGGCCAAAGCTGATTTGCATAATATCAATCTGACGCTGGAGTCCAGACTAAACGCCGGTTTATTGCACCCGGTACAGACTCAGCTCAGCAGTGTGGCGCAGATGCTGGACAGCACTTTGCTGGATAAAAGTCAGCTGGAACAGGAGACGCTGCGCCAGCACCTGCAGACTCTGACCAGTCGTTTCCCGGAATTGCCTCCGCTGATTGTGCTGAGTAAATATGGCTCGGCTCTGCTCAGCACTGAAGGTGGAGATCCGCAGCTGTATTTTTCGCAAATTCCGGCTTTGGTGAATAAGCCAAAATTACCTGAACTGCTGTTTGAACAAAGCTCAGACAACAGACTGGCGCTGGCCGTGCCTTTATTTAATCAGCAACATGAACTCAATGGCTGGATTGCCACATCTGTGTCGCTTGAGACCATCCGCAAGTTGTTTGCCCAGGTGGAGCTGGGGCCTGCCGGTGTATTAACACTGCGCCGTATCGACCCGCCTGCCACAGTAGTACGTCAGCCAGAGTGGACTGAAAAAATGCCACGCTATGAGGCCGATTTAATAGATCAGCAACTGGCGGAAGGCCAAAACGAAGGGGTGCTTTTTATGCATTCCAGAGTAGATGCGGTGAAACGTTTGTATGGTTTTAAAAGACTGGGCTCTTATCCTTTTGTTGTCGTCACAGGGTACGCCAGCAAAGATTATCTGGCGGAATGGTATTTAAGTTCAGCGCTGGCGACTGTGTTATCTGTGCTGATTTGTCTGCTGAGTTTTATTTTCAGCCGTCGCCTGCAAAAAACCAGAGCCAAAGAGCAGCGCTCAGCCAAAGAATTGCAGGCAAAAGAAGAATACATCAGGTTGCTGTTGCACTCGGTAGGCCATCCTATTTTTGGCCTGAATTTACGCGGCGAATGTTCGTTCAGTAACCAGAGTTGTGTGCAGTTGTTTGGTTATGCCAAAGACACGGATTTATCCTCTAAACCGCTTGAGATCCATTTTGTTGATCACAACGGCGAACGTACGGATCTGATGGGCAGATTGTTAAGTCAAATCCGTCAGGGCAAAGAGTTTTACTGCGACGATCATAGTTTTATTAACGCGCAACAGCAGCAAATTCAGGTGGAGATCCGCGCTTATCCCAATATCAAAAACCAGCAGTTAATAGGGGCTGTGGTGACTTTGCAGGATATTTCTGAGCGGAAAGATCAGGAACAACGCATCAGTTATATGGCTTATCACGATGCATTAACAGGCCTGCCCAACCGCTGGTTACTAAAAGACAGATTTGAGCAGTTGCAGGCTGGTGTCGATGGCCAGGATGGTCATATAGCTCTGTTGTATCTGGATTTGGATAACTTTAAAAACATCAATGACTCACTGGGGCATTACGCCGGTGATGCCGTGTTGCATGCGGTGGCTAAACGTTTGTTGTCTTTTAAAAGCCGTATCGACACTGTGGCCCGGCTGGGTGGTGATGAATACTTGTTGCTGGTACGGATTGCGCAGCAGCACGAAGAGCTGAAGCAGTTATTGCAGGACATTATTACCCAAATTCAACAACCGCTGCAGTTAGAAGCACAGCAAGTATCAGTGACGCCCTCTATAGGTGTGGCTATTCATGTGCTGCATGGCGCTGATTTTGAAGCTTTGCTGAAAGCGGCGGATATGGCTCTGTACAAAGCCAAAGAAGATGGCCGTAACACCTACAGGTTTTATCACAGAACTATGGGAGAGCAGGGCGTGCGCCGCCTGATGCTGCAAACCGATCTGCGTCAGGCGTTAAGCAAAAAACAACTGTTTATCCAGTATCAGCCTCAGCTGGACTTACACACAGGCCGCATTATTGGTGCTGAAGCTTTATTGCGCTGGAAACATCCTGTCGAAGGGCTGATTTCTCCGGCAGAGTTTATTCCGGCGGCTGAAGCCAACGGCATGATTATTCCGATCAGTAACTGGCTCATCCGTGAAGTTTGTCAGCAAGCCATGTTATGGCGTAAGCAAGGTATGGCGCCTTTTGTGGTGGCAGTTAATTGTTCAGCTGTGCAGTTCCGTCAGGGCGATTTAGTGGCTGAAGTACGGCAGGCGCTGGAAGAGTCAGGTTTACCGGCCCAATGGCTGGAACTGGAGTTGACAGAGTCAATGCTGCTGCAGGATTCAGAGCGGGTGATGCAGATTATTGCCCAGTTAAAAGCTCTGGGGGTGAAGTTGTCCATCGATGACTTTGGTACAGGCTACTCCAATATGGCCTACCTGAAACGTTTTGCGGTGGACAAGCTGAAAATCGACCAGTCCTTTGTCAAGGGCATAGCCCGTAATCCGGACGATGAAGCCATAGTGCAATCCATTATCACCCTGGCACACAGCTTTAATCTGAAAGCTATTGCTGAAGGGGTGGAAGACACGGCCACTGCCGATCTGTTGCGTGCCCGCGGCTGTGATGAAGTGCAGGGGTATTGTTATGCCAAACCTTTAGCTCCTGAGGCTTTTCTGGATTTTGCGCTGAGTCATCAGCGTGAGACCACTCAGGTTGTGCAATTGAAATACGGTCAAAGTTAATCCGTCCGGTCAGCCGTTTCAGTGGGGTGTTGAGATGAACAACAGCGACAACATGCAGCAAAGCACAGAGCAAAACGATTTTACCGGTGTGGTCTATGGCTTGCTAGGGTCTTGTATCTGGGGCTCTTATATGGCGGTATCCAGTCAGGGTATTGCTGATGGTTTCAGTGCTGAGGATCTGGCGTTTTTACGTTACCTGACGTCAGGTTTATTACTGCTGCCTGTGCTGGCTTTGAGTAATATGTTCCGGAAAGTGGGCTGGCAGCGCTCTTTGGTGCTGACGCTGCTGGCCGGGCCTGTGTTTGCCATTTTGGCGTTGCAGGGGTTTGCCTATGCTCCGCTTATTCATGGCACTGTGATCCAAGCTCTGGCGCTGATTTTATCTTGCCTGGCCATAGTGCTGCTGTGTCACAAGGAAAAACCTAAGTTCAGTTATCTGGCGGCTTTGCTGGTGTTATTTGTTGGTCTGGCTGCAGTGGCCCGGCCGTTTGCAGTTCCGGATCATGACGGCGCCGCATTCTGGAGAGGAGATGTACTTTTTGCGCTGGCCGGACTGATGTGGGCGCTGTTTTTAATGCTGGTTCGCTACTGGCGGGTAGATGCGTTAGCGGCCACAGTAGTGGTAACTGTGTTGTCGGCGCTGATTTATTGCCCGCTTTATTTAGTGCTACATGGTCCTTTGCATATCTCGATGCTGGATTTTGATCAGGTGATTGAGCAAGTGCTGTTTCAGGGCGTTTTATCCGGCGTATTGGCTTTATTTGCCTTCAGCAAAGCTGTGCAGTACCTCGGGCTGGGCAAGGCCGTATTGTTCCCGGCTTTTTCGCCTGCCGTCACTATGTTGTCAGGTATTTTGTTATTTCAGCATATTCCGGTTTTAAGTCAGTGGCTTGGTTTTAGCCTGATCGCAGCAGCGTTATTTCTGGGGTTTTATCGGGAATTGGACTAGTCGACGGAAAAAAGCCATGAACTGCAGTATTGGCACGATGAAATCTTTTTATGCCAGCTGCCAGGTTCTTGCGTCAGAATGTCCCTAATTAGCGACTAATGGTAACTTTTTTAATATTAAAACGCTGTTTTTGGATGAAATCTTAAAAAACTTGATCTGTATCAATAACTTACGTTACATTTTATGAGGTTTTAAAACGTAGCGCCCCGGGTTTTGCTGTCAGGCCGGATAGATCAGGAAACGAAAACAAGCTGTTTTTTGGCTTTGACTGTTGTCTTATTGATGTATCTGTTTTAGGGGCGTCAATGGACTGGGTACGGAAAAGCATATGGACTCTGAAACACCTGCGGGAACGAGCCCCCGGCACAAGCTGATTGAAGGCTTGTTTTATGGGCTTATAGTGGCGCTGTTGTGGGGCGGCTGGCTGGCGGCTTCTTATCAGGGTATCGCACAAGGTATGTCCGCCTGGGATATAGCTTTGATCCGTTACAGTACCGCAGCTTTGCTGCTTTGCCCTTTGTTGGTGCTGAACAAAACTGTTTATCGTATTCACTGGTATAAAGCTGTAGTTCTTAGCCTGCTGGCTGGCCCTTTGCTGTTGTGGTTTGCTTTGGCTGGTTATAGCGATTCTCCTTTAGTCCATGGTGTTTTTGTCCAACTGACAGTACTGATTTTGTGCAGCATGCTGCTTTCGGTACTGATATTGCGGGAGGGATTCAGTTGGCTGTGGATCACAGGAGTGATCATTTTGCTTTGTGGTTTGATGCTAATAGTTGAACCT
Source organism: uncultured Chromatiaceae bacterium (assembly GCA_946482615.1). The sequence continues at coordinate 20,977 of CAMLSF010000028.1, read as the reverse complement.
GGCTGGCAGTCTGGTTTGCATTATTTTTATGATGATCTGATGTTTGCAGTTTCAGGAATCATGCTGGCTGTATTTATTCTGCTGGTGCGGCTTTGGCATATTTCAGCTATGTCTGCTCTGATCCTGGTGTCTGTGTATTCCGCTTTGTTTTATGTCCCGCTTTATCTGGTGTTTAAAGGCCCCTGGTACCTGTTGATGATGGACTCAGCTTTGTTATGGCAGCAGATCGTGGTGCAGGGCCTGCTATCCGGAGTTGTGGCTTTATTTGCTTTTTCCAGAGCCGCGCTTTGTCTGGGCACCCGGCGTGCCGCCATATTCCCTGCTTTATCTCCTGCCATAGCTCTTGGGCTTGGTATGCCTTTTTCCGGCCCACTGCCTGATACAGCTCAGTACCTTGGTGTGCTGCTGGTGTTGGCTGGTTTTGTTATTGCGCTGTTGAATACTGCAAAAAAACTGGCTGATGAGCCCTGAGCTGCACAGCTTTTGATAACCCACACAACGAAGGACGAGGGTTTTATGCTGATACGAAAAATAGGGATCCGCAGCCGGTTGCTGGCTGGTTTTGCGTTGATCACAGTTCTGGTATTGCTGCAGGGCTTTTTTGCCTTAAGCAGCATGTCTTCGATGCGGCAGGTTGCTGATACTATTGAAAAAGAGGTGATCCCAAGTCTGGATACCTTATCCAATCTGAACCTGAATATGATGCGGGTCAGAGTGTTCACCTTGCGCTTGATGGCATCGGAAAACGCCAAAGCAGAAACCGATACACTGGCGCGGCTGCATACAGTGAAAGCAGATGTAGCCCGTTATCAGCGTGATTATGAGGCGTTAATCAGTTCGGAGCAGGAGCGTCAGGTTTACAACAAGTTTCTGCAGGCCAAAGCAAATTATGAAACCGGCCAACAAAAAGTGGTGGCCTTTTTATTGAATGCGGACAAAAGCAGTGCGCTGGCTGAGCTGGAACAGCTGAACAATTACTCCAATGAAATGACACAGGAGCTGGTGAGTTTAGCGCAACTGAATAAAACCCTGTCGATGGAGATCAGTGAACAATCGTTTGCTACTTATCAAAGCAGCCAATGGCTGGTGATTGCTGCCATTGTGGCCGCTTTAGTCATCAGTGTGACAGTGGCGTTATTATTAACAACCAGCATTACAGTGCCTGTGACAGAGGCCTTAACTTTGGCTGAAACAGTGGCCAAAGGAGATTTAACTCAAACTATTGAGGTGTCAGGGCAGGATGAGACCAGCAGATTGCTGGCTGCGCTGGCGCTGATGCAACAGAATTTAAGAGACGCCTTGCTGCATATTTCGAACTCATCCACTCAACTGGCTTCTGCCGCCGAAGAGCTGAATTCAGTGACAGAAGATGCCTCCAGAGGTTTGCAGCGGCAAAATGATGAAATTCAGCAGGCTGCTACAGCTATTACAGAAATGAGTTCGGCTGTGGACGAAGTGGCTCATACCGCAACTTCAACTTCTGAGGCTTCAGCAGAATCGGCCAAAGCGGCCTATGAAGGCCGGCAACAGGTAGAAAATACCGTTCATTCTATTCATCGTATGAACAAAGAAGTTGCTGATACTTCTGAACTGGTGCAGAAACTCGCCAGTCAATCACAGCAGATAGGTACTGTGTTGGACGTGATCCGCGCTATTGCCGAACAAACCAATTTGCTGGCACTCAATGCTGCCATTGAAGCGGCCCGGGCTGGTGAAGCTGGCCGGGGTTTTGCGGTAGTGGCCGACGAGGTGCGGGCTTTAGCACACCGTACTCAGCTTTCTACCCGTGAAATTGAACTGATAGTGACACAAATCCGCACTGAAACCAGCAATGCAGTACAGGCGATGCAGCAAAGCAGTCTGACCGCTGAAGAAGCACTGAAAGTGTCAACAGCCGCAGGTCTGGCTTTGGCCACTATTACCGATCAGATTAATAAAATTAACGACAGTAATCTGGTGATCGCCAGCGCGGCTGAAGAGCAGGCCAAAGTGGCCCGTGAGATTGACCGGAACATTGTCAATATCAGCGATCTTGCCACTCAGTCTGCGGCAGGTGCCAATCAAACCAGCGCTTCAGCTCATGAGCTGTCGCGACTGGCTATTGATTTAAATGAGCTGGTGACCCGCTTTAAGTTGTAATTGTTGCTTTGTGCCCCACAAAGCCGGTCAGGTACGACCGGCTTTGCTTTTAAAGGCTTAGCCTTTTGATACTGTGAGCTTATCGATCACATTTACCACGTCTTTGGTGTTTTTGGCTTTAGCTACGGCCAGATCTTTTTCCGCATCTGAGTCCACTGTACCACTGAGCGTCACCACACTGTTGCTGACGTCCACATCAATGCGGGTGCCACTGGTTTCAGGTTCAAACAACAAGCTGGTTTTCACCACAGTTGCGATTTTTGCATCCTTCAGCGCACTGATGGCTTTTGGGTCTGTGTTGCGCTTACCATCATTTTTCACTATCAGCCGGTTTTCGACTGAGCTGACGCCGTCCAGGCCTTCAATCAGCTCTGCAGCTAAGGCTTTATCGACATCACTTTCCACTTCACCTGTTAAGGTGACAACGCCATTTTTTACATCAGTGTCGATAGTAAAAGAATTCAGATTGCCATTCAGTAACAGCGTGGTTTCGGCTTTGCCGTCTATCCAGGCATCTTTGGTTGCATCTTTCCAGTCATTGGCCGCCATGGCCGGGACTGAAGCCAAAGTTAAAGTCATGATCACTGCTAATCTTGTGCCTTTCATCATGTCGCTCCTTTGTTAATGAGACTTCCAAACTAGTGCCAATTTAATGCCAAAAATTAAGTTGTTGATTTCTAATGAATGTTTGGTTGGGTTCATGGGCTGTTAATTTTGTTTTTGTAATTTTGTCTGACAGATCGGTAAGAAATTCATAACAGCTCAGCTGGTTTTGGTGTTGACCAGCTGATCGGCTGCTATCTGCAGACTGGCGGTAAAATGCAGCAAAGTGTTCTGATGCTGGCGTAAGTCGGCGTTTCTGATCACGGCTTTTTGCAGTCGCAGTTGCCTGATCAGTTGTTGTTGGATACTAAGCAGTGATGTATGGCTTCGTTTGTTGTCATACCAATAACTAAGTTCATACAAGTCTTCCATCCCTTCTGCAGCAATACAGCTTTGGTGGGGAGCGGGCAGCAGATATAAAATTTGTTGATGCAGTTTGGCCAGTGCTGCGAATTGCCGGCGCAGATTACCTGAGCCTGCAGTGTCTGCCTTGTGCTGATAAAAACCTCTGGCTTTGCTAAACAACAAACTGAAAGCGGATAACAATTCTGTATGCAGGAAACTTTGTGTCATCGGATGGATACTCCATAGCAACTAAACTATGCAGATTCATTATCAATTCATGTACCAGAATGTAAGTTAATGATGTATAGATGTTTTTGAATTTTATACCCGGGCAGCTGAGCGCCGATCGGTAAGTTTTACTCAGGACCCCTGTTAAATTTACAGTCAGCAACTCTTACACTACGGAAAGTATCTATGGCTCAACCTGTATTGTTCCTGCATCTGCAGGACCCGGACTTAACCACTCAACTTCTGCAGTCAGACCCTGTCCGCCGTTTTGTTGTTTGCAAAAGCCAAAACGATGAATGCTGGGTGGAACAGCTGCTCAGACAAACTTGTGATTTAGCTCTTATCGAAATTGACAGCACAGAACCTGCTCAGTACGAGTTGTTACAGCAGAGCAACAAACTGGCCGAAATCGATTTTATTCTGATCAGCAAAGGCATACCTGATCTGGCGCTGGATCAACTGATGCGCTGTAGTGCCGGTTATCATTTCCGTCAGCCTCTTGATATGGCGTCTGTGCTGGATGCGGTTCAGGATTTTTATCAGCAGTTATCTTCTGTCGCAGTCAAACGTAAGGTGCAAAGCAGCGATTTGGATCAGTTTGGTTTATTGGTCGGCTCCTCTGCCGCTATGCTCCGGTTGTATAAAACAATACGCAAAGTTGCAGTCACAGAAGCCAACGTTTTAATAGCAGGCGAAAGTGGCGCTGGTAAAGAGCTGGTGGCGAATACCTTGCATTTGGCCAGTCACAGGGCGGCTCAACCTTTTGTCGCCATCAATTGTGGCGCTTTAAGTTCGGAGCTGATCGACAGCGAACTTTTTGGCCATGTCAAAGGCTCCTTCACTGGCGCTTTGCGCGATCATCAGGGTGTATTTGCTCAGGCCGAACAAGGCACTTTGTTTTTGGATGAAGTAACGGAAATGCCGCTGGAGCAACAGGTAAAGTTACTGCGGGTACTGGAGAGTGGTGAATACAGACCTGTTGGCAGCAATAAAGTCTGCAGGGCCAATGTCCGGGTGATAGCAGCAACTAACCGTGATCCATTGCAGGCTGTGGCTGATGGGGTGTTGCGGGAAGATTTGTATTTCAGGTTATCGCAGTTTCCGGTTAAAGTGCCGCCACTGCGTGAGCGGGAAGGGGATATTAGCGGTTTGGCGCAGCATTTTCTGGCCTATTGCAATGCCCGTGAACAACAACAGAAACAGCTGTCTGATGCGGCTTTGTCTGTAATTCAGCAGCATTGCTGGCCTGGTAATGTGCGGGAGCTGAAACATGCGGTAGAGCGCTCTTTTATTCTGGCGGACAAATGGATTGAACCTGAACATTTGTTGATTGAAGAGGTGACAGCACCTGCAGTAGTTGCTGATATTCCGTCGGACATGCCGTTGGATGAACTGGAAAAAGCTGCCATTTTTGCGGCGCTGGAACGCAACAGTGGTAATAAAACCGACACAGCACAGCAATTGGGGATCAGCGTAAAAACTCTGTATAACAAACTGGAAAAGTATCAGCAGGAAGGCTGAAACTCAGGACTGCTATCCATCAGACCAAACAAAGGCGGGGAACAAACCCCGCCTCATAGTATCAACAGTCTTTATCTTCAGCGTCTGTCTTTTCTTTGGCCGCTTCACATAACTCTTTGGCTTTTTCTGCAGTTTTATCTGCAGCATCTTCCATCACATCAGCAGTTTTGTCGGCGGCTTCTTCCAGTTTTTCACCGGCTTGTTCAGCTTTTTCCTCAACCTGAGCTTTCAGCTGTTCCATTTTATCTTCAGCTTTTTCTGCATCGTTTTCACTACAGGCAACTACAGAAGTCGCCAGCATCGCAGCCAATACCAGGTTAAATAACGAGTTTTGAGTTTTCATTCCATGCTCCTTCGGCCCCTTGGGGCTCATTACAATTTAGGGGTTTTGCCACGCAATGCATTTGCTAACAGTGAAATGACCAGCAAGACCACAAAAATCATAAAAATAATTTTTGCTATGCCTGCTGCAGCACCTGCAATGCCAGCAAAACCCAGAATACCGGCCACTATGGCCACAATAAGAAAAGTTAAAGCCCAGCCTAACATAGTTGCTCCCCGGTGCCTTTGCACCTTGTTGAACATGCTTTCGCACTGTTTGAACTGACTATGCAGACTAAGCCAGCATCATGCCAATACAGGATCTGACACTTTAAGTTATTGTTATCTTTTATTTTATACAGCTATTTATGAACGCAGGCTGTCTTGGTTTTCTGATCACAAAAGAAAAATTTACCTGCTGCTCAGTAATAGTTTCATTGTGGCCGGATAAAACCTGGCAGGCAGATCTGTCATTCCATGACATAATCCGGTTTTCAGACGCTGAATTTATGGGGTGGCCATGGCAAAAAAATTAAGTGTGGTGCAATTAAAACAACAAGCTAATGTGCTGAAATCGCTGGAAGCTGTTGAACAACTGGCTACGCCCCTTTATCCGGATTTTGTCGGCTGCTGGTTCAGTCTGGAGTATGAAAACTTTCCGGGTTCCTTGCTGGTGCGTTGTCAGTTTAATTCCGAAGCGGCTCTGGCTGTTGCACTGCAGCAGAAACTGGATCTGTATTTTCAGAAGCAGATCCATAAGCAGTTGTTTAAATGCGGAATTTTAATCAAAGACATCAAAAAGCATGTGGTATTGACTACTTTGTCACCTGATGACTAATAAGCATCCTTAACTTAACAATTTGATCTTTTGTGCTTGCATCTAATACCGGTTTGGCAAAAGCGGGGTTGTAACTGTCAGGAAAAACAGGCTCTCCCGATAAGTAAGGGCGCAGCTGGGCTTTACATTGTGCTGAAGTAAAATTAGCTGGTACTCTTTGGTTTAACACTTCGAGTAGCATGCCTTCGAGACAGTTTGGTGTGGAAAGAATTAATTGGATTCCACATTTTCTTGCCAAATCCCAGTCTTGTTGACGTATTTGCACATCACTATCCATCAATATAACGCTGCGGTCGTAGCCAGTATGTAAATATTTTCGCTGAGTATTTTTGATAATATCGTTTGGAGACCCGCCGTCAGCGGAATGGATTGTCAGATGTTGGCCATTGTTACGATCATCATAAATCGACTTCATGTGTTTGATGAACGCCTTATCATGTTGCCCCTCTCCAACTATTAAAAGTGTTGCCTGTTGAATTTTGCGTTTCATTTTTGCCATACCGTACCTCAAAGATCCGGAACGGCATTTAACGCGCCAGCCATGTACTTGGCATATAAATTATCGTCAGCCCTAAGCCCTGCTACCTCGTCGAGACGCCACGCTTCACTTTGTTGTTGGTCTTTTTGTACCAGGTAGACCTGATGCTTCTTTAACAAATTCAGTACTTCCGGCGTGTGACAAGTAAAAATCAACTGTGCCTGATGCGGATTGCTGCGTTCAAATTTAAATAAATCCATTAGATGAGGGAGCAGATGAGGGTGAAGATCGTTATCCAACTCATCGATGATAGCTATACCGCCTCGATCAAGCACTGGCAGAATTCTACTTAGCAACACAAAAGCTGATTGTGTTCCGCTCGATTCCTCAAAAAAGGGCAACTCGAATGACGTATCTCCTAATTGGTGAATACCACTGGGAATATACAGCTTACTAATATCTCCTGAATTATTTCGAGCTTCGGCTTCGCTAATTCTTACCGAAGTCATACCTAAATCAAGTCCACATATTATTTGCTGCATATTCTGATTGAGGGCTGAGTTTTGATAAAACAGCTCTGCACTTTCAAACAGATCGCCCTGATTAAAATGACGACGCCCTAACACATTCAGATTAAAAATCATTTTGTCGAAGTAATGTACAAAATCTGCAGCTTCTGGCACGTCGTAGTTATATGCAGCAGAAAGTAACGATGCGTTACCACGGATTGATTTTGCTTGTGCAGGTGCAAAGCTAAAGCCCTGTTGTTTTAGTTCATAGCCAGAGCTATCGGCTTTCAAGTTACGACTAAAAATGTAGCTAAATAAATGGCTGGTTTTCTTGTGAAGAGATTCGTGCGTAACTCTGTTCGTGTTAATCACTAATCGATAACGAAACTCTTCATTATTCAGTAAAAAATTCAGTTCAAACTCACTATCGGCCTTGCTAAACAACGCATGCGGTTGAAAAGGAATATTGTCTTCAGGTTTACTCCCCAGAAATGAATGACAGACAAACCAGCTAAGAAAGGCGAGAGGCTTAATAAGTTGAGTTTTTCCTGAGCCATTAGCCCCTACAACAGCTGCAACTTTATTCAGGCGATAACCATTCTCCAGCGATATGTCGTAGTTAGATATCGCTGGTTTTTTACTAATCACAAACGAAATGCTCGTATCTTGTACAAAACTGTAAAAATTAGAAAATCGCAGACTTATAATCATAGTGGCCAACAATGCACGAAATTTTGTTGATTGTTTATTATTGAGGCTGATTATACAAGCTTAATCCGTGTTTTTTCTTGATAATTTGTTTGACAAATACGTTGCTTAGCTTTGAATGCAGTCTGTAAACAAAAGCTTGCTTTGGCTGCCCATCAATTTGAGGTAGCATAAACGCCATTTGGTTTTAAAAAATTTGGCGTATGACGGCTGATTTTGTTTTTCCTGTTGCTGCAGAGCAGTTACAACTCTGGTTTCACCCTGCCACCTTTCACAAGGCGCGGGCTTATTTTCTGGCCGGAAAAGTGGTGCAACTGGATTATGAGCCTGACTTTTCGCAAATCCGCAGCCAGGTCTGGGGTGATGGTTTTAGCCCTTTTAAACAGCTGATTTCTATCTCTGAACGGGATGGTCAGGTGCAACTGACCGATTCCTGCACCTGCTCTGAAGGCAACAGATGCAAACATGTGCTGGCGGCTTTGCTGAAACTGAAACATCAGTTGGATCAGTTGCAACAAAAAGCGGTGCAACAACCAGTACGGCAACTCAATCAATGGTTTAGCGAAGCTGAACAATTTAATCCGCCAAGTCAGGCCACACAGACTGACGAGACAGTGCTCTACGAGCTGCGCCCCAGCAGTCTGGGTTTACAGCTGCTGCCGAAAAGGGTGAAACAAGCCAAAAATGGCAGTTACAGCAAAGGCAAAATTATTGCGCAAAGCGAGCTGGCCGGGCAGGTGAGGCCACTCTGGCTGGCCGAAGACGACTACAGATTATTACAGCAGTTTTTTGCTTTTGATTTACGCCGTCAGGCCTTACTGGAAGATCAGTGGGGTTATCAGCTGCTGCTTAAACTGCTCGATACGGGCCGTTGTGTGCTGGACGAGGAGCGCCGGGACTTGCTCTGGGGCGAGACGCTGCCGCTGCAATTACGTTGGCTCAGAAGCAAAGCGGGTTGGCAGTTATTACAACTGATGCCTAAAGATCGTGAACTGGAACTGGTGTACACCGACCCACCTTGTTACCTCGACTTAGTGAATAATCAGCTGGGTTTACTCGAAAGCGACATCACGGGCCGTGAGCTGAAATTGTTAATGCGGATGCCACCAGTGCCAGCTGCCGTATTGCAGGACAGCATGAAACGGCTGCAGCAGATTTTCCCTAACCTCAATTTACCTGTACCGGACGACAGTGCGGTGCAAAAAATAGAAAGTAAGCCTGTGCCTGTGTTGCAGCTGAAAATGCTGACGCAAAAAAACAAAGTCAGCAAAGCTGTGGCTTTGGTACAAATGGCCTATGGCCCGCATTTATTGCCCCTGGATGTACAGCAATCCCAGACTCAGTTGCAACTGGACAACCAGACGGTCTTTATCCGTCGTGACCGTGACAGCGAAATCAAAGCGCTGGAGACTGTATCTCAGTATGGCTTGCGCTCCGTGCCTGTTGAACAGTCTGATCTTTCTTCAACCTGGGCTTATTTTGACTGCGGCGAAGGGCCGGAAAACCCGCTGTTATGGCAGCCTTTATTGCAGGCTGTGCCGGAGCTAAAACAACAAGGTTGGCGTATTGAACAGGATAAAGCCTTTAACCAGGCGGTGATCCACGCCAAAGCTTATCTGGAAGTGACAGACAAACACAGCGGCGGTTTTGGTTTGGCGATTCAGGTCGAAATTGATGGTCAGCACATTCCATTATTGCCGTTAATCACTCAGTGGTTACGTAGTTATGGTTTGCCTGCAGCCGATGAAACCTTATGGCTGAGTTTACCTCAAGGCAAATTACCTTTGCCGGTCAGCCTTATTCAGCCTTTGATCGACACCATAGTTGAACTGCTGAACCTGAAAAAAGCACCCAGCGAAATAGAATTACCGGATTACAAAGCGGCTTTATTGCCAGGCCCTGGTGCTGAAGAGATCCGTTACTTAAATGCCGGTCGTTTGCAGCAGTTGGTCACTCAGTTGCAGCATTTTGATGGCATTGAAGATGTTGCAGCGCCTGTTGGTTTAAAAGCCCAGCTGCGGCCTTATCAGCAGCAGGGCTTAAGCTGGCTCTGTTTCCTGCGCCGTTTTGGTTTGGGTGGCATTCTGGCCGACGATATGGGGTTGGGGAAAACAGTACAAACGCTGGCCTTTTTGCTGCATCAGCAAGAGTCGGGGTTATTAAAGCATCCGGCTTTAATCGTCTGTCCTACCAGTTTATTGGGCAACTGGGCACAAGAAGCAGCCCGTTTTGCCCCTTCACTGAAAGTGCTGACTTTATATGGCCCTAAACGTCAGGCGCTGTTTGACCAACTGGAAAAATACGACTTAATAGTGACCAGCTATCCGCTGTTGGTACGGGATTTGGCTTATTACCAGACCCATCACTTTAGCCTGATGGCGCTGGATGAAGCTCAGCATATTAAAAATGCCGGTTCGCAGTCGGCGCAAAGTGCACGCCTGGTCAAAGCCGACTTTAAGCTGGCGCTCACAGGCACGCCGCTGGAAAACCATTTGGGCGAACTCAAAGCCTTATTTGATTTTGTCTTACCGGGTTTATTGGGCACAGAAGCCAGATTCCAGCAGGTGTTTCGCAAACCCATAGAAAAGTCAGCCGATGCAGAAAGGGCTCATGCGCTGCGTCAGCGGATTGCACCTTTTATGTTACGCCGCACTAAAAAGCAGGTGGCGACCGAATTACCGGACAAAACCGAAATTCTGCAGCTGCTGGAGATGGAATCGGATCAGCGCAATTTGTACGAAAGCATCCGTTTGATTATGGAAACCAAAGTGCGGGAACTGTTTTTGCGCAAAGGCGTAGCCGCCAGTCAGATGGAGTATCTGGACGCGCTGTTAAAGTTACGTCAGGCCTGTTGTGATGCGCGCTTATTGCCGATAGAGCAAGCTCAGTTGGTGCAGAATAATGCTAAGTTGCAGTGGCTGCGGGACACTTTGCCTGAGATGATCGAAGAAGGTCGTAAGGTGCTGATTTTCAGTCAGTTCTCCAGCATGCTGAGCCTGATAGAGCAGGAGCTGCAGTATATGGATATCAGCTACAGTAAGCTGACAGGCCAGACGAAAAAACGCCAGGAACAAATAGACGAATTCCAGCAGGGTGATAATTCGGTCTTTTTAATCAGCTTAAAAGCTGGCGGCACAGGTTTAAACCTGACCGCTGCTGATACTGTCATTCACTACGACCCATGGTGGAATCCGGCTGCGGAAAATCAGGCAACAGACCGCGCCTACCGTATAGGTCAGGACAAGCAGGTATTTGTCTATAAGCTGATTATCAGCAAAACTGTGGAAGAAAAAGTGCAGCAGTTACAGCAGTTTAAACAAGGTTTGGCGGACCAGATTTTCAGTCTGGGTCAAAGCCATATCTGGCAGGGCGAAGCGCAGGACTTGTTAGCATTGTTCAGTGAGTAGGTCACAGCAGGGAGGATAAAGGTAATGAAGATCAAAGCTATATTATTTTCCCTGTTGTGTTGTGTCAGTTCAGCTGTTCTGGCAACTGAACCTTATAAGCGCATCGCGCCTTTGGTTGAAAAGGCGATAGCTGACAAGCAGTTACCTGGTGCTGTAGTGCTGGTGGGCCGTGGTGAACAGATTCTGTATCATCAGGCTTTTGGTTCTAAAACCTATTCGCCTGCAGCTGCTGTCACTACAACAGAGACTGTGTTTGACTTAGCTTCTTTAACTAAACCTTTAGTGACCACCACCCTCATCATGCAACTGGTGGAGCAGGGCGAATTGCGTTTAACAGATCCTGTCGGCAAGTACCTGAAGCAGCTTAACAATGCTGAAGTGAAAAACATCACTGTGCTGCAATTGCTGACTCACAGTTCAGGTTTAGCCGATGGGTTTGACCGGCGTGAATTCTGGCAAGGCAAAGCTGGTTTAGAGCAACAACTGGCGAAACTGAAGTTAAAAACCAAACCGGATCAGCAGTTTGTCTATTCAGATATAGGTTTTATTTTATTGGGCTTAGTGGTTGAACAAATCACCGGCCAGCCATTGCATCTATTAGCAGAACAACGCATTTTCAAACCTTTACAGATGAAAGACAGCCGCTATTTGCCTCTGGATCAACCTTCACAAGAGAGTGCTTATCTGCAACGTATAGCCCCGACTGAACAGCTACAAGGGGATGCGGATTATCAACAGCTGCTGCCAAACTATGCCCAACCTTATTTACATGCTGTGGTACACGACCCAACAGCGCTACGTTTAAATGGTGTTGCAGGCCATGCCGGAGTTTTTGGCACGGCAAAGGATTTAGCCTTATTTGCTCAAATGCTTCTAAACGGCGGTGAGTTAAAAGGCCAAAGGCTATTATCGCCACTGGCAGTGCAACGTTTACTCACTCCGGTTGTGATTGGCAACCAAAGCCGGGCTTTAGGCTGGGATATGCAAACAGCTTATTCAGCACCTAAAGGGGATTTATGGCCAGCAGGCTCTTTTGGTCATACAGGTTTTACCGGCACCAGTCTATGGATTGACCCTGCCAGTCGCACCTACGTTATTTTGTTATCGAATCGTGTGCACCCCAACCGCAACAGCTCCATCACCGACCTGCGCGCTAAACTGGCGAATATAGTGGCTGCTGGCATCCTCTAAAATATACAATAGAGGTAAATTTGTAGCAAAAATGATGTGAATTATCTTCTTGTTGATGTTAATTTAACTTTTGCACCTTAAAGTGCAACTAAATCATCAAACAGGAGAATCAGAATGTTAAAAAAATTAGTTGTTATGCTGGCATTTGCTTCTACAGCTGCAGTGGCGCAGCAGCAATGTGGTTATTGGGCTGAATATCAGGTTGAAGTCTGTGACGAACGTACTGTGATAGTACAAAAGCCAGTCACTCAATGTATTTACATTAGTTTGCCTTATGAAAATCATACAGTAACTCAAACAGTGGAAGGCCATATCGCCTTTGGTCAATGTGGCAAAAAGCAGGGATACTATTTGAACGAGGCTGTGCATACTTACCGTGAAGAGCGCACCACAGAGCGTTACAACTGTCGCAATGAGACACGTTGGACCTGGATCCCGGGTGGCGGACCTGGCAGTGATTGTAATGTTCAAATCCCATAACAACTAAAGGTGCCGGAGCAGAAAAAGTTGTACTGCTCCATTGTTTTTCATCAAATAAAAAATAATTTGAGTAATCACTTTAAACATTTGTAGTGTTGTTCATATTGGCCGCTGAATTCAGAGATGAGCAGGTCAGCCAGCTTTTTATCCATTTGTTAACATTTAAAATTCAAACACAGCAGAGTCTTTTAGCCACTTTCCCACTGCTTTTATTCACCTTTCTGCGATTGCATTGTCATTAAGCTGTTCTATCTTGTACTGGGATTTGTAACTTGGCATCACGGAAATGATGCAAATAAAACAATAAATTCACAAAGACAAGAACAAGGACAAACAAATGAAACTACTGAAAATGGCGGCAGCCGGCTTGGCGCTGCTGAGCTTACCTCTTGCTGCGGCGTTAAATGGTCATCCCGTGGTGTTGGTGCATGGTTTTCAGCCCGGTAATTTAGCCGACCGGCCTGTAGGGGCTGATGTCAGCAGTAACGGCGCCGACTATTGGGCTGGCTTTTGGTTAAGCCGCGCTGACGAGCGGATTGACTGGCCTTCTCAGGAACGTATCACAGGCAAAATTGCCACAGACTATGTCTGGCCTAAATTGCAACAGCTGTCCCGCTCTGGTACCTGCAACAGCGGTTGTATTTTTGTCAGCCACTCCACCGGCGATTTAGTCACCCGTTATATCATCGACAACCAGGCTTTATGGCTGAAAAACGCTGGTTTACAGCCGCTGAATATTATCGCCAGTTTTGATTTTGCCGGTGCTGGTGGTGGGGTGGAACTTGCTGATTTGGCGGTCAGTGTGGCTGGTGGCGGCAGCTGGACAGATGCAGCCTTACGTGCAGCTTTATCTTTGTGGTTAGGCCAAATGCCATCCCCTTCTAACATTGGTGTGCTAAACGATTTAAGGGTTAATACGGCGCGCCAGTTGGCCAGTTTTCCCACCAGCAGGGTGCCACGTTTACGTTTTGCCGGTGCAGGTTCTGACTTTTTAAATGCCACAGGACCATTTTTACCTGGCACTGACGACGGTGTTGTTGCCAGTCATTCCAGTTGTGGTGCCTCTGCTGTCGGCTCTTTTGACAGCTGCAGTGCAAACGTGGCTTTTGATGGCAAACTGGCTAGTCAAAGCAGTGGCGTTAAGGGTTTTATGCCGTATCACTACCCCATGCTGATGGGCAATGACTATAGCCACAGTGGCCTGATTGAAGACAGCCGCGATGGTGAAGTGACAGCTGCTAATGCCAGAGCCACTTATTTAAACGCTGAGGCTTTGCAGTTCCAGACCTATCAGCAATCACGGGGTTGGTGGGTGTTTGCGTCTAACTACTTATTAGTCACAGGCTCAGATCGCCAGAGTATGTCGTCTTTAGTCAGTCAGGCCGCTGATTAATGCACAAGAAAGTATTGGTTAGTCTGCTGCTGGTGCTGATAGCACTGGCGGCTTTTTGGTTTTGGCCTAAAGCTGAAACTGCTGTGGTGGCGGTGGATAAACCACAGCCTGATGCTGTTGCTGAACTTGCGCAAAAAGCTGTTGTGCAAACTGCCGCACCAGTGCAAATGGATCAGTATCAGCAACAAGAATTGCAGCAAAGTTTTAGCTTGTTGTCGCAAGCTTATGCGGCTGAACTCAGCTACCCAGCCTATTCCAGGCCTTTAACTCCGGCCGATCATCAACTGCTGAACCCCAATCACTTTGATACTGTGGCCTTGCCGCTGGAAGGCGGTGCCAGCGCCAGTCTGGTGTTGCCTAAATACCGCTTTACCTACCCTGAAGCTGTGGTATTTAAACTGGTGATGGCAGGTTTATCAGCGCAGCAGGTGAAAGCCGAATTACGTGAGCAGCTCAGTGGTAAAGTGCTGGCGCAGGCCGATTTAACTGCAGGTGCGGATGCCACTGAATGGGCACATCAGTTTGAGGCCAGAGAAAACTGGGACGGCGCTATGGAACTGGTGGTGTTGTTTGAAGCGCAAGGCAAAACCCAACAACTACAAACAGGGCTGGACTATAGCTATCCGGTGGCCACTATCACAGGCATTGGCAGCAGCAGTTCGCGTGGCGCTGATTTAGTGATCCCTGTAGAGCTGGAGGTAAAAAAAGCCGGTATGTACCGCTTAAGAGCCAATTTATTTACCGAAAACAAACAGCCTTTAGCTGTGCTGACAGCAGAAGAACAGTTAACCGAGGGTTCTGCCAAGCTCGAACTGCGGGCTTTTAAACAGGTATTGCAGCAACAAGCCGGGCCTTATTGGCTTGGTACTTTTGTGCTGGAATTACGCTCCGCCATGCCGGGCGAAGCCAGCAGATACGGTGACAGCAAAGAACCAGGTTTTGTGGTGGAGGCCATCAACTTTGGTCAGTTGAGCGACGAACCTTTTGTGCTTAGTGACGAAGAAAAACAGCGGCTGGAGTTTTTACAGCAGATGGCTGCGGGAGAGTGATGATTTTCAAGCAAGCTGGTTAAGTTGGAGCATCTCTGTCTGCATCATTTAACCCTTGCTCCACCTGAATTGTATTTCGGTATACACTAAACCCAACTCACTACACAGGACTGCTTTTATGAAAACCGGAGCCCAGCTGGTGGCCGAAGCCAAAACGAAAATTCAGGAACTGACAGTGCAGCAACTGGCTGCTTTATTACAAAGCAGTCAGGCCCGTATTATTGATGTGCGTGAACCTGCTGAATTTGCTGCTGGCCATATTCCTACTGCGGTCAATATGCCCCGGGGTGTGCTGGAAATGCAGTTGCCGCAGCATCCTGCAGTGGCAGAGCAGAAGGATGCGGTGTTGGCCTTAACTGAACTGGCCACTCAGCCTTTGTATTTAATTTGCCGCTCTGGTGCCCGTTCTGCTTTGGCTGTGGAGTCGCTGCAGCGTATGGGGTTTCGTGACTTATACTCAATAGCAGGGGGTATGCAAGCCTGGACCGATAGCGGTTTTCCTGTCCGGCAGTAAACTGTTGTCTGGCTACAACCATAGACTTTAGTCGCAATACTCCGGGGATGGTTTGACAGTTGCTTGCATAACAGAAACACTGCCAGAACCGAAAATGCTGCAGAGCCATAGACTCTGCTATGTTTTCTTCTGCCATTTTGTCTCTGGCCTTTGTCGAATGGGAAGTCGTTATGGAAAATCTACGTGCTGCAGTGGTGTTTGTTGGGGTTTGGCTGGCGGCGCAGCTGCTGTACCTGTGGCTGGACTTTAACAGCTGGCTTTTGGTGCTGTTCAATCTGTTGGCTGTTGCTGGTTTTCTGTTTTGGAGTAGTAGGAAACAACCAGAAGTTCAGGTTAAAGATGAATCCAATGCGCTGGCCGACAGTGCTCACCATATCACCGAAGCTACATCAAAAATGGCGATAGGTGCAGCAGAAGTTTCCTTTTATATCGACGGTTTAATTAAAGACATTAAACACAGCAGCGACGACTGTGGCCAGATTGGCAGCGCTGCAACAGGCTTAACCGATACCAGCGGTCAGCTGACAGATAACCTGCAGCAAATCAGCCATAGCATTACTCATACGGCCAATGCGTGCAGCACTGCCGATCAGCGACTGCAAAAAAGTGTAGATAATATCAATCAGTTAGCTAATGCAGTCAGTGATGCAGCGGCCCGGCTGGAGCAACTCAAAGGCAGTGCCGACGATATTCAGCGTATTACTGAAGTGATCACAGGTGTGGCCAATCAAACCAACTTATTGGCATTAAATGCGGCTATTGAAGCCGCCCGTGCCGGCGAACAAGGCCGTGGTTTTGCTGTAGTGGCGGATGAAGTGCGGGCTTTGGCAGGCAAAACCTCAGAAGCAACTAAAGACATAGCAAAAATGCTGGCTGATATTCGCAGCCAAAGTGAACAAACCGCTGCAGTGATGACTCAACTGGTGCAATTAAGTGGTGATGTGCAGCAGGAATTGCAGTCTGTGGCGGCAGGTTTTAATGGCATCAATACCGAAGTGGGGCAAGTGTCTGCTGCGCTGGAGCAAATAGAGCAGGTCAGTACAGGGTTGGAAAATACCAGCCAGCAATTGGGCCAGTCGATTCAGAGTATTAATAAAGCCTTGTCGGCGATAGAACATAAAGGCAGCACAGTGGCGGATCAGGCCATTGAATTGTCGGTAGAAACTGAAAGTATTTATCGTGAACTCAGCACAGTCACCAGCCAGAGCTTCTTTAACCCTGTACTGAAAGAGGCGCAGCAAGCCGCAGCTGCTATAGGGGCTTTATTTGAAAAAGCCCTGAGTGACGGCAAGCTGACAGAACAACAGTTATTTGCTGAGCAGTATCAGCCTATTGCTAATACTAATCCGCAAAAATTTCATACCTCTTATGACAGTTTTACCGACCAGTTTTTCCCTTTGATCCAGGAGCCTATTTTGGAGCGTCATAGCAATGTGTTGTACGCCGGAGGTGTCGATCGCAAAGGTTATTTCCCGACCCACAATAAAAAATACAGTCAGGCCTTAACGGGCAACTACGAAAAAGACTTACTGCAAAACCGCACCAAACGTATCTTCAGCGACCGCACTGGCAGCCGTTGCGGCAGCAATACCCAACCTATGTTGCTGCAAACCTACAAACGGGACACAGGCGAAATTTTGCATGACTTATCAGTGCCTATTCTGGTCAAAGGCCGGCATTGGGGCGGGTTTAGAATAGGCTTTAAGCGGGTTTGAAAAAAGTACTGATAGTCACAGGAGGCAGTCGCGGTATTGGCGCTGCGACTGCAAAACTGGCTGCAGCTCAGGGCTATCTGGTTTGCGTTAATTATTTAACCAATCAACAGGCCGCTGATGCTGTGGTGGCCGATATTCGCGCTGCACGCGGCACAGCTGTTGCTATGCAGGCTGACCTTGCTGATGAAACTCAGATAGTGGCTTTGTTTCAGCGGGTGGATCGGGAATTGGGGCCTGTGACTGCACTGGTGAATAACGCCGGTATTCTGGAAAAGCAAAGCAGTCTGCTGGATATGGATCAAGGCCGTTTACAGCGGGTATTGGCCGCCAATCTGATAGGGCCTATGTTATGTGCCCGCGAAGCTGTGAAGCGGATGTCAGTCAAACTGGGAGGCAAAGGTGGCGTTATAGTCAATGTATCGTCCGTGGCTTCCCGTACTGGTTCACCCGGCGAATACATAGATTACGCCGCATCCAAAGGGGCTTTGGATAGTTTCACTCTGGGGTTGTCCAAAGAGGTTGCTGATCAGGGGATTCGGGTGAATGCAGTACGGCCGGGCTTTATTTACACAGATATTCATGCCAGCGGCGGTGAGCCAGGCCGGGTTGACCGCATCAAAGACGTCATTCCAATGAAACGAGGTGGCCAGCCGGAAGAAGTTGCACAAGCGATTTTATGGCTGTTGTCCGATCAGGCGTCTTACGCCACAGGCACTTTTATTGATTTAGCAGGAGGAAGGTAAAGCTGATATAGAGTGAGCTTTACCTTGCTCCTGAAGTCAGTTAACCAATAAACCCAAGTCGTCTTAATGTCACCTGCTGTAACGCATCCTGTTGTTTGCAGTAGTCAGCAAAACCACGCAAATGAGCACTGTTATTATGCTGTTCCAATGCATACTCTGACGCCCAGATCTCCTGCATTAAAAACAATCCTGTAACTGCCTCGTCAGCAAATAACTCATACTGCTGACAGCCTTCTTCCTGTCGTGTCGGTTCAAGTAACTGCAATAAGGCTTGTTTAACTATCTGTTCTTTGCCGGGTTTGGCCTGAATTTCGGCCAGTAGATACAGCATCTTTGAGCTCCGTTTATACTGCTTGTTTGTAACTACAGCATAGAAGTACTGATTCAGCAGTAAAAGAGCTGATATCCCGAATCAGTTTCAAAAATTATTTGATAATAAACTCAGGACAAATACACATTATCCTGCTGTAGCCGCGATAAATGCACAAAGGCTTTGGGCGACTGGCCGTAGGTGCGCAAAAAAGCGCGGCGCATCCGTTCTTCGTCACCGAAACCTGTCAGGGTTGCAATACGGCTGATGGAAGAATGGCCTTGTTCTATCAAGGATTGAGCTGCTTCCAGCCTTAGTTTTTCTATAGCTTTGGCTGGGGCCATACCGGTTTGACTATGAAAAACCCTGCTGAAATGCCGTGGGCTCCAGTGCACATGTTCTGCTAAATCTTCCACTGATAAATCTTTATGCAGATTTTCTTTGGCAAATTGAAGTGCCTCTCTGACCCTGTCTGAACTGGGTTCCAGTTCTGCCATAGCCGAAAACTGCGACTGCCCGCCTGTCCGTCTATGATGCACCACCATCAGGCGCGCTATGCTTTTTGTTACTTCAGCGCCTAAGTCGGCCTCTACTAAAGCCAGGGCTAAGTCGATACAGGCTGTCACTCCGGCTGATGTCCAGATCTGGCCATCTTTGACATAAATTTTATCTTCATCGACCTGCACTGCCGGATGATAGTCCTGCAGATGCCGGCCCCAGGCCCAGTGTGTAGTGGCTCTTTTACCATCTAATAAACCTGCGTTAGCCAGTACAAAAGCGCCGGTACAAATGCTGGCAATCCGGGTTGTGCCTGAGGCCGCTTCGTTTAATTTTTCCTCTAAGGCCGGCATGGGGTTTGGAATAAGCAAAGCGCCTGCGATCATCAGGGTATCGTAGCTACCAAAACCAATGGGTTGTGTCTCTATCACGACTCCGGTGGAGCTTCTGACTGCACCACCGTCCACCGACAAAGACGCAAACTGGTACTGGATTTTCTGCTGCATTGTATTGGCGAACTCAAAGACGGTCAGTGCGGCTAAGTCCAGGATCTGAAAATCATCATACACAATGAGCCCGATACGTTTGTTCATCTGATGTCCTTAAAGGTGGGTAATTCTTAATAATGTATAAATATGTGTTGTGCATTATTTGTGCTTTGTCAGGTTTTGTCCAGCTGTGTTAAGTTTATTTTTCCTGCTTAACTCCAACGCCAAATGATGTCCTTAAATGCGTTTTTTGTGTCATTTATCTTATTTTCTGTTCTGCCAGAATAAAGTCGTCTTCAACACCTATTTAAGGAAAATAACATGAATACGAAAACTGCTTTGATCACTGGTGCTTCATCTGGCATAGGTGCTGTGTATGCGGACCGTTTAGCCCGTCGTGGTTATAACCTGATCCTGGTGGCGCGGAATAAAGAGCGTCTGGAGGCTGTAGCAACTTCAATACGCAGTGCAACAGGTCGCACTGTGCAACTGATCCAGGCTGATTTAGCGAACCCGGCGGAATCCGCTCAAGTAGAAGCCGTGCTGGCTCAGGGTGGTATTGATCTGCTGGTCAATAACGCAGGTTTTGGCGCTGTGGCTCCTTTACTGCAAAGTGATATCAAAGACATGGTCAGCATGATTGATATCAATGTCACTGCTTTAACCCGCCTGACCTATGCCGCAGTGCCAGCCTTCGTCAAACAGGGCGGCGGCACCTTAATTAATATCGCTTCTATTGTCGCGGTAGGGCCGGAAATTCTGAACGGTGTGTATGGGGCAACCAAAGCTTATGTGCTGGCGCTGACGCAGTCTCTGCAGCATGAACTGGCCTCGCAGGGCATTCGAATTCAGGCGGTATTGCCAGGCGCCACAGCCACAGATTTTTGGGGTGTGGCCGGCCTGCCGCACGAGCATTTACCTACTGAAATAGTCATGAGCACCGCAGATATGGTGGATGCCGCTTTGGCAGGTCTGGATGCAGGTGAAGTGATCACTATCCCACCATTACAGGACGGCGCTGAGTGGGATGGGTTCGAAACCGCCCGAAAAGAGTTGTCACAACGTTTTGGCCATACCAAACCAGGCCCACGCTACCTGACTAAATAAGTGATTGATAAAGAGGTTTGTTAAAGCCACAGTCTTAAGGCTGTGGTTTTAACCTGACCAACAAAACCTATTTCAGTTTGGTTTTTTAACCCGACAGCTGCAATCTTGAACTGGCATTTCATAACCAGATAACCTGAACCCCAGGCCCTCAAACTGCCAGAATTTCGCCTGCTGATCCGGCTGAATCATTTGTTGGATCAGTAACATAGCTTGCATAGCGCCCAGAATGCCGGGCAAAGGCGCTAACACCCCTAAGTTGCTGCAATTGCCGGATTGATCTGTTAAATCCGGGAATAAACAGCTGTAGCAGGGGCCTGGGTTATGGGCAAAAGGCCAGAGCATCAACTGGCCTTGTTGGGCTATAGCGGCAGCGCTAATCAGGCTGATTTGAT